>URXI01000076.1 GCA_900551775.1 uncultured Eubacterium sp. | reverse complement strand
TGAGAAGTTTTCGCTTATTCATTGACACCCAGCGCCTCCTCATCCTCAGATTCCGGCTTGTTCATGATCTGGATATCAAAGGGATCCACATGGATGCCTACCTGCTGTCCCACAGGAAACATGTCCGTGCTGTGGACCAGCCATTCGAATCCGTTGGCCTGGACTTCCATCTCGTAGTGGACGCCGATGAATACGTTGTGGGTCACCTCTCCGTCCAGCCTGCCTTCGCCAGGTTTTCCGATGATCAGATCCTCCGGCCTGATGACCACGTCGACAGGTTTATTTTTGCCAAAATCTTCGTCAATGCAGGGGAAGATGGTATCACAGATTTTGACTACCCGGTCTTCCATCATGATGCCGTCGATGATGTTGCTGTCACCGATAAAGTCCGCTACAAAGGCGTTCTCCGGCTCATTGTAGATCTCCTCCGGCGTTCCCATCTGTTGGATATAACCGCCGTTCATGACCACGACTTTATCACTCATGGTCAGAGCCTCTTCCTGGTCATGGGTGACATAGATAAAGGTGATGCCCAGTTCATTCTTGAGCCTGATCAGTTCATACTGCATATCCTGCCTCAGCTTCAAATCCAGTGCTCCCAGCGGTTCATCCAGCAAGAGGACTTTCGGCTCATTGACGATGGCTCTCGCCATGGCGATTCTCTGCTGCTGGCCGCCTGACAAGGCGTCAATCTTTCGCTTCTCATAGCCTTCCAGGTTGACCAGCTTGAGGGCGTATTTGACCTTGTCTCTGATATACTCATCGCTCTTTCCGCTGATCTTGAGGCCGAATGCGATGTTCTGTCCTACGTTCATATGGGGGAAAAGGGCGTATTTCTGAAATACCGTGTTGAGATGTCTCTGGTTGGGAGGTACGTTTGTAATGTCCTTTCCCTCAAAAAACACCTGTCCCTGATCCGGCGTTTCAAAGCCTCCTACAATTCGGAGTGTCGTCGTCTTGCCGCAGCCAGAAGGCCCCAGCAGGGTGATAAACTCATTCTCGTTGACGGTCAGATTGAAGTCGTCTAATACTAAGGTGTCATCAAATGACTTGGAAATATGTCTCAGTTCGATAAGTGATGATGCCATTGTTCTTCCTTTCTCTAGAAACTAGGAGGTGAGCTGACCCAGATGAGTTTTGCTCCCTTTTTTGATGATATATGATGCTGCTTCTCCGGCGTATAATAGAAAGACTCTCCCGCCTTGGCGTTATGGGTCTTGCTTCCAATGTGGATGGTAATCTCTCCTTTGAGCACATACCCGAATTCCTCACCTTCGTGGGGCGTATCGGGATAAGTCTGCCCGCCGGCCGCAAGGGTCAGCCTGATGGGTTCCATGATGTTCTTCTGCGCATTGGGGATAATCCACTCAATCGTGTTTTTTAAATCGCCGTCTATTTTCTCAAAATAATCTTCGTCTTTGAACACCACCTGGTCGTCACTGTCATCTGCAAAGAACTCTGCTATGGATACGCCCAGACACTGCAAAATATCGGCTAAAGTCGCGATAGACGGAGACGTCAGGTCTCTTTCCAGCTGGGAGATAAATCCCTTGGACAGCTCCGCCCGGTCGGCAAGCTCTTCCTGGGTCAGCCCCTTTACGACTCTCAGTTCCTTGATCTTGGTTCCTATATCCATTTCCATATTCTCTCCTCCACCTCGTGGTAATGACAAAGATTCTAAACTGCTTGTTTAGTATTTGTAAACTATAGTGCAATGATTATTATACCGCTTTTCCTATGCATGTCAAGTAAAAAAACGTTTATTGCACAAAAAATAGACAACCAAATCAAACCTGATCTGCTGTCTATCGCTTTGCCCATCCCCTGTTATTCTTCGTCTAATCGTTCCTGTATAAAGTCTTCCACATCGTCTCTCGAAATGTGAAGTGCTGCTGCAAATTCTCCAAATAAGAGTTCTTCCGCTTTCTTCATAAACTTCTTGTCGATCTGTCCCAAGTGCTTGTTCTGCTTCATGGCATCCACCTTTTTGGCATGGATGGATTTTGTCAACTGCAGAAGTTCTATACACTTGTGGGAATCGATCACCGACTGGTAATACTTTGTTAACTGCTGCATACTGCTGCTTTTGTAAATCTCAGTATGAATCTGCGGAATGTTGTCGATCAGGTCTTTGGCTTCGTCTTCTGATATGACAGGACGAATGAAAACTTTCTCGTTGTCTACAGGCGCATAGATTACACCGCTTTGGTATAAGGGCTCCAAAACGTAATACAGCCTGTCCTCAGTTGAACCTGAAAAAACATTGTTCGATATATCGGCTACTTTGCAGACACCCGTACCGCCATACATGATCAAATCATCAATATTGTACATAATTGGCTCACATCTCCTTTCAAACGCTTCACTATATATTTATTATAACACTTTTTTCCATAATAATGTAAGAAATTTTTAATTTTTTTAATTTGTGTAGTGATAATTCGAAAAAATGCGCTTCAGAATCCATGTTTTCAGCGGTTTTGGTTAACATATTTACCAAAAATTATGCTGTAGCATGGCAATTCAATCAAAAAAGATATCATTTTATCCACAAGTTTCACATCGACAGACCCATTATGAAGTTCTACAATCCTCTTCACGATGGGCAGCCCCAATCCGGTACCATTCTTCTCATTCTCCGTTCTCGATTGATCTGTACGATAAAAGCGCTCGAAAATATTCTTCAGGTCTTCTTCTTGTATCAGCTCTGTTTCATTGGATATTTCTATTACAACGGTATCGGATTTACACGCAGCTTCCATACAGACTGCCGAATTGGGCGGACTGTACTTCATTGCATTATCTAAGAGATTGCCCAATGCCCGTATCATCTTTTCTTCATCCACGTTCACATAAACAGGATGGTCTGGATAGTGAATCATCCATTTTTTACTGCTCTTTTTTAACAGATATTGATATTCATAATCAATGTAATTCATTATCACAGATAAATCCACTTTTTTCAGATGCAGGGGAACATCGCTCTGATTCAGTTTTGTATATTCAAATAACTGATTGATCATTGCCGTCATATGTTCCACACGTCGGTCTATGACGTCTACATATTGGATACACTTTTCCTTGTTTTCAAAACGATCTTCCTTCAGTAAATTCAAATATCCTACAACCGAGGTGAGGGGCGTACGAAGATCATGAGAAATATCTGCAATAATCTTATTTTTACTTTCTTCCTGTCTTTTTTCTATTTCCTGTTTCTCATGAAGTGCAAGAGACATATTGTTTATGCTGATGCCCAGCTCTGATAACTCATCCTCATTTTTTATCTCCATGACCGTTCCAAAACCATCGTCCTCCATTTTTTTTACGCTGTCGGAGATATACTGTATGTAGTTAACCTTGGATTTAATCATAAGGGCAAATGTAACGATAAATATGACGAGCAGCAGCAAAACAAACGAATTTGCTATGGTATAGATTACCAAACCATTCTGCTGTGCAAAGTAGCTCTGCATATATTGAAAAATCATGGGTATCGTGATGACTTTTGATACCAGAAAAAGGGTGACGATTACCGCAAAAATAGCGATCATTATGGCAAAGAAAAAATATTTCACCAGACGGTTCTTCTTGCTTTGATAGATCTTTTTTTGCAGAATGTAAAACACTCCGACGCAAACCAGCCAAATCAGACCATGGACCAGTCTTACTATCAATTTTGAATCGCTCAATTGTAAAAAATCAACCAGCAGTATTATCTGGACTCCCAGAATAAAAGAAATAATTCCGCTGATGCATAAACTGACCAGACGATTTTCTGAAATCTTCATATTTTGTACCCCACTCCCCAAACTGTTTTTATATATTCTGTCTCATCAGAATGCTCTGCCAGTTTGTCTCTCAGGTTAGAGATGTGAACCAGAAGGGTCTTATCATTTTGAAAATAGTCCTCTTTCCAAACCTTTTCATAAATTTGTTTCAGAGTCAAAGTGATTCCTTTATTCACTAAAAGGTACTCCAGAATATCATATTCCTTCGGGGTTAAACGAATGCTGACACCGTTCAGCCAAACTTGTCTGCTGATCCGGTTCATGATCAAGTCCTTGTACTGACAGCACTCCTGCTTGGAAGCGTCATTATACTGTGTATATCTGCGTAGCTGTGCTTTTACCCGGGTGATTAATTCCAAAGGGTTAAATGGCTTAACAATGTAATCGTCTGCGCCGATGGTCAGTCCTTGGATTTTATCCATGTCATCTGACTTTGCCGACATGAAAATAATGGGAGCCCTTGAGCGTTCCCGGATTTGAATGCAGGTCTGCATTCCATCCAGTTCGGGCATCATGATATCCAACAGAATCAAATCCACCTTATGTTCATCCAGTATTTTCATGGCCTGCAGGCCATCACAGCATTTTATGAAACGGAACCCTTCATTCTGTAAATAAATTCCAATCATATTTCTGATATCTTCATCATCATCAACGATCATAACCGTAACATTCATCTGATCTGCTCCTTTTCGTGTTCTTTATCGTTTATTTATTCTCCATAACAAGTACATGAGCCGGCGGCATATTTTTAAATTCATAGGTAATGTTCCTGATTTTAAAATACTGTTCAAAGAAGCTGCGTTTTAATAAAGTGTACTGGAAAGTAATAAATCTGCCTCTCTCACCGATGATTCTATTCGTTGCGTTTAGTATGTGCTCTGATACTGATTTTGGCAGAGAAGTAAAGGGCAACCCCGAAACAATATAGTCTACACTTTCCACATGATAATCGGTCAAGTATTTTTCTACATCTCCTGCATCTCCATGGATCAGTATCAGGTTAGGCACATTGGCGTACTTGCTTTTCAGCATATTATAAAAGCTCTCATTTTGCTCTATCACCAGAAAAGTCGTCTCCCTTTTCTTTCCTTTTATGATTTCCTCTGTAAATGCACCCGTTCCCGGACCATATTCTACGATACAGTTACAAGCGTCAAAAGGTATGGACTCCACCATCTTCTTCGCTAACCATTTTCCGCTTGGTGCGATTGCACCTATCTTTGCCGGATGTTTCAAGTATTCTAAAAAAAAGATCATAAGCTGTTCCTCCTATTTCTCATATTAGAAAGAATACACTTATTCACTAAGTTTCCGTTTAAGAAAAGGTAAAGATTTCTTTACCTTTTTTCCGCTTTACTATTTATCAGTATAGCTGAATTTTGTAAAGCACGCAATCTAAAAGGTGGCTGGCGCCACTCCTCTAGGGAACCCTAGGTTCCCTTCGGTGCCTGCTTTGCAGGCTGAGCACCCTCCTTAGGGCGGCGAGGGGATTCCCCTCTGCACACCCCACTTTTTGAATTCATAGGAAATTATAAAAACGCAATTTCCTATGAATTCAAAAAGGGCGTCCTTCTTTAGGTTACGCCCTCTCTCTTCTAAAACTGTGCCACTTCCGGGTCTGCCTCTTCGGCCTCCGTCACTTCGCTGCAGTACAGCACCGGACCTTCTTCCCCGTAGACTTCGTCGAATTCCACCTTCACCTTGGCTGTGATGCTCACCCAGCCGCCGTGCTCCAGGAGGTTCGCAGCGTTGTCCCATCTGCAGACCAGACCGGCAAACTGAATATCCTCTACACAGCAGGTCATGACATGGCGTCCGAAGACAAAGTGATCGTCAGGTATGCCGCCTCCCAGAACGCTGCGGCCTTTGACCTTCAGGACTTTGCCGTCGTACTTGTCCTGCTCCTCGTTGATGTCGCGGTACCACTCGGCGTAGGCGTCGTCGCTGATTTCCACCACCGGCGCTTCAAGGTCAAAAGGCAGCGGATCTTCAATCTGATCCAGCTCCACGTCGTCTTTGCCATATTCGTACAGAATCTGACTTCTCCTATTGGCGGCTCTGACAATCTTGTGAAATTCCATCTTGTCAAAGCCCCGTTCACAGCGATTGAAGACGACCAGCTCCGCGCTCTTCAGCTTGTCAAAGACCAGCTGTCTCATGTTTTGATTGTACTGGAGAAAAGTCCGCGCATCGGCAAACATCATCTCCTGGTACGTCACCCATTCTTCGGGCATGTTCTGATAGAAGGTATCCAGATTCCACATGCCGTTATACTCCACGACAACCCGCTCAACCTTATGTTTTAGCTGCAAATCACGCAGATGCTCCGTCGTCAGCTCCTCCTCATCTTCTATCGTCTCAAAGAAAACCTTGGTTCCGAAAAATCTGCTGGGATGGTATTCGGCTTCGCCCTCTTCACACAAGAAAAACAGCGTTCTCTCACCTGCGTTAAAATCATCGCCTTCCAAGGCTTCCTGAATAAATGTCGTCTTACCGCTTTCTAAAAAACCGGTGAACAAATATACTGGTATTTCCATATGCGCCACCTCTTACAGCCCGAACAGCTCTTTGATGCTGTCTTCTTCGATTCCCGCTCCGATGACACAGAGCATGCCTGTAACTGCCGCACTTCCGTGTCTTACGTCCGGCTCACCAGGTACGTAATCAAAGTGAATCCACTGGCCGTCTTCTCCTTCTACGATGCCCTTGGCTCTGAGCACCTGGCCGTATTCAGCAAAATTGGACAGAGCGGAAAGGGCTTCTTCAATCTGCTTTTCTGTGAACTTATGTGCGGTCTCGACGCCAAAGCTGGTGAAAACTTCGTCAGCGTGGTGGTGTCCTTCGTGATCGTGGTGATGATGGTCATGGTCATGATGATGCTCGTGGTCGTGGTGATCATGACCGCAGTCACAGTGCTCGTCGTGATCGTGATTATGATGGTGCTCGTGATCATGGTGATGTTCATGGTGATCGTGCCCGCAGTCACAGTGTTCATCGTGATCATGGTGATGATGCTCGTGATCATGGTGATGTTCGTGGGCTTCCTCCTCCAGGTGGGCGAGTTCTGCATCGATGGTGTTCTTCTGCTCCATGGTAGCGAGAATCTGCTCTCCAGTAATCTCCTCCCACGGCGTCGTCACGATAGCCGCCTCCTTGTTGTGCTCCCGCATCAAGGCAACACAGGTATCCAGCTTGTCCTGGGATAATCCTGCGGTATGACTCAGAATAATCGAACTGGCATGTTCAATCTGATTGTTAAAAAACTCACCAAAATTCTTCATGTACATCTTCGCCTTTTTCGCGTCTACGACTGTGGTAAATCCGTTCAGCTGAATTTTGTCGTTGTGCAGGCGCTCTACAGCGAGAATGACATCGCTGAGTTTGCCAACGCCTGACGGTTCGATCAAAATTCTGTCCGGCGCATATTCGTTAATTACCTGATCCAATGCTTTGCCAAAGTCGCCCACCAGGCTGCAGCAGATACATCCGGAATTCATCTCGTTAATCTGTACTCCCGCATCTTTGAGGAACCCGCCGTCAATGCCGATTTCTCCAAACTCGTTCTCTATCAAAACGATCTGTTCGCCTTTATAGGCCTCTTCAATCAATTTTTTAATTAACGTTGTCTTTCCGGCACCTAAAAAACCGGAGAAAATATCTACTTTTGTCATATTTTCCTCATCTCTTTCTCTAAAAAATTTCTAACTTATAGTATACCACATTTTGGACAGTTTCTCACAAGGGGATTCAAAATTTTTTATCAGGGAGGCAGATGTTGAAATCACCCCCGTACCAAAACCAGTATGGATAGGTGCGGAAACCATCTCCAGCAGTCCGCAATCTGCCCGGTTTCAAAAAATGTCTGGTATATTTTTTTCAGATTTCTCATTTGCGGACTGTTTGGGTGCAGAAACCGGCTCCGGCAGTCCGCAATCTGCCCGGTCTCAAAAAAAGTCTAGTATATTTTTTTCGGTTTGCACTTTTGCCGGATTTAAAACAAGGAAGAAAAAAAAGAAAAAGGCGTTCTCCGCAGGCGAAAATCGATCCACCGCAAAGCCGCCTTCTCTCTTTAGTTAATAATACTGGCTCACCTTTTCTTTGATGATATCCATCACCTGGTCGTAGCCGTCTATGCACTTCCATTCCGTCGCCAAGTGCACCTTTACGACCTTGTCCAGCCAATCCCTATAATACTCCATGGCTCCGTCAAAGTCCAAGCCTCTGTCCTGCAGTTGTTTTACATCGCTTTCTGCAAATTCTACCGTCACTTTGCAGCGCTGGCGTTCTTCACCTTCCGGGCCGTCTGGAAAATCGACGACTGCCACATCTACGTTGTTGTGAAAAGGCTTGTCTGCCTTAAGTTTGATTTCCTTCATATGATCAACTCCTCCTAAATACTTCCTAGTTAGTATCCTATCTTTCGCTCGCAAATATGCAGTCTCCTTACCAAAAAAACGAAAATACAGAAGCTCCTGCCACGGTGAGCAGTCCGGCCACTGCAATAGAGAGGCTGCTCATGGCGCCTTCAATTTCTCCCATCACCATAGCTCGAGCCGTTCCAATGGCGTGGGATGCGGTGCCGATTGCAGTCCCCTTTGCAATCGGCTCTTTGATGCGAAATAATCTGCACACGCCTTCACCAATCATGTTGCCCAGTATTCCTGTTATCAGGATCACTGCGACAGTAATTGTTACATAACCGCCCAATTCCTCGGATACGCCCATACCGATTGCCACCGTAATGGATTTTGGCAGTAAAGTGACATAAGTCTCGTGGCTGAGTCCGAAAGCCGCTGCCATGGCCAGAATGCAGGCTAAGCTGGTCAGAACGCCTGACAAAATGCCCGCCATGACAGCCTTCCAGTTTTTCTTCAGCAATTCTATCTGTTCATACATGGGAATCGCCAGACATACTGTAGCTGGCGTCAAAAGGTAGCTGAGATATTTAGCGCCTTCATAATAGCTGTCATAATCGATGCCGCACAAAAGCAATACGACGATGGTAGCCGCCACGGCGATCAAAAGAGGGTTGAAAATAGCCGATTTAAATTTCTTTTTCAGCAGCGCGCCTGTTTCATAGGCAATCAAGCTGACAACTACGCCAAAAAAGACAGAGTCTACTAAAAAATTATTCATCTGCCATCCCCTCCTCATTTTTCTTTTGTCCCATACGTATGACCCCCTGGGTAATCCTTCCCGTTACCGCCATGACAGCCGCTGTAGTAACCACCGTAATCGTTAAAACAGGAATCCAAATCGGTTTTAAGACGCCCCAGGATTCCAATAGGCCCACGGCCCCCGGGATGAACATCAAAGGCATGATCTCCACGAGAAAACGGCCCGTATCCCTGACCGCATGCAGCGGAATCACGCCAGTCAGCAGGCAGATCAGCATGATGACCAGTCCATAAATACTGCCAGGAACAGGAAGCGGCAGAAAGTAATTCAATAACTCCCCGATAAAAGAAATCATCAAGATGATGATGAACTGTTTTACATACTTCATTTTTTGCTCCGATCTAAATAGTTTGTCCATCAAACATTGTACCACAACTCTGCGTCCCCGAACAGTATCTTCCATATAATCAAAATGACACAGCCGAGGCGGGCTGTGCCATTTCGATTATATTCCTATGAGCATCTGCGCCCGTTTTAATGCATAACGATAGACTGCAAACAGGATGGCAGAGATGGCTGCAATAATGCCTAATAAGATGCCCAGGGCCGTAAATTCCGTGCCCGCCAGCCTTCCATCATTAGAAATATCCATAGCTAGTGAGAAGAGGAATCCCAGACTGCATCCGATGGCAGTCGGATATTGGAAAATCTTTGCCAACTGCCTCTTCAGCACCTTCTGCCGGCAGGCTCTGTCGGCGCCCAGCTTTTCCAGGCTGTCGAACAGCTCCTTGTTATCAGATGCCACTGAAATGCTTCGCACATAGGTCATGACGGAGACCGCTGCCAGCGCAATGATACAGATATAAAGGCAGAGCATCACGTATACACTGATCAGCTGCATCTGATCCTGCAGTTGGATAATCTGAAAACCCGGTGCATATTTCCAGTCATTCAAAAGCAGATTGTTGTCCATGGACATGTCGATTCGATTGCTGTATCCGTATTCTTTGCCTGCTTTCTGTGTCTGCTGCTCTTCCCAGGCGTCCCAATAACCCATGTGGTTAGAACGCGCCGTAGCCCGGTCCACGTATTGAGACAGCAAAGCTTTGGCAAAGTCGTAAGAACGCTCAACGTCGTCTACATCAAAGAAAATCAGATTCTCCTGGTAGTCTTGATCCAGTCCTCTGGTCATCCTCCTGTAATCGTCATCACTGATGACATAGGCAAAGGGGTCGCTCATGGCGTATAGCGAATTCTGCTCCAGGCTGCCGCCATATGCCAGCTTCATGGATTTACCGCTGTCAGGATTCGTCACCCTGTCTAAGCCGTCCACCTGGTCAAAAAATCCCTTGTAATCTTTTGACGTAACTGTCTTATAGGTTCCTTCCTGCACGGTGATCTTCTTTCCAGAGATGGCCGCATAACTGCTGGCGGAAAGGAAAAGCGCCCCTTTCTGCTGGTCATAATACTTTTCAACATATCGGTTTTCATCTTCGCTGATATCCGTGGCCGTATAAGAGATGACAAGATTAGATGCCTGCCCCTGGATAAAGTCTTCAACCTTCAGGTCATAGTTTTGAGCTGTCCTGTAGACATCCTCCTGATTTATCTGTTTTTCCAAAGCAGGATAATGGAGGGAAAAAGCAAAATCATCACTTTTTGCGAGATCCGGCGTCAGGCTGTACTGCATTCCGTAGAAGGAAGCAAAGCAGCAGACAAAGATCAGCAGCACGATGACGCACATATTCCGCGTAGACGCCTTTGCTGTAAAACGCATCAGACTGATGGACACCAGATTCTTGTAATATTTCTCCTTGTTTTTCCCCGCACGGCTCTGGGCTACGATGCTGAGCAGCACCAGGTAGATGCCGATCACCGTGAGGAGATAGAACAAGTTCACCGCAGAAGGCAGATTGACCTTGAAGACCCTGGCGGCAACCTGCGGAAGACCGCTTCCCAGAGCGACGCCAAGAAACATCAGCACGATGCCCACCGGCAGAATCCACCCCTTCACAGTCTTCACCATCTGTGTCTTGTGCTGCGTGCGCAGAATGTCCATGATATCCGACTTATTGATAAAACGCCTGGCAGCAAGACCCAGCATCAAAGCCAGGCAGGCTGCAAAGAGGATGCCTGGCAGAAAACCTGCCACGCCAAAGCGATAAGTCATTTGCTCGTTGGAAATGATAAATAACTCAAAGAGTTTCCAGATCAGATAAGACACGGGCATTGCGCACAGCAGTCCGGCCAGAGACGCTGCAGCGGTAATAACCGAAAGCTCCTTGAACAAAAGTCGGCGCAAGTTTTTCTTTTCTAAACCCAAAGCCATGAGGATCCCGTACTCGCGGCTCTTGTACCGAAAGAACATACTGGAAGCGTACAAGGTGAAGATAAAGCAGCCCAGTGCCGTGGCAGCAAGGAGCAGGCTGGCCATCTTCCTCGTATCTCCCCCTTCCGGCAGGAAGTTCTGCACCGTGGGGCCAAAATACATCAGGGCGAAGGCGGTGATCAAAAGCACCGACAGAAAGGCGCAGAAGCTGAGGAGCAGATACTGTCCCCTGGCGTTTTTTCTCATTTTCTGATAGATTTTACTCGTTGTCATCGTCCCCGCCTCCCAGATTTCTCAAAACATCTAACAACTGATCCATAAACTGACGCCTGGTGCCGGTTTTTATGATTTCCTGATGAATCGTCCCGTCTGCAAGGACGATGACCCGGTCGCAAAAAGATGCGGCAAAGCTGTCATGAGTGACCATGAAGATGGTCGCACCCGCCTGCTCTTTTGCCTGCAGAAAGGCATCTATGACGGCTTTACAGGACTTGCTGTCCAGGTTTCCTGTGGGCTCGTCGGCCAGAATCACGTAGGGGTTGTTCATCAGTGCCCTTGCAACTGCGGTACGCTGTTTTTCCCCTCCTGATATTTCTGCCGGATATTTATCAATCACTTTGGTTATGCCGAAGAGCTGGCAGAGCTTCTCCGCCTTCACTTCCATCTGGGTAACCGGGGCGCCTGCAATGATCTGCGGCATACAGATATTCTCTCTCACAGTCAGGCCGTCAAGAAGCATGAAATCCTGAAAGACAAAACCCAGATTCTCATTTCTCACCTTGGCAATTTTTTTCTCGTCCAAACCTGAGATGTCCTTCCCACCCAGCAGAATGGTTCCGCTGTCTGAGGGGATGAAGCAGGAGATGCAGTTGAGCAGAGTGGTCTTCCCGCTGCCGGAAGGCCCCATGACTGCGACAAATTCTCCCTTCTTCACCGCAAAGGAAACGTCCTTTAAAACCGGATATGTGTTTACGCCATTTTGATAGCTTTTGTTCAAATTCTGTACTTGTAACATGTTCAACCTCCATTTTTCGTGTTGACTCTATTTTAAGGGAAACCCTCACAGTTTTTTAGAGGCCGAAGTGCTAAGTTTAACCCCTTTTCTGTAAAGTTTGACAACTGCCGCCATCCTATGTTACCCTACAAGGAGAAAAAAAATGAGGAGGTTTTGTTTTGTTAAAAATCGCGATCTGTGATGATGAAAAAAAACTGCGCAGGGACCTGCGAAATCTGCTTGCTGTACAGATGGAGCTTACCGGCATGGACTATGCAATTCAAGAATTCGACTGCGGTGAAAGCCTCCTCGCTGCCTGCGATGCCACTGAACAGGTTGACATTCTTTTTCTGGACATCGAGATGCCCGGATCTGACGGTATGACTACTGCAAAACAGCTGCGCCAATCAGGCAGCAAGATGATCATCGTCTTTGTCACCGCATACCCCGACTTCGTGTTCCAGGGTTACGAAGTCCACGCCTTCCACTACATTCTCAAGCCTTATGATGAAGCCAAGATACGAGAGGTTTTGTCAAAAGCGATTCAGGAAATCAGCGGCCAGGAAACACGAGTTTATATGGTGGAGCAAAAGTCCGGCACCCTGCGCCTGCCGATGGACGCCATCTGCTATTTCAAAAGTGACCGCAGGACCATCCATGTCGTCACAACAAACGACAGTTTTACTTTCTACGGAAAGCTGGATGATGTAGAGGCAAAACTGCCTGCCTGCTTTCAGCGGGTGCACAATCGCTATCTGGTAAACATGCACTTTGTAACACAGGTCAGACCCACAAGCTGTCTCTGCCACGAGGAGGAGCTTCCCGTGAGCCGCGCTTACAAGCAGGACCTTGCCGTGGCTTTTGCCCAAATGCTGCTGCACTGAGGAGGTAACCGATGTCAATACTTTTAACCTGTATCGGCGATATCATGAACTTCACAGCAGGTTTTTTCTTCTATCGCTGCGTCTGCTGTTTTCTTCGTCCGCGAAAGAATATCCTGCTGTTTCTGATGCAGTGGATCGGGCTGTCCGCGGTGTCAGGTATGCCGATTTATCCCAACGATGTGGCAAATATCACCATACCTTTGCTGCTTTTTATAGCTATAAATCTTCTCTTATTCGAAGGGGAATTGATCATCAAGCTGGCGATTGCTGTCCTGTTCTATCCGATCGCAGCTACGGTCAGTTTTCTGTATATGAACGTAGGCACGCTGGTTTACTTTTTCTTTTTTCCCGAAGACGGAGGAATCGGCAGTAACATCATGGCCACCGCCACCTACTCCCTGGTGATTCTGTTCTGGTACCTGTTTTACCGCCTCCTCTCGCCTTCCCTTGCAAAGATGAGGCAGGTTCTGGATCATCGAGCCTGGATCATGGTGACCATTATCAGTCTGGCCTCCTTTACCGCTCTTTTCAGCTGCGTCTATTTTACGCCGCGAGAGTCCTACTATATCTGGCCCTGTCTCATGGCATGCCTCATCACCAACATCGGCTGCATACGCCTGTCCTCCTCTTACATGGCTGACGGCATTTACGCTGATATCGAACGGTCCAACCTGCGCCTGCAGCAAAACTATTATGAAGAACTGGAAAAAAATCAGGCTCAGATCAGAAGGCTGCGCCACGACTTGAACAATCAGCTGCTCGTCATAGGCACACTGCTTGATGAGGGAAATGATGCCGAAGCGAGGCGGTACTTCCAGCAGCTGTCCAGTTATATTCAGTCAGGCAGCCTCAGTTTCTGCAAAAACGGGGTGGTCAACGCAGTTCTCAACGCAAAGTACAACCTCATTCAGGAAGAGGGAATCAGCGAGTTCTTCCATATCAGCATCGACAATCTGATGTCCATCGACGACATCAGTCTATGTACGATCTTTGCCAATACCCTCGATAACGCCATTGAAGCATGCCGCAAACTGCCGCGAGACAAGCGCAGCATTTCTGTCAAAGCCCGCTATTCAGAAAACGGTTATTTCAGCTATGAGATTGTCAATGCAAAGTGCAACGAGGTGAAATTAAAGAAAGACCGTTTTCTTTCGGATAAGGATGACGGTGATTTCCACGGCATCGGCCTGGCCTCTGTAAAGGACATCGTCCAGCGCTACCAGGGCACCATGGATGTATCTTTTACTGACGACGAGTTCAAGGTCGTCATACTGATCGGATAAAAAAAGACAGCGCGGCCGAAGATGGCTGTGCTGTCTTTTTTAGGATGATGTATTGGTTTTGGTTATTTCTCTTCGTATAGTTCCAGGATGGCATCGTCTTTGATGACGAAAGCCAGTCTGGCTGTTTCGCTGGCCTGTGCCGGTCCGAAGATCAGCTGGTCAGCGTCC
>URXI01000075.1 GCA_900551775.1 uncultured Eubacterium sp. | reverse complement strand
TATAGCCCTTGTTTCGCTCCACGCGGAAAACTGCCATAGCTTCATCACTCCTTTGCTGTGGGGTTGTCACGCGGTAGGACGGCGGTTTTGAGGGAAAAGGTATATTTCCCTTGCCCTGTTAAAATCGCGCCCGCAAAGCCCCATGATACAAGGCTTCCTTTGCCCCTACTGCGTGACATGAGGGCGTAAAAAAAGCGGCGTTCCTGTTTTCCTGTGTGGGAATAGGTAACGCCGCCTGTCTGGTGGTGTGTTGTGCTTCTCTATTTGATTGCTGATGTGCCACGCCATTTCTAAACGGCGGTATGGGGTCTATCTTCAAAAGGATTTCGGCGGCATATCAAAGCTAACTCCGTAAGTAGTAAATTGGTAGTAAAATCAGCCTACAATCCTTTGAAAACGCCCGTAAATCAAGGGGTTTTCGAGATAATCATTGAATTTAACATAAAATTATATAAAATTCAGGAGGCATCATGTTATTTTATTTTTCAGGTACAGGCAACAGTGCTTACGTCGCACAGAGAATCTCTGAGGCCACAGGCGAAGAAAGCTGCTCAATCAACGAAAAGATTAGGAACGGCGAACTCGCGCCAGAAACGGCAGACGGAGAACGACTCATCTTCGTAGTACCCACTTATGGCTGGCGAATTCCCAGAATTGTAGAAGCCTGGATACGTAATTCTAAATTTCAGGGAGTACACCCTGCATATTTTGTCATGACCTGCGGTGGTGATATCGGCAATGCAGGCAAATACGTGCAAAAGCTGTGCAGCGCAAAAGGTTTTGATGATAGAGGCTGTGCGGAAATCCTCATGCCGGAAAATTACGTTGCGCTCTTTACGACGCCAGACAGGGACGAAGCCCTGAAAATCATCAGAGAAGCCGAACCGAGAGTCCAAAAGGTAATCGATGAGATTGTCAGAGACGTTACGCTCACTGAGCCTGGCGTGACTTTCTCCGGCAAAATCAAAAGCAGCCTGGTCAATGTGATCTACTACCCGACGATCATTCATGCGAAGAAATTCTATGCCACAGATGCCTGCATCGGCTGCGGCAAATGTCAGAAGGATTGTCCTCTGAATAATGTTTCTATAGCAAACGGCAAACCTGTATGGGGCAAAAACTGTACCCACTGCATGGCATGTATTTGCGGATGTCCTGTAGAGGCTATCGAGTATGGAAACCACAGCAAAGGACTGCCGCGATATCAGTTTCCGAAAAGAGAAATAAGATGACCTTAAATCGTAAATTTGATAACCTTTTAAATGCTGTCGGACTTACATCTTTAGAGCAGGCTGCGTTGGTGTGCCAGGCTTTGGGCATCGAGCAGGCTAATGTCAATCCGCTGTTCAAAACCAGCGTACTGTCCTGTCTGCAGGATAAATAATCCTTTGACATAGTAGGTCTAATAGGTTAGACTATCCGTATAAGATAGTTCTAATGCATTAGACCTTTTTCTGTTAACAGGAACGCAAAAGGGAGGTTTTGTTTATGGATATACCCAAAATTTTTGATAGTGAATATCGGTTCTGCCAAATTCTCTGGGCACACGAACCAGTCAAGAGCAGCGAACTAGCCAAACTCTGTGCAGATCAGCTGCAGTGGAAAAAATCAACAACCTATACCGTAATCAAGCGGCTGACAGAACGGGGTGTCGTGAAAACGGAAAATGCAGTGGTCACGTCACTTGTCACCAAAGAAGAAGTGCAGTGTGCCGAAAGCCATGAGGTCGTCGAAAAAACCTTTGACGGTTCTCTGCCTAAATTTATCGCAGCTTTCACCAAAAAGCAATCTCTTTCAAAAGAGGAAATTGCAGAAATCAGGGATATGATTGATTCATACCAGGAGGAGTGATATGACAGAACTGTTTGTCAAGATTCTGAACATGAGTATCACAGCAAGCTATTTGATCGCAGTCGTCCTGCTAATCAGAATCCTTGCCAAAAGAATTCCCCGAAGGTATATCGGTCTCCTCTGGATTTTGGCAGCCATCAGACTAGTTTTGCCATTCGAACTGGAAAGCGCAGTCAGCCTGATTCCCAGCGGACGCACCGTTACGAAAGACATCATGACTGATTACATTCCTCGCATCGACAGCGGTATTGGCACTATAGACAGCAGCGTAAATGCTGCCATGGCCAATGCCGGTGCGGTAACGACGGCCAGTGCAAATCCTATGCAAGTTTACATGGGCATTCTGTCAGTCATCTGGATTGCAGGAATTGTAGTCTTTCTGCTTCTCTGTGTGATTTCTTATGTCAGACTGGACTACAGATTGGTGAACGCCAAGCCGCAGCAGGGAAGGATTTACCGTTGTGATGAGATTGCAACGCCTTTCGTACTGGGCATTTTCAAACCGAAGATATACCTGCCAGGCTCCATTGGTGAAGAATTTGATCACGTCGTCGCCCACGAAGAGGCGCACATCAGACGTTTTGACCATGTGACAAAACCCCTGGCTTATCTGATTTTAATGCTCCACTGGTTCAACCCGCTGGTGTGGATTGGATTTATCATGTACTGCCGCGACCTGGAAATGGCCTGCGACGAAAGGGTAGTCAGGGCAATGACTGTTGAGGAAAGAAAAGAATACGCAAGCGCCTTGCTGAATTGTTCCGCTAAGCAGTCAGTGCTGTCCATCTGTCCGCTGGCCTTTGGGGAGATCGGCGTCAGGAGTCGCATTTCAAAGGTGCTGCACTTTAATAAGCCGACAAAGGTGATCTTAGCTGTCACTGCAACGTTGATAATTGTCATTGCCGTCTGCTTTATGACCAGTCCCGCCAGTCTGAAAACTACAGGTATCAAATTAGATGCGAACATGGAACAGGCTGTCGTCGATGGTCTGCTGTCAGAAAAATATGATGGAGACGGACCCATCGAATGCAGTGTAGAAGGACATGTTGTATTAGGAACAGAAGAAAAAGATGCTGTGACAAAAGTGTATGCTATCGTTTCTACTGCAAAGTACGGATTTTTTGATGACAGATTTTTAGAAAAAGGGGATTTAACAGAGACACCGGCAGTGATTTATCTGACCAAAAACAAGGGAAAATACCACTTTCAAAAAATCGAGTACCCCGATGGCGGCACTGCTTATGAAAGGGCTTTGAAAGAAATATTTCAAAAAGAGAAGCGGATGTCCCATCAACCAAGAAACGGCGCAAAGCACGATTTTCTCAATGCTTAGCGCCGTTTTTCTACAAATTTGAAAGATAAATTCATCGTTTTTAACGGAGTAACAGTAATTATAGACCATATTTTTCTTTTAAATGATCTATCGCACGAAAACGACAACCATATTTTCCCTAATATGGATTATATCGTATTCTTTTTTGATTTAAATTGTTCCTGCCAACGAAAAAACGGCGCTACTGTTTCTAAAAATAGACGTTTGCGCCGTTTAGGCTGATCCGATTGGCTTTTGAAGATGCTAATCCGTCAGATGGTTGTTTCTACCTTATTCCCATTTAAAAAATTTCAGTGAAACAGCGATGCAGACCAGCGCCACGACAGACATGCAGAGGAAGGGGATCAAGACATTTTCCGCAGGCAAGTCTAAAGATGCGTTCTTGAGTAGTTTGATGCCCTGGGTCAGCGGCATCAGGCTGGCTGCTTTTTGCAAGGCTGCCGGCATGATTTCGTAAGGCAGTGTAGCGCCGGAGAAAATCAGCATAGGGAAATAGAGCACACTGGCCCAGACACCGGCAGTCTTCGTATTGGGAGCGATGCCGCCGACCATGATGCCGATGCTGAACATGGACAAGGTGACCAACAGATAGTAAGCCAGAAATTTCGGCAGTGATCCCTGAAAATGGCAGTCAAAAAAGATTACTGCACACAGATAGATTAGCAGCAGGGAGACAAGGGCATACAAAGTGTAGATTGCCATCTGTATCGACAGAATCAGCAGGGGGCTGACCGGCGTCACCTGAAAACGCTTCAAAATCCTCTTGTCGCGATAATCGGATACCACCAAGGGAAGTCCCATGACACCGCCGGCGCAGATAGAAATCGTAGCCAGTGCGCCGAACGACTGTTCCAGAAAAGTATAATCTGCGCCTGCAAAGGCCGGCTTGTCTCCGTAAAGCATGCCCAAAATCACCAGCACAACCACAGGCATGCAGATTGCAAATAACAGCATATCCATACCACGCAGCGAAAGTTTTAGCTCTATCTTCATCATCGTTTTAAAGGTTTTCATCATTTTGTCCCTCCTCATCGGTAAACCATAAATAAACATCTTCGAATTTCTCATATGGACTTTGTCTGATTGCTTCAGCCACAGTGCCATAGAACACGATTTTTCCCCGCTTTAAAATACAGATCTGATCGCACAGAACCTCCACTTCGTCCATAAAATGTGAAGTGAGAAAAATCGTCAATCCCATTTCTTTTAAATCTGCGAGGATTTTCCAGACGTCTCTGCGGGATCTGGCGTCAAGGCCTGTAGTCAGTTCATCAAGAAATACTACTTCTGGCTTTGGAATTAAAGCCAGAACGATGAACAATCGCTGCCGCTGTCCGCCTGACAGCTCTTTGACCGGGCTTTTCAGCTTATCAGAAATGCCGAACTCTGATAAGAGTTCCATGAAATCAGTCGTACTCTTATAAAGTGATGCCGTAAATTCACAAAGCTCGCTCACAGTAATCTTATCTTGATACGCTGCCTCCTGAAACTGTACACCCACTTTTTGAAATATTTTCTTTCTCTGTTTATGCGGATCCATTCCCATAATCGAGACTGCTCCGTGATCAGCCTTTCTGGTGCCCAGAATGCACTCGATGGTCGTGGTTTTCCCTGCGCCATTGGCGCCCAGCAGTCCAAACACTGCGCCGCGTTTTACGGACAAATTGATTTCATCCACAGCGGTGTGCGAACCGTATTTTTTGGTCAGTTTTTCAACTTTAATCATGTCTTTCATATTTTAACCTCCATTCTTTGACAAGAAAGAGAATACCACCGATGAAAACATTGGTGGTAAAGTGGAGGGTTAATTAAATTTTTCTTTCATGTCCTTCAGCATTTCGATCATCGACTGTGCATTTTTTACTGCGTCCTTCAAGGATTCGATTAGTTTATCACAGGCTGTAATAATATTTGCCTCTTCATCAGGTGTATTGAGCAGCGCTCTGATATCTGCCCCTGGATCTCGCGATAGCTGCGAAAGCATGCGTAAAATCGATTCCAAAGAATAGTTTGCAACACGCAGGGTGCGGATAATCTTTAGGCGCTGAATATCCTCGTCAGTATAGACCCGATAACCATTTTCTTTGCGTTTTACGGTGAGCAGGCCGTTCATCTCCCAGTTGCGCAGAGTATCCATGGAAATTCCCAAATAGGCCGACACTTCTTTTCTTTTCATAAAGTGGACGTGTTCCGTCGCATCTCCGGCCAGAATCCGCTCAGTGATGTTGATAGCCGCCTCTGCCTGTAGTCTTTCCCGCCGAAGCTGTTTCAAATATGCTTCCGTTAATCTCAGTGCTTCGTCAAAATCTCCAGCTGCGGAAACTTTGACGATCTGAACGACTTTTTTACGCAGACCGTTCTGTAAGACCTCAATTTGAAAAGCGGTACGTGCCAGCCTAAGCTGGGCGACGTGAAGGTCTGTGAAGACGCGATACCCATTGTGTTGACGCCTGGCTTTGGGTATCAGCCCTAAGTCTTCATATAGACGAACCGTATTGGGATGAATGCCAATCATCTGCGCCACCTCTGATGTTCTGTATGTGTTCAATTCTTTTACCTCCGTGCTTCTTAGAACAGTTTAACACAGATAAAAAGTCTGGTGTTATAGTGGATGGTTATATTTTATCCAGAGAAAAATATTTTAAAATCGTAATCATATTTGCCTGTCCGAAGAATATGATATAGGGAAAGGACAAGGTAGACGTATGAATCATTTTGAAAAAGTATTCCAATGCTTCCCGCCAAAGATTCAGCATCAGATCAACAACTTAGATCAGTGGACAAAGGAAGCTATTGAAGAAGTGCGGGTGTACAAAGGCCGGGAAATCCAGGTGTTTTCCGGTGGGAAAAGAATCTCTTTGTCAGGCAGGATAGAAGGCAGTGATATTAATAATCTGTTAAATAATCTAATGAAATTTTCTTATTACGCATATGAAGAAGATCTGGCAAAAGGGTTCATCACCATCGACGGAGGCCACCGGGTCGGCATCTGCGGAAAAGCTGTCATAGACAAAGGGAAGGTGAAACTGATTCGCGATATCAGCTCCCTTAATATCAGATATTCAAAGGAAATAGTCGGATGTTCCGACACTTTGATGCATCTGATCATCAACGACGATAAAAGTCTCAATAATGTCCTCATCGTATCACCGCCTAATTGTGGAAAGACGACTTTGATTCGTGATATCGCGAGGAACATCAGCACCAAAGGCTACAAGGTCGGCATTTGTGACGAACGGTCAGAAATTGCCGGCATGTATAACGGAGTCAGTTCCTATCACTTCGGTATGATGGTGGACGTACTGGACGGATGTCCCAAAGCGGAAGGCATGATCATGATGATTCGTTCCATGTCTCCCCAGGTCATCATCACTGACGAAATCGGAAAAAAGGAGGATGTTGCTGCTATTAAAACTTGTGTAAACTGCGGGGTTAAAGTGATAACGACAATCCACGGCAATGATACTGCGGATCTGCAGAATTCTGAGATCATAGAACTCATTGAGAATAAAACTTTTAATGTGATCCTGTTTCTCACGGATATTCCTGCTGTTGGCACAGTCAGGGAGGTGCTGCGTGATTAAATTTTTAGGACTTCTCATGGCATTTGCCGCATGTACGACCATAGGCTTTTATAAGGCTTCCGAAATCAAGAGGCGGCGGATCCTGCTTGTCGACTTTAAAGAACTTCTCGTACATATTTCAACTGAAATGAGCTACTTTAAAGAGCCTCTGCCGCAGATCTTTGAAAGGCTGGCTGGTGAGGCCTCAGATAATAAAGAGCGCACCATTTTACTCAGAGAATGCCTTTCGGCTTACAGTCTCGAAAATATGAATATTTCTGAAATCTGGAAGAACGCCGTAGACCATATATACGGTGCCACTTCCTTAACGGGAGAAGACATATCCATTATGAAAAAATGTGGAGATTTTCTTGGACAAAGCGATTTCAACAGACAGCAGGAACATTTCAGTTTACTGAACATGCAATTAGACCGACAGGTTGCCGAAGCAGAAGAGTCCATCAGGACAAAAGGCAGAATGTATGGAAAAATGGGCGTTTCTGTGGGCCTTGTCGTCGCAATTGTATTTATTTAACAATTAAGGAGATAAAAAAGTGAATGTTAGTGTAATTTTTAAGATAGCCGGAATCGGCATATGTATCGCTCTGCTGAATCAGATCTTGATCAAATCAGGTAAGGAGGAGATGGCCATGATGACCACCCTGGCAGGCGTTATCATCGTTTTAGTCATCATAGTGAAGATGCTGGCAGAATTCTTTGATACGATCAAAGTCTTCATGCAGTTTTAAGACTAATGGAAATACTAAAGATAGCAGCGCTTGCCCTATGTGCCGTCATGATTATCGTACTGGTAAAAAATTATAAACCGGAGTTTGGAATTTTTGTGGCAATCGGATGTTCCGTATTAATCCTCTATTTTCTCGTAGACAGCCTGAAATATGCATTTTCGTATATGTCACAGCTCTACGATAAACTGGATTACGGAAAAACCTATTTCCCAATCATCATCAAAGTCCTGGCAATCGCGTACATAACAGAATTCACTTCTCAGCTCTGTAAAGATGCAGGAGAAAGCTCCATCGCATCAAAGGTGGAGCTGGCAGGGAAGATCATCATATTCTGCGTCGCAATACCAGTATTTATATCAATTCTGAATTTAGTAGAGCAGCTTTTATAGGTGAACCATGGATTTTGATGAAATCATAAAAGAACAAATGAAAAATGTAGTGGATCAGGATAACCTCGATTCGTTATCCGATTATGCCAGTAATTTATCAGGCGGCATATCGGAGCACTTTACCATCGATAAGATTCTGGAAGCCACCTTGAACGGAAAAAGCATCTTTGATTCGCAGGAGATTATCACCAGCCTCAAGGAACTCTTTCTCTATGAAATAAAGAGTGCCTTAATCGTAGGCGTTGAAATACTGACCATCTGCATCGTCATCGGGCTTTTAAAGAATTTGTCTGGTTCCTTCAGTAAAAAAGGAGTCAGCGACATCGCTACCCTGACTTGCAGCATCGTCATTATCGGACTTGCTATGGCCAATTTCAACACCATATATCAACTCACGATCGACTCCATGAAGACCATCGCATATACCATGGACATTCTACTGCCCATTTTGATAGCGATACTGATTTCTATGGGGCAAGTAGCTTCGGGTACAATTATGAGTCCGCTGCTATTGACTGCCGTGACAATTTTTCAGACCATCATCAAGAATATCGTCTTACCGGCAATATTTGTCTCTACGGTGCTGTCACTGATCAATTGTTTAACGGAAAAAGATTACGTAAACCAATTATCGAAGTTTATACGCCAACTGGCCCTTTTCGTCACAGGCATCATCATGACAATCATGTCTGGAATCATAGCGATTCAAGGGCTTATCGCCAAAACGTCGGATAGTCTCCTGATTGGTACGGCAAAGTATTCTATCGACGAATTCATACCCATCGTCGGCGGATTCACAGCCGACACCATCGAACTATTCATCAAGTGTATGGGATCCATCAAAAACGTCGTCGGACTCTTTGGCATCATATTGATTGTGATTTTGATTTTGACACCGATCATAAAAATCTTAGCGATTTCCGTGATTTATAAGGTGACAGCACTGCTGATTGAACCAATTACATCGAAAAAGTTATCCGGTGGAATAGGAGATATCGGGACATCTTTGGTAACGATGGGAGCAATTCTGTTCTTCGCATCGCTGCTGTTCATCATCTTTATCACGTCGATCATAAACTTGGGGGTAAGCTAATGGCAATTGTTACTGCATGGGTCAAAGATATATTTATCATCATACTGTCAATTACATTTATGGAGATACTGATTCCTGAATCAAATATGGCAAAGTATGTAAAATTCATCTTTTCTATCATCATTTTAGCAACTATTTTATCTCCAATCAGTTATTTCTGTAATAAATAAAATTATTTTAAATATTTTTTTAGTGAGGATATTATGTTTGAGAAACCTGAAATTACAAAAGAGGGCGTAATGAAAATCGTTGTCGCTTTAATCATAGCGTCAATCGTCTTGTTGTCACTGAGCATCCTTACCGATGACAACGACAGCAGAAAACAGATTTCAGATGATGACGGGGCTACAGAACTGTGCAGCATTCTGTCAGAAATCAAAGGTGTAGGTGATGTCAATGTAATGCTTCAATATAATGATAAAAACAATGTTACAGGTGTGATTGTCACCGCACAGGGCGCAGATAACCCTGTAGTAAAGACAAATATCGTCAAAGGCGTCGCTGCGCTTTACGATATTCCGGTTTCCAGCGTAATGGTATTTGAAAAGAATCAGGAGGAAAAGTCAGAATGAAAAAGAAGTTCAAATTTGATATAAAGGGTTTTTTCAATAAAAAAGAAAACATCGCCATCATGGCAGTTGCAGTGGTTTTCTGTGCAGGTCTCGTCGTCACCAATGTCAAGTCTAATAATATCCCTTTGCACGATGGAGATGTTCTCGTGGACAGCAAAAACGTGACGCAGGAAGAACCGTCAGAGAAAAGTGACAGTGCTGCTACTGATGATGCTGATCAGCCTGCTGCTGATGACGGTTCATTCAGCGAAAAAAGAGCAAATCTGGAGCTGGAGAGAAATGATCTGATCGCCAAATACGATGAGACCATCAAGAACTCCACCAACGAAGCAGAGAAAAAGAACGCTGTAAAGCAAAAAGAAAAATTAGCTGGATACATGGAACAGGAAGTCGCCACAGAGAATAAGATCAAAGCGAAAAATTTGCCTGCCTGTTTGGTCATCATATCTGACAGCACGGTCACTGTCACCGTGGATGAACAGAACCTGAAACAGAATATGGTCGCAAAGATCTGCAACATCGTCATGGAAGAAACACAGCGCACAGCAGACAAAATCATCATTCAGAGTAGTTATTAAAACGTTGATAATTGGCAATAACAATGGTATAATGAACGCAGTGATCCTTCAGCTTCGCTGCAAGGAAGCGTTCATTGAATCATGCCTTTCGATTCTATTTTCAAAGGAATAGTCATGGTATAATAAACGCAGTGAACTGATGATTTGACGAGGTAGGTTATGTCCAATTTACAGAATGAAAAACTTGGAACAATCAAAATTTCAGATGATGTGATCATGGTGTGCACCGCCAATGCGGTGTCCAAGATTCCTGGTGTCAGCGAATTGGCGGGTGGACTTACCGAGAGCATCTCTAAAAATATTTTGGGGATTGACTCTTCCAGTAAAGGAGTTAAACTATCGAAAAATGACAATGGTATCGTACTCGATATCTACATTATCGTAGAATACAAGGTAAAGATTCCTCAGCTTGCCTGGGAAATACAGAGCAGCGTAAAAAAAGAAATCGAATCCATCACAGATTTAAACGTACTAGAAGTTAATATACACGTGCAGGGTGTAAGCCTGCCTGGAGAGGAAGACAAAAGATAAATGACAAGAACAGATGCAAGAGAATTTATGATGCAGGTTTTGTTCCAGATGGAAGCCTGCGGCGACTTTGATGTAAATCACCGTACAGCATATTTTAAAGATAGGGATTTCAAGGCACAAAGGGATTATTGCCATGAACTGTACTCTCTGATCTGCAACAAAAAAGAAGAAGTGGATCAGGAGATTGATAGATACAGCAAGAACTGGAAAGCATCCAGGATACCAAAGACCGACCTGGCCATCATCAGATTGGCAGCGTGCGAAATCCTGTATCTTGCCGACATCCCCAGTGCCGTATCTATCAATGAGGCGGTCGACTTGGCAAAGACTTACGGAACAGAAGATTCAGCAAAATATGTAAATGCCATTTTAGGCAAAATTGCAGCAAAAAGCAGTGAAGCAAATGGCTAGTCACTTTTCTCTCGGCATCGATACCAGCAACTACAAAACCTCTGTAGCCGTTGTCAATACAGAAGGTGACATCATATGCAATCTTCAAAAATATCTGGATGTAAAAAAGGGCGAGAGAGGGCTTAGACAGTCTGCCGCTCTTTTTCAGCATGTAAATAATCTGCCCGAGCTGCTGCAGACTGCCTTTTCAGAAATCAAGGGCAGGGGCAGTATCGACTGCGTCTGCACTTCGGCAAAGCCGCGGCCAATCGAAGGTTCCTATATGCCAGTTTTTAATGCCGGTGTTTCCGCAGGAAAAATGCTGGCATCTGCCCTCGATGCTGCCTACCTCGAATTTTCTCATCAAGAGGGACACATTGAAGCCGTAAAGCACGATTCACCGCTAAGAGATGCGAATAGAATCGTTTCTTTTCACTTTTCCGGAGGCACCAGCGAAGCACTTTTGGTTGAGGGAGATAACATTGATATTGTCGGCGGATCCAAGGATTTGGCATTTGGACAAGTCCTCGACCGAATTGGCGTTGCACTGGGCATGAATTTTCCCTGTGGAGAAGAATTGGACAAACTGGCTCTTAGGGGACAATCGCCTGCACAGAATGATTTGCCGAAAATCAAATGTGCAGATGGATATATCAATTTATCAGGTAT
Source organism: uncultured Eubacterium sp. (assembly GCA_900551775.1). GTDB lineage: Bacteria > Bacillota > Clostridia > Peptostreptococcales > Anaerovoracaceae > Senimuribacter. Next base: position 2,889 of record URXI01000075.1, on the reverse strand, counting down.
CGAAACGAAATGTCAGAGAGTGATAGGTGAAGTTAGTGAAACTGCTCTCGTTGCCATGCTTTTTCAGCGTTTGGGAGAGTCCATTGAGGATATGACCCTGCAGCTTCGCAAAAAATATAAAATCAACGATTTTCTTTTTGCTGGCGGTGTATCATCGAGTGCCTATATCAGAAAGATGTTGCGTTCAGATTTGTCTCATCTCAATATCTGCTTTGGAGAGCCTGCGCTGAGCACAGACAATGCGGTGGGAATCGCACGACTTGGAGGAAAAAAGACATGGCTTTAAAACCTGTTTCGGTTTCACAACTAAATGAATATATTGGCCGGGTCATCAGTACAGACCCCCTTTTAGGTGCAGTCGTAGTCAAAGGTGAAATTTCCAATTTGAAATATCACTCCAGCGGCCATGTTTACTTCTCTATTATTGATGCAGCCAGTAAAATCAACTGTTTTCTGCCCAGAGAATATGCTGTGCAGCTTCACTACCAGTTGGACGATGGCATGGAAGTCACTCTCACGGGTTCTGTCAACGTATTTAAGAAAAACGGCACCTATTCCATTTATGTTAAAAACGTAGAAGTATCCGGTGCCGGGAACCTTGCAATCGCCTTCGAAAAGATGAAGGAAAAATTAAGCGGAGAAGGTCTCTTTGACCAGGCTCACAAAAAGCCGATTCCAAAGTTCCCGGATAAAATCGGCATCATCACCTCAAATACAGGCGCTGCCGTGCGAGACATTCTTAAGATTCTCAAATCCAGAAATAATCTGGTCGATATTATCGTGTTCCCTGTTTTAGTACAGGGAGAAGCTGCTGCTGCAGACATCGCCGGGATGATTGATTACGTCAATGAACATTTCGATGATATCGACACGCTGATTGTGGGAAGAGGCGGCGGATCCGCCGATGATTTATGGGCTTTCAATGAAGAAATCGTCGCCAGAAGCATCTATGCTTCACAAATTCCCATCATCTCCGCAGTGGGACACGAAATTGATTTCACCATATCGGATCTGGTCGCTGACCTCAGGGCTGAGACACCGACGGCTGCCGCACAGCTGGCGGTTCCCGATACGACGCAATTGAAGGAAAAGCTTCTTGATCTAAAGGAAAATCTGTATGTGCAGCTTTCTAACAAGCTGATGTATAACAGGCTGAAAATCGACAATTTAGCTTCGGAAATGCGCAGCCATCTTGACACCTTAATTTCCCAGCGTCAAAATGAGTTAGAAAGATATCGGCTGGTATTAGAAGAAAATAATCCAAAAAAGATACTTGAAAACGGCTATTCTGTTATCACTGCCGAGAACGGACATGTCGTGTCGAGCACCCGTGATCTGGCCTGCGGTCAGACCCTGAAGATAGCCTTGCAAGACGGCTATGCAAAATGTTTAGTCACAGAGATAGGAAGTGAACGTCATGAGTAAAGGAAATTTTGAAAAGGCACTTAGCGAACTGCAGAAAATGTCAGAATCCATCAAATCACAGGATACAGACTTAGAGGGAGCAATCAAGTGCTATGAAGAAGGCATGAAGTATTACAAGATTTGTAATGAAATCTTAGAAACTGCTAAGCAGAAAGTTGAAACATTTGAAGGCGAGGTATAAGCGATGATGAAAGAAAATTATGATGAATACAAAGATATGATAAACGAACATCTGATGGATTTTATGCCTAATATTGATACCAAGAGCAGTTCTCTCTACGAATCCATGAAATATTCATTGACTGCCGGAGGTAAACGGCTTCGTTCGGTGTTGCTGCTTGCGGCTTGCGAATTTGCAGGCGGTGATGCCAAAGATGCGCTTGCCTATGCCTGTGCCATAGAGTACATCCACACCTACTCACTCATTCACGACGACCTGCCTTCCATGGATAATGACGACCTGCGCAGAGGAATGCCGACGAATCACAAGGTCTTTGGTGACGGTATCGCTACACTTGCAGGAGATGGTCTTCTGACCACTGCCTTTGAACTGATGAACAAAGACATGTATCTGTATTTTGACTGTCTCAAAGAAGTACAGAGGAGAATCAATGCCGCCTATACCATTGCCAAAGGCGCTGGTGTGCGGGGCATGGTAGCCGGCCAAGTCTCGGATATTGAGTCAGAACATACCCAATGCTCCAACGAGATGCTGGAATACATCCATCTGAATAAAACTGGCGCTTTGATCGTAGCGGCTGTCCGCGCAGGATTATATCTAGGCGGCGCTGATGAGGACATGATGAAAGACCTGACGGTTTATGCAGAAAACCTGGGTCTGGCTTATCAGATTGCAGACGATATCCTGGATGTCAAGGGCAATGAAAAAGAGCTCGGGAAAAAAACTGGCGCTGATGCGGAACACGAAAAAGTGACCTATGTATCCCTCAACGGTATGGAGGCATCGGAAAAAAAGCTTACAGAACTTACAATGAACGCCGTCGAGGCGATCGAAAAATACTACGACAACGCTGAGTTTTTCAGGGAACTGGTCCTGAAACTGGCAAAGAGGACAAAATAATGAGTAAAGAACTGACGCAATATGACTTTCCAGACGACCTAAAAAAGATGGACTTGAAAGAGATGGAACTGTTGTCATATGCAATTAGGGATTTTTTAATAGAAAAAGTATCAAAAACGGGAGGACATCTGGCATCCAATTTGGGAGTCGTAGAGCTGACAATCGCGCTGCATAAGGTGTTTAACAGTCCCGAGGACAAGATGATATGGGACGTGGGACATCAGTCCTACGTCCACAAGATATTGACAGGACGCGCTGGCGAGTTCGACGGATTACGGCAGATGAACGGAATCAGCGGTTTCCCAAAGGGAAAGGAAAGCCCTCACGATGCTTTTGATACTGGTCACTCCAGTAATTCTATTTCAGCAGCCGCAGGAATGGCT
>URXI01000074.1 GCA_900551775.1 uncultured Eubacterium sp. | reverse complement strand
GCCGGCGGCGCTTTGCCGGAATATATGGGCAAGCAGCCTTTTGTCCATGCAGGTGACAAAATCGACATGGAAGTAGAAGGCATCGGCACCTTGAAGATGTCCGTAATATAGGGCGGTCAAATTTTTGTTCCGCTGGCAGCCAATTTGTGCTAAACTAGAAACAGATTAAACAAGAGGAGAAATGCTTATGAAACAAGATATGATTGTAATATTAGATTTAGGAAGCAGTGAGAATACAGCACTGGCAAGGGAAATCCGTGCTCTCGGCGTATACAGTGAGATTTACCCTCACGATATTACAAAGGAGGAGCTTTTGAAGCTGCCTAACGTAAAGGGCGTGATTTTGTTCGGCGGTGAACATCGCAATGTGGACGGCAAAGACATCGATGTTCTGCCGGAAATTTATGATGCCGGATATCCTGTCATGGCCATCGACCATGCGCCAGCCCTTTGCGAGATGAAGCTGGCCTCGATGCCGACAGAGGAGCAGCTGCGCGGATTCGTCTTTGACATCTGCAAAGCGGACACCAACTGGAATATGAAGAATTTCGTAGCTGATCAGATTGAATTGATCAAGGAGCAGGTAGGTGACCGCAAGGTCTTGCTGGCGCTGTCCGGCGGCGTGGACAGTTCTGTGGTAGCGGCGCTTTTGATCAAAGCCATCGGCAAGCAGCTCGTCTGCGTTCACGTCAACCACGGCCTTATGCGAAAAGGGGAGTCAGAGAGCGTTATCGAGGTGTTCAAGAACCAGATGGATGCCAACCTGGTCTATGTTGACGCCAGCGAAAGGTTTCTCGGAAAACTGGCGGGCGTCGAGGATCCGGAGCAGAAGCGCAAGATTATCGGAGCGGAGTTTATCCGCGTATTTGAAGAGGAAGCCCGCAAGCTTTCCGGTATCGATTTCCTGGCACAGGGAACCATCTATCCTGACATCGTAGAGAGTGGAACCAAGACAGCAAAGGTGGTAAAATCCCACCACAACGTCGGCGGACTTCCGGAAGACCTGGCGTTTGAACTGGTTGAGCCGCTTCGCCAGCTGTTCAAGGACGAAGTGAGAGCCTGCGGCGTGGAACTGGGACTGCCATATGACATGGTTTACCGTCAGCCGTTCCCAGGACCTGGACTGGGCGTTCGCTGCCTGGGCGCAATCACCAGGGACAGGCTGGAAGCAGTTCGTGAATCCGACGCGATCCTTCGTGAAGAGTTTGCAAAGGCCGGACTGGACAAGAAGGTATGGCAGTATTTCACCATCGTTCCGGATTTCAAGTCTGTAGGGGTGAAGAACAATGCCAGAAGCTTCGAATATCCGGTCATCATCCGTGCCGTCAACACCATAGACGCCATGACTGCAACCATCGAAGATATCGACTGGCCGATCTTACATAAGATTACAGACCGCATCCTGACAGAGGTGGAAGGGGTCAATAGAGTTTGTTACGATATGACACCAAAACCGTGCGGGACTATTGAGTGGGAGTAAGTTGTAAATTCTCATAAACACTGTGCTTGTGTAATTTACTTAATAAATTCTAAAGAGGCATTATTGACTTATGTAGTAGGTAATGCCTTTTGTATTTGTTAAGCATTATCACTGACGGCGATATAGATCTCAGAAGAAAAGAAGTGGTGGGATCTATAACATGGTTCATATATTTTACAAGATAACGGAATGAGGAATATGAAAATGGTTGAAAAGCGGAATGGTGAAAACAGAATGAGTGTATTTTCGATGTTGGATTTTCGATATGCCTGGTATCGTTATAAAGTGAAAGGTGTATTACGGGAAATTAAAAAGGGATTTCTTTTTAGTTATCAGAGAATTACAAAAGGATACTGTGATTATGACAGGTATTCGGTACATGACTGGTTTCTAAAGATTATGCCGATTATGATACGTGATATGAAAGAACATCTGCACGGATATCCGGAAGCGGCAGAGGGTTTATCCCAGCGCTTGATTCTTGAAGATGAAAATCAGGATCATGGATTCCAGGCTTGGAAAGATACTTTAGAACAGATGGCATTTTTATTTAACGAGGCAGATGAAAAGACATGCCAAAAGAAAAATCCTTATGAAAAAGAACATCAGCAGGCGTTAAATGAATTTATTGAGAAATATGGACTTTTTGGAGAAAAGCTTATGACCGAGGAAGAGCAGGAACAGAAAAACCAGACTGGAAATACAACGATGCATTTTATGTCTGAGCTTCCGGAATACGAAGAGCTTGATCGGCTATACATGGAGGAAGACGCTAAACTGCAGGCATATAGATGCAAGTGCAAAGATGAGGCTATGGAATTATTCAATTGCTGGTTTTGGCATCTTTGGGATTGAATTGTGCAAGGACAGACGCATCAGCCAGGAGTCTGTCGATGTGACACTGGTCAAAAAAGATAATCAAAAGACTTGATGTATGTTTTGTTTTTTGCCATTATCGTTGTCTCCTTTTTCTCTTGCATCTGTTTTCAATCCTTGAGAAGAAGTTGTCAACTAAAATTATACAACATCATAGCCAATTCCTGTTATCCCTTAGGCATCATTTGTAACACTTTCTGCAACACGAATTAGGATAAATAAAATAACACAGAGAAAAATATTCCTAAAAACGGCTGAAATAATAGGAAAACACCCTGAAAATAGGGTGTGTGAGATAATAGTAAGAGAGTGTGAATAATAAAAATTTGATATGAATTATTTTAGATGACAGGCAGCCTATAGAATTGCTTGCCATTTTTATTGTTTATATCAATTTATGTTATCAGCAGAATGGAAAGCTAATTGAATATTTATTTGTTTTATGATGTGTGATATACTCTGAGATAAGTGAAAGGGTTAACGTAAAATGAAGAAAGACTAGTAGGAGGGAGGATGAGTAATGAAGAACATGACGATAGATGCCAACGGAACAGAAATCAGAGTAATGGGCGATATTGTTAATGAGGACGCTTATATTTCGCTGACTGATATTGCTAAATATAAAAATCCTGACAATGCTTTTATTGTAGTGGCAAACTGGATGCGTAACCATTCTACGATCTCGTTTTTGGGTTTGTGGGAGCAAATCCACAATCCTAATTTTAAACCTATCGAATTCGATAGGTTTAAAGCAGAGTCGGGAGATAATGCATTTACGTTGACGCCGCAGCAATGGATAAAAGCAACGGACGCAATCGGAATCGTATCGAAATCAGGACGATATGGCGGCACTTATGCTCATACAGATATTGCTTTTGAGTTTGCTTCATGGATTTCTCCCGAATTTAAGCTCTATATTATCAAGGATTATCAGCGATTAAAGAAAGACGAAGCAAACCGATTAGAGATAGGATGGGATGCAAAGAGAGAACTTTCAAAAATAAATTATCGTATCCATACAGACGCAGTAAAGGAATTTCTGATAACACCTACATTATCTCCTCAGGAGATGGAATATACATACGCTTCAGAAGCGGATATTTTGAATATGGCTTTGTTTGGAAAAACGGCGGCGCAATGGAGAAATGAAAAAGGAATAGGCAGGAAAACGCCAAATATCAGAGATTTTGCTTCAGCGGAAGAATTAGTTGTGCTAATCAATTTGGAAGATACGAACGCTGATTTAATAAGGCAGGAAGTGCCAAAAATTGAAAGGCTGAAGATATTAAGGGAAAAGGCGTATAGACAGTTGGAACTTCTTAAAAAGAACCAGGATAGCATTGAAACACTTAAGAAAAATCTCATTAAGAAGCTCGAGAATAATGATTGATTATTTTTATGAGAATAGATTAGAATTTAACCATATTTAAAGTGGATATTTTCTGATAAAGGAGAAGCAGTATGATGTGAACACCTTGCACTCGGGTAATCTGTATCAGATTTATGCTTATGTAAAAAATCTTGATAAAGATCATACAGGCGATGTATCCGGTATGCTGCTTTATGCGAGAACAGATGAGATGGTTCTTCCAAACAATGATTATAAAATTTGATACGGAATGATATGAAATCGTTAGAGTTGAAGGATTTCACAATGAAAAGTGAGATTGTTCTTTTTGAAAGGAGTTGAGATGGACTTGGAAAGCAATAAAGCGGTTTTATTCGAATTAGATGTTGATGAAGGAAAATATGCGTTCCCAAATACAATATCTGACGGACTTTTTGACGCAAGTGATGAGCATCTCAAACTGCAAGAACAGCTTAATGAGACGCTTGAAACTATTAAAGTTTTGACTCTGGAATGTGATAAATATGATTATATTTTATCTACCAGTTCAGGAGCTTTATGTGGATTGATAAATGTATTTCTTGTTGGTAAACCGGGAGAATCGACACTGGGCGAAATTACAGATAAGTGGTTTGCTGATAGAACAGTTGATTTTGCAAAGTTTTGTGGATATACAGGCGAAAGCAATACTTTATCGCCAGCAATTCGGCACCTTGAAAATAAATTCAAAATTCCCTACGATCAAAGTGTAGGAGGAGAAACATTTCGTGAGTTAATAAATTTGACACCGCGTAATCACCATTTCAAATCACTGGGACATAACCCGACTTTGTTAGGGTTGTTCTTTTCCATACTTAATCAATTTGCAAATACATCGGAGTTTGTATCAGATGGTGACCTAATTTCACTCATTAATTCAGATGGAAGGTTTGAGCTACAGGGAGATAATATACCGAGCAAAATTTTTTGTGGAATAGCAAATTGGATTGGTCATTTAATCTCTGATGTGTCCGGGTCTTCTAATAGTAAAGGGAGAGGAATGGGTATACCGTCCCCAATATGGGCGTGGAGTAATGATGTAATTGCTATAAAGAGAAAGCTTAACATTCCTGCGCCTGAGTTTGACAAATCGGTAAATGAGCTTGCTTTGAAAATATTTGAAGAGGGATACGATGTCCGATTCCAAACGGCGCAAGCAATCCCTGTGTTTATAAATGAAATGGTTGTGAGACTTTTTTATTCGATTAGGCGTTTTATAAAATATTTTACTACTGTTCCCAAAGAAGAAAAGAGTGTTGCTTTGGAAAAGCTGTGAACCGTTTTCAAATGCAACGGTAAAGAGAATGCTTACAGTTGCACACGGAACATTCTGCTTGATAAATATTGGAGATGCGTCAATTAGAGCAGTTGCCACCGGTGGGGGACTTTTAATATTGCAGAGTTCTTTATGCGATTTAATATTGTCGGCATAGGTCGCTTTACAATTTCACTTTATGGAGAAGTTAAGAGAGAAATACAACCCTCAAAATCTGATACTGATGTCATATTCATAAAAAGAAAAACATTTATTGTTGATGATTATATCGAGGGGCTGAAAACTCTTTCTAAAGTGTATAACGATAATGAGTTGCTTACCTTTATAAATGATTTTCAAACAAGCGATTTATATAAAGACGCTTTTGTAAAGTCTGTACATCTTGCAAAGTTGCGTAATGTGCCGGAAGACAAGTCGGTAAAATCAAAAGCAGAAATAGATTCTTATTTTCGAGGGGGTTCATTATGTACAACAAGAAAAAGTCAAAATTAAAGTTGGCTCAGGATGAAGCGCAGGCTGCTATAAATGAAACCAACAAAAAGATAGAAGAACTTGGTGAACATTCAAATAGCTTGTGCTTAGAATTAAATAACATCCAAGAAATTTTTGATGCTATTCGCAATATCCCTAATGAAGAGAAATTGGAGTGTGAAAAGTTAAAGAAAATTCGATTGAATTGGAAACAGCAAGCCGAAAAAATTGAAAGCGATTATAAAGCAGTGGCGATAAAAAATGCGGGAGCAGGTTCGGTTGGTGTAGGAGCAGGAGTTGCCGTAGTAACACTTGGTCCTGCGGCAGTTATGGGAATTGCAACTACTTTCGGAGTTGCTTCCACTGGCACAGCTATTTCTATAATAAGTGGAGCGGCTGCTACAAATGCCGCCTTAGCGTGGCTTGGCGGCGGAGCACTTGCAGCAGGTGGCGGCGGGATGGCTGCCGGAAATGCTTTCCTAGCTCTTGCTGGACCGATAGGATGGGCAATAGCGGGTGCTGCTTTTATCACAAGTGGCTTGATGTTTTGGAAGTCCGCAAGTGATAAGAAGAAAATAGAAAACATCTTTACACTTATCAGCGAGCGTGATGTTAAATCGTATAACTCGCCATAGTTGAATTAAGCGAGCGTATTTCAAGAATTGGCATCGAAAACGAATTGCTGAAAGAAGCCATCGCCAAAATAAAAAGCTTTGGAACAGATTACGATATTATGACAGAAGCGTAACAATATGAATTAGGTGCCTATCTCAACCTTATGTTGTCATCTACGCAGTTACTTGTTAATCCGATCATGGGATTGCTTCCGAAGTTTAGTGAAAACGAATTTGAAGAGTATGTTTCTTGGAAAAAAAGAAAAGCAGATTCGACAATTTGCAATGATTATAAGCCATTGATTATTTCATTTTCCGACCTACTTTACAAAATTGATTTGGATGATAAGGATAAGAAACTCTTGTTAAAGGCTTTGAGAAAGAACAAGAAGATGCTAGGTACATTAAATACCAAAAAGAAGAATCTCTCAATAGATATTATTAATACTGTTGATGAAGCTCTTTTGTTCAGTTATGAGTTGGAGCATAGATAAAGAAAATGATACCTCGCCGTATAATGAAAACAAAACATCTGATTACAAAACTAAAAGCTAAGGAGGCACATGACCATGAGAAATATGATTGCATACTGCGGATTGGATTGCGAAAAATGTGATGCATATCTTGCAACAATCAATGACGATCAAGCACTGCGTGAAAAAACTGCGAAGCAATGGGCAGAACTGAATCATGCACCGATTTTGCCTGAACACATCAACTGCCTGGGTTGTCGTACTGACGGAGTTAAAACTGTATTTTGTGATAGTCTTTGCGAAATTCGTCAGTGTGCATTGAAAAAAGGTGTGACAACATGTGGTGACTGTCCTAACATGGATGAATGTCAGACTGCCAGCGCGATTATCGCAAATAATCCAGATGCGCTGGAAAATTTGAAAGGGTAAATAATCGTATAAGAGATAGAAAGTTGAAATCATTTTAGATGGCAGGTAGTCTATGAGATTACCTGCTATCTTTAGCTTATCTTATATTTGTTAGAAGCATAACTTTATCCGCTTTATTACAAATAAGAGTAAGAAGTAATGTTGACAAATCAGGGTTTTCTACTTATAATGATATTACATTAGTTTATCCGCTGTTTGATCTATTATAGGCAAGAATGATGTAGGTGTTTAGAAATGAAAGATACTACCGAATACAAAAAAATATTTGACAAATACAGCGGCATGATGCGGACGAAAGAGCTTCAGGCAGAGAATATCCTGTACCGGCCACTGCAAAAACTGATTGAACAAGGCCATGTAGAAAAAATCCGCTACGGCTATTATCGGTGGGCTGATCAGGATGACTTTAGTGAAGTTGACATTGTGATCCGTCTATTTCCGGATGCAATCCTATGTTTTGATACTGCACTGCGGTATTACGGATATAGCGACCGTACTCCCGTCGATTGGCACCTGGCCGTCAGCAAAGATTCTGGCAAGTCGCGGTTCAAAATAGACTACCCATTTGTAAAGCCGTATTATGTAGAGCCTGCGCTTCTGGAACTTGGACTGACCACCGGCGAGATTGACGGACATGAAGTTCGCATCTACGATAAAGACCGTCTGATCTGCGATTGCCTGCGGTATCGCAACAAGATGGACAAAGAAATTTTCAATAAAGCGATTCAGAATTACGTTGCAGATCCAAGTAAGCGTATTCCGAAACTATTGGAGTATGCCGAGGCACTGCGGGTCAAAAAGACTGCAAAAGATTTGATAGGAGTGTGGCTATGATGGCAGATCTTGCAGCTTCTGTACTTGCAAAACTAAGAAATAAAGCAAGGGTCTCCGGCATCAGCTATCAGCAATGCATGCAGCTGTTTTTTCAAGAAGAATTCCTACGTAAACTGGCGGGTTCCCAATACGCAGAAAACTTCATCCTCAAGGGCGGTCTGTTTATCTATACGCTGACCAACTTTGAGAGCCGTGCCACCGTGGATGTGGATTTCCTCATGCGGGGCTTGAATAATGATTTGAACCGGATGGATGAAATCATTGCTGACATTCTTTCAGTGGATACTGGCAATGACTTCGTGACCTTCAAGGCATCCCAGGCGAAGCCCATTGCGTTGAAACAGAAGTATCATGGAGTCAGCACTCAGATTACAGGCTATATCAAAAATGTACGTGTACCTTTCAATGTAGATATCGGCGTAGGCGATGTCATTATCCCTAAAGCAGAACGGCGCAATATCCAGACGCAGCTTGATGGTTATGAGAAACCGGAGATCCTTACCTATTCGCTGGAAAGCACCATAGCGGAGAAGCTCGACGCCATCTTGCAGCGCTTTGAGCTGACGGGCCGTATGAAGGACTTTTACGATATTTACTATCTGTCCAAGACTTTCGATTTTGACGGGCTGAAGCTGGAGACGGCGATTCAGGAGACCCTGCAGAACCGAGGTACAGCCTATGAGAAAGACAGCTTTGACCGTGTGCTGGCTCTGGCTGATGATGCTGATATGCAGACTAAATGGAGATATTTTTTCAAGACTTTGGGCGATGCACCTGTGCCTTTTTCAGAAGTCATAGAGGGAATAGATGTATACTTGGGACCAGTGTGGGAAGCGATCGTTGCTGAAAACGAGTTTACAAAGAAGTGGAAGGCGTCGGAAGTGCAGTGGCAGAGCAATCTGGACAAAGTATGAGCATCTGTGTTATACTTTTCCTAGTCATTCATACAGGAGAAGAAATCATGCTGTTTAACGTTTTGCCAGGGAACTTTTTTCTGTTTTGTCAAGCAAGAACAAGACGCTCTATTGGGAGTGTATCTTTAAGCTGTTTACGATTATAAGTAAACGGCTTTCTTTTGGTCTGAACAGAACCGGTAATCATTCTCATAAGGCTTTTCGTGTACACATCAACTAATTTTGGAGGTGTAAACTTTATGGACTATACATATCATTACAATTCACCACTAGGCGGTATCACCCTTGCAAGCAATGGGACAGAGCTTACAGGGCTTTGGTTTGACGGACAGAAATATTTTGGCGCTACACTCCCAGGGGAATATGAGGAAAAATCTTTGCCGGTATTTGAAGAGGCTGCCTGCTGGCTTGACATTTATTTCAGCGGAAAAGCGCCCGACTTCACACCACCGCTATTGACAAAGGCGACGCCGTTTCGCCAAGCAGTGTGGGAAATACTGCTGACGATTCCCTATGGCAGGACCATGACTTATGGCGACATTGCAGATAGAATTGCGAAACAAAAGGGAGTGTCCAAAATGTCTGCACAGGCTGTAGGCGGTGCAGTAGGGCACAATCCGATTTCGCTGATCATCCCTTGTCACCGTGTTGTCGGCACAAAGGGCAGTCTGACAGGTTATGCAGGCGGTATTGACAAGAAGGTACAGCTCCTCACGTTGGAAAAAGCAGATATGTCCTCGTTTTTTGTGCCTATGAAAGGAACTGCTCTACGATTTCAACAAATGCGAAGGCAGTACAAGCATCCTTTACCCGGCAGGCAGAGAATTTTGAAACCAAAACAATGAGCTTCTCAAAACAGGAATATCTGGAGCATACCGTTTCTTGTGTCAATCCGAAAAAGATGGACACCGTGCTGGAAGTAGCGGCAGGCACAAATAACACAGCGCCTTCGAGACGAGATGGCAGGGGAACCTTTGACCGGGTTTCAGTCCTATGAGAAAGACGGAGAAATCTATTTTAATCAGCCGTTGTGGCAGAAGATCTCCGGATGCCGCACCTTGTATGCGGAGATTCCGTGATCATCACCAACACCGGAAGCTATAGAGCGATTTTGTCACCGATGCAGTCTTCTTCCCAGGAAAAGCCAATTGAACTCTTCCTGAACAAAAATGGACAAATAGAAAAATAAAGCGCCGTTAGAACAGGCGTGTGGAAATTGTCATAAATTCACCATCCACTATATCACATGGTTGTGGTATAATAAACACACGATCTTACAGCGTTGCTGCAAGGAAGCGTTCATTGAATCATGAATTTCGATTCAATTTCCAAAAGATTATTCATGATATAATGGGTGATAAAGTGGGTGATAAAGTGAACGAAATGAAAGAAATCATTATGGAGCTTTGTGCATATGATGAAGAGCGTGAATGGCTCGAATTTAAAGAAAACTGGTATCATGCAAATGAGCTGGGTGAATATATCTCAGCGCTTTCTAACAGTGCAGCCTTTGAAGGAAAAGCTTTTGCTTATTTTGTTTGGGGTGTAAATGATAAGACACATAAGATAGTGGGGACTAATTTTAACTACAACCAAGATGTGAAAAATGAGCCTCTAAAGAATTATTTGGCTAGACAACTTAGCCTGGATATCAATTTTACTTTTGAAGAGGGTCTCGTCGACAATAAAAGGATTGTGCTGCTAAAAATACCTGCGGCAAAATCAATCCCAGTATCTTTTGCCAATGAAAGATATATTCGTATTGGTTCAAGCAAAGAAAAGCTTAGAAAATATCCAGAAAAAGAATCTTATCTATTTGATATTCTAAGACACGGATTTCCTACGATTGAAAATACACCATCAGAATATCAGGATCTTACTTTTGAGAAGCTGCAGATTTTCTATGGAGCAAAAGGCTTGAAATTGAATCCGGAAACCTTTAAGAAAAATTTATCGCTATATACTAGAGACGGAGAGTATAATATTTTGGCACAATTGCTTTCTGATGATTCGCATATCCCTATTAGGGTGGCTATTTTTTCAGGGACTTCAAAAGCAGATAATATGTACTCTGTGAGAGAATTTGGAAACCAATGTCTGTTATACTCCCTGGATGAGGTTCTTCGATACGGGGATGTTTTGAATATTATACAGGCAGATGAAACAGATCGCATTGTTGAAAGAAAAGAAGTTCCACTTTTCGAAAATGAAGCCTTTCGCGAAGCTGTCGTGAATGCATTTGTGCATAACAAATGGGTTAGTGGGAATGAGCCGATGATTACTGTATTCTCAGATCGAATTGAGATATTATCAAGGGGATCTTTGGCGCCGGAACAAACGATGGAAGTTTTTTTTGCAGGCGAATCGATACCGGTAAACAGAAAGCTTTCCGAAATCTTTTTGCAGCTGCATATTAGTGAGAAAACGGGAAGAGGCGTTCCCAAAATCACACAGCAATATGGCAGAGAGGCCTACGAATTTCGTGAAAACTCTATCGTCGTTAAAATCCCATTTAACTGGATTAATGTGATGGGCGAACGGGAAACGAAGGAAGAACAATCCACCAGTCTTGATATCAGATTAACCAAAACACAGCAATATATGCTTGCAGAAATCCGAACGAACCAACGTATTACGAAATCACATTTGGCAGCAGTCTTGGGTGTTAGTGCAACTACGATTGATAATGGGATTTCACGGTTAAAGAAAGAAGGCTATATTGTGCGTGAGGGCTCAAATAGAACAGGGTATTGGAAGCTGCAAAAGTAAACCGAATTTTAATGATAAGAACTTTGAAAAGGGCAATGGGAATGATTCCATTGTCCTTTCTAAACTTTTAAAAAAGAACACTTGTTCTTTTTCGACTTTCGTGGTATACTTATATATACTCAAAGGTATACAGAAGAGGCATCACAGAAAGGGCGGTGATGAGATGGCAGTTTACCTGATTGACGGGGACAATGGACCGACAGAACGTATCAAAGGGATAGAATGCTTATCAAACGATGAACAGGTGCAGATTTTTTTTGGAACGAAGAACCCTTATTATGTATCAGAACAGAATCAGAAAAAGGTGAGAGAAAGGACTGCGGCAACGGTCGTGTTTTTTCCTATCCCCGCGGGGAAAAATGCCGTCGATTTTGCCATAGCAGTGCGGGCAGGCTGTTTTGCAGCAAAAGCGGAAGAAACAATTGTGTATTTAGTGAGTCTGGATCGAGATTTTCAGTTGATTGCAAATGCAGTGCAGAGAGAAAAATTTGCGGATTTTCAATTGAAAAAGATTGAGAACATATTACAGGGTGTTGCAGCAAATCCCCGAGGGATGACGAATCTGCAGACCATATATCATTTGCTGATGGAAGAGTTTGGAAGCCAGGCAGGACAAGCATTGTATCAACGGACAAAAGAACTGTTTTACGCGCAGTTTCAGCTCACCGAGAAGTGCAAGAGAGAGCATAAGAAATCCGGCGCAGCATTCGCAATATTTGATAAGCTGATGCAAAGGTGCTGGAAACGCAACAAATCCCAAAATACATATGAAAGATAGGAAATCGGGACTTGCTTGACCAGAGTGAAAACTCTCGTCTACATGTAAACGCATGCGAGAGTTTTGTGAAACTAATCGGTTTCAGAAAGAAACTGAACGAGGCTGGAGATATTATGTACTGCTTTAAAAAAGCAATACGAGTTGTCCGCATAGAAAGTCTGTCTGTTCCAGTTGTAACATTTTCATGAGCTTGTTTCCCTGAAAAGCACATTACAGTCAAGTGTTTTTTATAACAAAAGGAATTGCGCCGTCACTTCTTAATCTGTATAATAGTAGGCAGCGATATATATTTATTGAAGGAGTACATCATGAATGATTTAGAACAGAAACGTGACGGCTTTCGAAGCCAATGGGGATTTATCCTGGCGTGTGTCGGCTCTGCCGTAGGCATGGGAAATATATGGAGATTTCCATACATGGTTGCAGCGTGGGGCGGACTGACCTTCCTGCTGCCATATTTTCTCTTTGTCATTTTGATCGGTTCCACTGGCGTCATTGAAGAAATCGCCCTGGGACGATCCACCAGCGCAGGCCCCATCGGCGCTTTTGGGAGGTGCACGGAAATCAGAACAGGCAAAACCTTCGGACAGTGGATCGGCTTTATCCCTGTCATCGGCGCCCTCTGCCTTGCCATCGGTTACACAGTCGTCGTAGGCTGGATTTTCAAATATACCTTCATGTCGCTGACAGGAAAGCTGTCAGCCATGGGGCAGGATATGGACGCCATAGGCGGCCTGTTCGGCTCCACTGCCTCCGCATGGGGAAATAACCTGTGGCTGATCATCGCCGTCGGCGTGACCCTTGCGATCATGGCCTTTGGCGTTGCAGGAGGTATCGAAAAGGTGAATAAAGTGATGATGCCTGCATTATTTGGACTGTTTATTTTGTTGGGTATCTACATCTTTACCCTGCCGGGTGCGGGAGAAGGATACAAGTATATCTTTACGCTGAATCCGAAAGGCCTGCTGAATCCCGAGCTTTGGATCTTCGCCTTTGGACAGGCGTTCTTCTCCCTTTCTATTGCAGGCAACGGAACAGTGATTTATGGTTCCTATCTGGGCAAAAACGAAAACGTGGTGAAATCAGCGAAGAACATCGCTGTATTCGATACGATCGCTTCTATGCTGGCGGCTTTGGTCATCATCCCATCCATGGCAGTGGGCGGCGCGGCCCTTGATACAGCAGGACCGGGACTGATGTTCATCTACCTGGTAAATGTATTTAACGGTATGCCTGCGGGAACCATTGTAGGCATCGTCTTTTATATCTGCGTCATGCTGGCAGGGATCACCTCTTTGATCAATCTGTATGAGGTTCCCGTCGCGGCGCTGCAGGAAAAGCTGGGATTCAGACGGATTACGGCGGTAGGAACCATTGCTGTCATTGGATGCATCGTTGCACTTTTGATTCAGGCCATCGTTTCCGGATGGATGGATGCTGTGTCAATTTATGTCTGCCCTCTTGGAGCCATGCTGGCGGGCATCATGTTCTTCTACGTGGCAGGCAAAGAATATGCCGAAAAAGCGGTCAATGAAGGCGCAGCCAAACCCATTGGACCGTGGTTTGTAATCATGGGAAAATTTGTATTTGTTCCGTTGGCTCTCATCGCGCTGATTGCAGGAGCAATTTTTGGCGGAATCGGCTGATTGCATGTGAAAGGAAAAGATAATGAGTACATGGAAAAAAATAGATATGGAGAACTGGCCCCGCAGAGAACATTTTGCGTATTACACGAAAATACTCAAGGTACAATATAATATGACTGCCAATATTAAGGTAGAAAAACTGTTGGACTACTGCCATCAAAACGGGAAAAAGTTCTATGCGGTGCTGATTTATCTGGTGTCAAAGACCGTAAACGGCATTGACAATTTCAAGATGTTTCAGGATAAAGAGGGTAATTTGTGTGTCTGGGATCATGTAGTGCCAAACTATACGATTTTTCACGACGACGATAAGACCTTCTCTGACTGCTGGACGGACTACGACAACGATTTTGAGGTATTCTATCAGACCATCACTTCCGATATGGAAAAGTATAAGGATGTCAAAGGCATCAAAGCGCGGAAGGATCAGCCGGCTAATTTCTATTGCGTTTCCGCCGCGCCGTGGACAAGCTTTACAAGCTTCAACAGCAGAGTCGTCGGCGGGGGTCTGCAGTTTTTCCCAGTGATAACTATGGGAAAATATGAGAGAGAGGGAGAGCATGTCCTGCTGCCGGTAAACCTCAACGTCATTCACGCCGTCTGCGATGGCTACCATGCGGGATTATTTTTCGAAACCTTGCAGCGTGAAATAGATTACTTTCGAC
>URXI01000073.1 GCA_900551775.1 uncultured Eubacterium sp. | reverse complement strand
CTCTGCACCAATTGAAGCGTCTTGGTTCTCTCCCTGCCAGCGGACTCCTTTTGCGCCAGAAGTTTTTCTCGAATCTCAGCCCGGCCAAACTGCGCCCACATCGACTTGCTGCGGATGTCCACCAGCACCACTTGAGCCAGCGCCTTCTGGTTGATGTAGTGGGAAGAACAGGCATCTTTGCCGCCCGAAGCGTACCGGTTGCAGACATACGCCTTGTACTCCGGTTCCTTGCCGCTGGTTTTCTTCCGGTAATCCCGCATATACCGCATGGAGGCCCCGCAGTCCATGCACCGCAGCAGACCGGCGAACAGCGAAACGGTTCCGCTTTTGCCGCTGCGCCCTCTGGACGGATGGTTGTCCATCCGCTGTACTGCGTCCCACACATCCTGCGAGATCAGCGGCTCGTGGGTGTTCTCCACCCGAATCCACTCGCTCTCCGGTTTGCTGACCTGCTTGTGGTTTTTGTAGGAGACGGTGCCCGTCTTGTTCTGTACCATGTGGCCGAGATATACTTCGTTGCGGAGGATGGTTTTTACCGTCACATCGTTCCAGCACTCCGTCTCTCCCCTTCGGTTTTCCCGCCCCTCCGCCATGTAGTAGAAGGTTCGGGGCGAAGGAACTTTCTCGGCATTGAGGATCAGAGCAATTTTTCGGAAACCGTTGCCTTGCAACCGCAGATCGAAGATGCGCCGCACCACCGGAGCAGTCACCGGGTCGATCTCCAAGATGTGCTTGTCCGCCGCGCTTTTCCGGTAGCCGAGGGGCGCATAGCAGCCCACATATTTCCCAGCCTTGAAGGTGGACAGCTTCACCGCCTTGATTTTGTTGCTGGTATCCCGCGCATAGAGGTCGTTCATGACATTTTTCAGAATGACCAGCATCTCGTTGTTCTTGCGGATCGTGTCCACTCCATCGTTCAGGGCAATGAACCGGCAGCCCAGGGACGGAAAAATGAAGTCGGTATATTTGCCCGCCTCGATGTAATCACGGCCAAGCCTACTTAGGTCTTTGGTTAGTACCAAATTGATCTTGCGGTCTGTTGCATCCTGCACCAGCCGGTTGAACCCGGGCCGGTCGAAGGTCGTACCGGAGACCCCATCGTCGCAGTAGTAATCGTAGAGCGTCCAGCCCTGTTCCCGCACATACCGGGCGAGCATTTCCTTCTGATTTTCGATTGACACAGACTCACCGGCGCGCTCGTCGTCCCGGCTCAGCCTGGCATAGATTCCAACACTGTATTGTTCCTGCATTTTCTTCTTTAACCTCCCGAAATGCAGTGCGTATCACAATCAGAAATCCTGATTGTATTATACCACTGCGGCGCTGACGATTCCACTGGGCAAAGTGCCGGGATTCACTTCACCCGTTCTATCGCTTCAATCGTGAGAGCGTCCAGCAGATCACACATCTCCAAATCCCCTACAAAAAAGCTCTGGACATGGTAGATGGTTCCGTCCTCCGTGAGCATATCCGCATGGTCAGGGACCGGCAATCTCTTAGGGTAGGGTAGTAAAACATCCATGTCCTTTTTCTTCTGATTTTTCATATTCCGATTTCCTCCGTATTTGTCGTGTGTGGCACAGCAGCCCGCCGCAGTCAAGGAAGCGGCTTCGCCTCGCTGCGCGTCCTTGACAGCGCCGTTCTGCTGTGCAGATGAGTAACCAAGGCGGCTAAGGCCGCCCTTTGCCAAAATGCTTTGACTGGTTCCGATTCTGTTTACATGGCACGCTCCTTCCCGCTGGCGGGGAGGGCGGACTGAGGAAACGAAAAGAGCCGCATGACGGTAAAAAATCTTCCCATACCGACTACACAGAAACCCACGCGGATTTCTGCGTTCATGCGGCATTAGGAAGACTTCGCTTCGTCAGCGGCTCCACAGCACAGCTACTCTATTTGGTTGTTTTCAGTATATCAGGAACAGGTGTTCGAGTCAAGACTCCAAACGAAAAAAGTGTTCGTGTCCACGCAAAATTTTCGGAGAAACAGGCGTGGGACTGTGATTTAAGAGAACAGCAAGCACAGCAAGTGTATGTACACTTGCAGAAAAACGGTGCTTGCCATACCGGAGTGACTTGCTGATTAGCAAGCACATCCGGTGTGGCCACACACCGAAAAAATGGCGTTCCGGGCTGTCTGCCAAAGCGCCATTTTTCTTTTTTGGGAATACCCCAAACCCTTAGCTCAAGCCTTTACAAAATCTTTCTGGATATTCCGGCGGCTGTCTTGATTTTATTCGGTTAAACGAGTATAATGTACACTGTATTATTGTATCCATCTCCAAAATCACGGTAATCGGAGGCTACGAAATGAAATATCTGTCCGTAACGGAAACCGCTGAACGCTGGGGTATTTCTACGCGCCGCATACAAATTTTATGTAATGAAGATCGCATACCGGGCGCGATAAGAATCGGGCGCACTTGGGCAATCCCTGATGATGAGCCGAAACCGGCAGATGCTCGAATAAAAAGCGGGAAATATATTAAGAATGCAGACGAACACGGGGTAAGATAATGCAGATAATTGACAACATCAATAGCACTGTCAAAGGCGATTTACAGTCGGTCATTCATAAAGGAAGCAAGCTCTCCATTGCAGCAGCGTGCTTTTCAATCTATGCCTATCAGGAGCTGAAAAAGCAACTGGAAGGGATAGATGAACTGCGTTTTATCTTTACCTCCCCGACCTTTGTTACAGAAAAAGCCTCCAAAGCCCAGCGTGAGTTCTATATTCCCCGTATCTCCCGGGAACGCAGCCTCTATGGAACAGAATTTGAGGTAAAACTGCGCAACGAGCTGACACAGAAGGCGATTGCAAAGGAATGCGCGGACTGGATCCGGCGAAAGGTAACTTTCAAATCAAATGTTACGCAGGAGCAGATGATGGGCTTCATGACGGTGGATGAAAGCACCTATATGCCCATCAATGGTTTTACGACGGTCGATCTGGGCTGCGAGCGCGGGAACAATGCCTATTATCCGGTGCAGAAAACCGAGAGCTTTGAGAACGCTGGGTATTTTCTAAACCTCTTTGAGCAGCTTTGGAATGATAAGAAAAAACTTCAAGAAGTCACCGATGTTGTGATAGAAAACATCACGGCTGCGTACCGTGAAAACGCGCCGGAATATATCTATTTCTTTGCTCTTTACAATATTTTCCATGAGTTTCTGGATGACATTTCGGCGGACGAGCTGCCCAATGAGGCAACCGGCTTCAAAGAGAGCAAAATCTGGGAAATGCTCTATAACTTCCAGCGGGATGCCGTTCTTGCGATTATCAGCAAGCTGGAAAAATTCAACGGCTGTATTTTGGCGGATAGTGTGGGTCTCGGTAAAACCTTCACAGCTCTTGCCGTCATCAAGTATTACGAAAACCGCAATAAATCCGTGCTGGTGCTCTGCCCTAAGAAGCTGTCCGAAAACTGGAATACATATAAGGGCAACTATATCAACAATACCATCGCAGAAGACCGGCTGCGCTATGATGTGCTGTATCACACCGACCTGTCGCGAGAGCACGGGCAGTCCAACGGCATTGACCTTGACCGCTTAAACTGGGGCAATTACGACCTTGTGGTGATTGACGAAAGCCACAACTTCCGCAACGGAGGCGAAGTGTCCGGCGAGGATGCAAAGGAAAACCGTTATCTGAAACTGCTCAACAAAGTTGTCCGGGCGGGTGTGCGGACGAAGGTGCTGATGCTCTCTGCAACGCCGGTCAACAATAAATTCATTGACCTGAAAAACCAGCTTGCCCTTGCTTATGAAGGTGACGCAGAACAGATCAATCAAAAGCTGGCGACAACAAAAAGCATCGACGAAATTTTCCGTCAGGCGCAAAAGGCATTCAATGCATGGAGCAAACTTCCCGCCGAGCAGCGCACAACGGATGCACTGCTGCGGACACTGGACTTTGATTTCTTCGAGCTGCTGGACAGCGTGACCATCGCCCGCTCCCGCAAGCACATTGAAAAATACTACAACACTGCGGACATTGGCAAGTTCCCGGAGCGACTCCCGCCGATCTCTCTGCGCCCCTGTTTGACCGACCTGAGCGATGCCATCAACTACAATGACATCTATACATTGCTCATGTCGCTGAATTTGTCTATCTATACGCCGTCGAACTACATCATGCCGTCGCGCCTTGCAAAATATCTGGACATGACCCACCACAAGGGTACAAGCCTGACCCAGCAGGGACGCGAGGAAGGCATCCGCCGCCTGATGAGCATCAACCTTCTCAAGCGGTTGGAAAGCTCGGTGTATTCCTTCCGGCTGACGATCGACCGCATCAAAAAGCTGATTGAGGACACGATTGAAACCATCAACAGTTATCAATCCGGAGATTGCGTTCTCAACCTGACAGAGCTGTCTGATAACGAGGATTTTGACTACGACGACCAGAACACCGACTTCTTCTCGGTTGGTAAAAAAGTCAGAATCGACCTTGCCGATATGGACTATGTTTCGTGGAAGCGGGAGCTGGAAAAGGACGCAGAAAATCTGGAACTGCTGAGCCTGATGGTAGCGGACATTACGCCGGAGCACGATACCAAGCTGCAAACACTGTTTGATCTGATCCAGAAAAAGATGGAACATCCCATCAACCCCGGCAATCGGAAAATCATTATCTTCACCGCTTTTTCCGATACAGCCGATTACCTCTACGCCAATGTCAGCCGGTTTGCCAAGGAGAAGTTCGGGCTGGAAACAGCAGAGATCACCGGCACAGTAGATGGCAAAACCACCATACCAAAGCTCCGCGCCGACCTCAACACTGTCCTGACCTGTTTCTCGCCGGTCTCGAAAGGCAAAGCCGTTTTGCTTCCGGGGAGCGCCGACGAACTGGACATCCTCATTGCCACTGACTGTATTTCCGAAGGTCAGAACTTGCAGGACTGCGACTATCTGATCAATTACGACATTCATTGGAACCCTGTCCGCATCATCCAGCGTTTCGGACGGATTGACCGTATCGGCAGCAAAAATGACCATATCCAGCTTGTCAACTTCTGGCCGGATATGGACTTGGACGAATATATTAACCTGAAAAGCCGTGTTGAGACCCGCATGAAGATTTCGGTCATGACCTCCACCGGCGATGATGACCTGATCAACGCCGAGGAAAAAGGCGATTTGGAATACCGTCGTGCACAGCTCAAGCGGCTGCAAGAGGAAGTGGTGGACATCGAGGACATGACCAGCGGTATCTCCATTATGGATCTGGGGCTGAATGAGTTCCGGTTGGATTTGCTGGAATATATGAAGCAGCACGACGATATTGAAACGGCTCCGAAGGGGCTGCACACCGTCGTTGCACAGACGGAGGATTCCCCTGCCGGGGTGATCTTCGTTCTGCGAAACATCAATGACAGTGTGAACATCGACAACCGCAACCGCATCCACCCGTTCTACATGGTCTATATCAGCGAAGACGGCGAGATCGTCTGCGACTATCTGAATCCGAAGAAGCTGCTGGACACCATGCGGCTGCTCTGCCGCGGCAAGAGCGAACCGGTTATGGAGCTGTGTAAGCAATTTAATCGGGAAACGGATGACGGGCGCAATACGGGCGAAGTCTCCGAGCTGCTTTCCGAGGCGATCAATTCCATCATTGACGCAAAGGAAGAAAGCGACATTGACAGCCTGTTCAAGCGCGGCGGCACCACCGCCCTGCTCTCCGCTGTTTCAGGGCTGGATGACTTCGAGCTGATCTGTTTCCTTGTGGTAAAATAAGGAGGACTGTTCATGTTCGGTTTTCCTGCATCGACCGAGTTCGGAAAACGAATACCGAAGCAGAAATTTTATGAGAATATCGACATTACGCCCGCGCTGAAACGGGTTTTCGTGGAGCAGATCCGTCTCATTTATTGGCGCAACAAGCTGGCAGCTTCAACACTGAACTTGGCTGCGGGAGAAGCGGTGATAGAGGTAGAGGTCTTTGAAGTCCGGCTGAACACACCCCAGCTTGACGAAGCGGTGCTACGGCAAATCGACAAGGAGATCCCGTACCACATCCTTTTCATCCTGACTTGCGAGGGCAAGGCGCAGGCGTGGATCGGCTACAAGGAGGCGGCTGCGTCCGGCAGCAACGCTTTCAAGGTGAGCCGGTATTACCACACGGAGTGGATGCCGGAAGATGAGCTTCAATTCCGTGTGGACGGGCTGAGCATGGACGCCGTCTACGAAAGCCTTGTGCGGCAGATCGCTGGAGATGCGCTGCAAGCGGATGCCGGAGAAAGCTTACAGGCTTCTGTGGAACGCGATGAAAAGCGGCGGCAGCTGGAAAAGCAGATCGCCGCGCTGGAAAGTAAAATGCGGAAAGAAAAGCAGTTCAACCGGCGGATGGAGATCAATGCGGAAATTAAAAAGTTGAGGAAGGAGCTTTTGGTTATCTCATGAGGATAAAAAGTATAGAGCTGAATAACTTCAAGCGATTTACACATTTAACAGTAGACAGTATTCCAGAAACAGCAAAATTAGTTGTTCTTGTGGGACCTAATGGGTCTGGAAAGACTTCGTTTATGGAGGCAATGAACCATTACTATAAATGTGCAGGATATAATGATGCGGGAGATTATCATTATCTAAGCAAAGCTGGTAATGTTGAAGAATTTAACTACTCTGAATGGAGAAGTAGAGCATTAAAACTTGTCAATATCGATTTCCATGAAGCAACATTCTCTAACACGCTAGGGAACCACGACGATATTAAGGGGCATTTCTATTTTAGAAGTGCATATAGGAACGAACCGGATTTCCAAATAGAATCCATGCAAAAGCAGCAAGATCCTACTAAATCAATCAGGCTTTCTTCGTTGATACAAAATGACCAAACCGTTTCTTCCAATTACCAGAGACTTATTGCTAGTACTATTGCAGGGGTGTTTGATGATGCAAACAATGAAAAAGCTGTCGTTACATTGCGTGACGAACTGATTGGAAGAATCCAAGTAGCTCTTAAAAATGTATTCGAGGATTTGGAACTCTCATCGGTTGGCGATCCACTGCAAAACGGTAACTTCTATTTTACGAAGGGAACGACAAAAGATTTTAGCTATCAGAATCTTTCCGCTGGCGAGAAATCTGCATTTGATTTGATATTGGATATGGTTGTCCAGTCCAAATACTATCCTGATGCAGTTTATTGTATAGACGAGCCAGAACTTCATATGCACACAAAACTCCAAGGCAAAGTGCTTCGTGAACTTTACTTGTTGATTCCGGGTAGTTCGCAACTTTGGGTATCCACCCATTCAATCGGTATGCTTCAGGAAGCTGAAGATATTGAAAAAGAAAATCCGGGTACAGTAGTGTTTCTCGATTTTGGAAATAGAGATTTTGATACAGATCAAATCATTCGGCCTTCAAGAATCGGGAAAGCTGTAATCAATAAGTTCTATGAGCTTGCGTTCGGAGATTTTGCAAAGCTAATGCTGCCTAAGACGATAGTGTTTTGTGAAGGTGATCCAAATGGCGGGAAGCGCAAGGATTTTGATAAGACAATATACTCAACAATCTTTGCAGATACCCATCCAGAAGCTTTCTTCATTTCCGGTGGTTCATGTAATGACATCGAAAATATTGAGAAAAATAGTGGTGAAATAATCCAGACTCTACTTACTGGCACAAAGGTAATTAAGATTGTTGATCGGGATGATCGTAGCTCACAGGAAGTTGCTGACCTCGCTAAAGCCGGTATAAAGGTTTTGAAGAGGCGCAACCTTGAATCCTATGTGCTTGATGATGCTGTAATCAAAAAATTGTGTGATAAAGTTGGAAAACCGGAAGAATATGTTGCCTGCATACAGGAAAAGCAGAAAGCACTTACGGATTCTGTTTCCAGAGGCAATGCACCGGATGATTTCAAAAAAGCGAGTGGCGGAATATATATCTCTCTTAAACGCCGCCTTTCGCTAACACAATGCGGGAATAACCCCGACCCGTTTATGCGAGATACCCTTGCCCCCTTGATTACGCCGGATATGGACGTATATAAGGAGTTAGAAGCAGAAATATTTGGAGACGATAATGACGATAATAACGGAGGAACTACCAATGGATAAACTACGCATGGAAACCCCCGATCTTACATCGGAGAACATAGACAAAATCGCTGCCCTGTTCCCCAACTGCATCACCGAGATGAGGGATGAAAATGGCAAGCTCAAGCGCGGAATCAACTTTGAAATGCTCAAGCAGATGCTCTCCCCCGATGTGGTGGACGGGGACGAGTGCTATGAGTTCACCTGGGTGGGCAAGAAGGCGGCGATTGTGGAGGCCAACAAGCCCATCCGCAAGACGCTGCGCCCCTGTCCGGAAGAAAGCAAAGACTGGGACACCACTGAAAACCTCTACATCGAGGGCGACAATCTGGAAGTGCTCAAGCTCTTGCAGGAGGCGTATCTGGGCAAGGTGAAGATGATTTACATCGACCCGCCCTACAACACCGGCAACGACTTCATCTATGCCGACGACTTCATGCGCTCCCAGGAAGAGGAAAACGAGCAGATGGGGATGTACGATGAGGATGAAAACCGCCTGTTCAAGAACACGGATTCCAACGGGAGATTCCATTCAGATTGGTGCAGCATGATGTATTCCCGGCTGATGCTGGCGAGAAATTTGCTGGCGGAGGATGGAATTGTTTTTGTTTCGATTGATGATAATGAAGTTCAGAATTTAAGAAAAATTTGCGATGAAGTTTTTGGGGCACATAATTATTTGAATCAATTTGCTTGGGTATCAAATATAACTGGGCGCCAAATATCAGGATGTGGGGCGGCGAAGACATGGGAAAGTGTTCTCGTATATTGTAAGATGCTTTCTTGTTCTTATAGTATGAATGTGAATATATCTTTTGCAAAAGAAAAAATGCCCGACGCTTATAAAGGGTTTAATAAAGACATTCGTACTGATTCCAGAGGACAATTTGCCGTAGGAGACACGCTTTATAATCATAACAGGATGTTTAATGAAGAGACTCGTCCCAATCTTGTGTTTTCTATCTTCTATAATCCTAATACTGAAGAAATTACGACTGGTAATATAGGAGAAGTTAAGCCCGGGTTTGTTGAACTTCCTCCACATCCCAATGGTGATGGAACGCACAAATATCATGCTTGGAGATGGTCAAAACAGAAAATTGCAAATGAGAGTTATGACCTTATAGTCCTAAAAACATCTAAAGGTGGTTATGAAATTTATACCCGTATCCGTGAGTTTAATAACACATTGTTGAAAGATATAATAACAAATATTTCAAACGGTGATGCAGAGGTGCAAAAGTTGTTTGACGGGAAAAAGTTTTTTGACTATCCAAAATCAGTCGACCTGTTAAAAACTTTTATTGGCTCAATTCCTTATGATGACGCTCTCGTCCTCGACTTCTTCTCCGGCTCCGCTACCACCGCCCATGCGGTTATGCGGCTCAACGCCGAGGACGGCGGACACCGCAAATTCATCATGGTGCAGCTGCCCGAAAAATGCGACGAAAACAGCGAAGCCTATAAAGCCGGTTATAAAAACATCTGCGAAATCGGCAAAGAGCGCATTCGCCGCGCCGGGGAGAAAATTAAGGAAGAAAGCCCGCTGACTACCCAAGACCTCGACACTGGTTTTCGCGTCCTCAAGCTGGACGACAGCAACATGAAGGATGTCTACTATGCCGCAGATGACTACGATCAGCCAAACCTTGTAGATATGATCTCCAACATCAAGGAGGACCGCACCGACCTTGACCTGCTGTTCGGCTGCCTGCTGGACTGGGGCCTGCCTCTATCCCTGCTCTATACCAGCGAACAGATCGACGGCTGCACCGTCCACACCTACAACGACGGCGACCTGATCGCCTGCTTCGACCCCAATGTGCCGGAAAGCGTCGTCAAAGAGATCGCCAAGCGCAAGCCCCTGCGGGCCGTCTTCCGGGACAGCAGCTTCGCCAACAGCCCCGCCAAAATCAATGTGTTCGAGATTTTCAAGCTCTATATGCCGGAGGATGCAGACGATATTTCCAAGCGGGTACGGGTGATTTAAGGAGGCGCGGCGATGGATAAGAATGAAATGACACCAATTAACCGCGACTTCCTGCAAGGTGTTTCCGATGTACTTGCCAAGGCGCGGAAGAACGCCAAAACGGCGGTCAACCTTGCGATGGTCTACGCCTATTTTGAGATTGGCCGGATGATCGTGGAGGAAGAGCAGCACGGCGCAAACCGAGCCGCATACGGCACGCAGCTTTTGAAGGAGCTGTCCGCCTATTTGACAAAAAATTTCGGCAAGGGCTTTTCCGTTGGCAACCTGAAAAATATCCGGCAGTTTTACAAGGTTTATTCTTCGGATCAGATTGGCGAAACAGTGTTTAGCCAATTCGAGAATCTTCCCGCTGTCAGCACCGGGCGGAAATTCTACCTGAGCTGGTCGCACTATTTGAAGCTCATGCGCATTGACAATATTGACGAGCGCCATTTTTATGAGATCGAATCGGTGAAAAACGATTGGAGTCTCAATGAGCTGAAACGGCAGTACAATAGCTCCCTCTATGAGCGTCTGGCGCTCAGTACGGACAAGGACAAGGTTTACCGACTGGCTTTGGAAGGGCAAACGGTAGAAACTCCGCAGGATGCTGTGAAAGACCCCTATGTGTTGGAATTTTTGGGGCTGCCAGAGCTGCCTTCTTATTCCGAAACTGAGCTGGAAAGCCGGATTATCGACCACTTGCAGCAATTCCTTTTGGAGCTTGGCACTGGTTTTGCCTTTGTCGGACGGCAGGAACGCTTTACCTTTGATGAAGAACACTTCATGGTGGATTTGGTCTTCTATAACCGGCTGCTGCGCTGCTTTGTCCTCTTTGACCTGAAAATCGGCGAACTCAAGCATCAGGATATTGGGCAGATGCAGATGTATGTGCATTACTACGACCGCAAGGTGAAGCTGCCGGAGGAAAACCCGACCATCGGCATCATCCTGTGCCGGGACAAGAACAACGCGGTTGTGGAAATGACCCTGCCGGAGGACAATTCGCAGATCTTTGCCAGCAAGTATGAGACCGTACTGCCCAGCAAAGAGGCTTTGCAGAAGCTGCTGCAAGAACAAATCACGGACGAGAATGGAGGCGAAGACGAGTGAAGCTGCAATTCAAGCACCAGAAATTTCAGGCGGACGCGGCAAAGGCCGTGGTGGATGTCTTCGCCGGGCAGCCCTACCTCACGCCTACCTACATGATGGATCGCGGTATCAACTACCAGCAGTCCCTCACCGATGAGGACGATTTCACCGGCTGGCGCAACGAGCGCATTGTGCCGGAGCTATCTGACCGCGTGATTTTGGAACATCTGCAAAAGGTGCAGCGTGTAGGACAGATCAAGCCCTCTGAGCGTTTGGAGGGGCATTACAACCTGACCATTGAGATGGAAACCGGCGTTGGCAAGACCTATACTTACATCAAGACCATGTACGAGCTGAACAAGCACTATGGTTGGAGCAAGTTCATCGTTGTGGTACCCAGCATCGCCATCCGCGAGGGTGTGTATAAGTCTTTTCAGGTGACGCAGGAGCATTTTGCCGAGGAATACGGTAAGAAAATCCGCTTCTTCATTTACAATTCTTCTCAGCTCACCGAGATCGACCGCTTCGCCTCCGACAGCTCCATCAATGTGATGATTATTAACTCTCAGGCGTTCAACGCCCGGGGCAAGGACGCACGGCGCATTTACATGAAGCTGGACGAGTTCCGCTCCCGCCGCCCCATTGACATCATCGCCAAGACGAACCCGATCCTCATCATTGACGAACCGCAGTCTGTAGAAGGCAAGCAGACGAAGGAGCGGCTGAAAGAATTCAACCCACTGCTGACCCTGCGCTACTCCGCCACCCACAAGTCGGACAGCATTTACAACATGGTCTACCGGCTGGACGCAATGGAAGCGTACAACAAGCGACTGGTAAAGAAGATTGCCGTCAAGGGCATCACCGAGTCCGGCAGCACGGCGACAGAGGGGTATGTCTACTTGGAGGGTATCAACCTCTCCAAAGCTGACCCCACGGCGACTTTGCAGCTTGATTTCAAGGGCGCAACCGGTATTCGCAAAAAGACGATGAAGGCCGGTATCGGATTTAATCTCTACGACAATTCCGGCGGGCTGGATGAGTATCAGAGCGGTTTTGTGGTCAAGTTCATCGACGGGCGGGACAACTCGGTGGAATTTCTGAACGGCATTAAAATCTATGCCGGGGATGTGATCGGCAAGGTCAGCGAAGACCAGCTCCGACGCATCCAGATCCGCGAGACCATCCTCTCCCACATCGAGCGGGAACGCCAGCTCTTCCATAAGGGCATCAAGGTGCTGAGCCTGTTCTTCATCGACGAGGTGGCGAAGTATAAGCAGTATGATGAAGCGGGCAATCCCTACAACGGTATCTATGCCGATATGTTTGAAGAAGAATATGAGGACATCGTTTCCAGCTTGCAGCGGGAGTTTGACGATGAGGATTACATCCGGTACCTTGACTCCATCTCCGCCCATGAGACCCACGCCGGGTACTTTTCCATCGACAAAAAGGGCAAGATGACCGACAGTAAGCTCAGCGACAAGAAAGAGAAGACCTCAGACGATATTGATGCGTATGATCTCATCATGAAGAACAAGGAGCTGCTTCTGGACAGGGACCCGAAGCGGTCGCCGGTGCGGTTCATTTTCTCCCACTCGGCGCTGCGTGAGGGTTGGGACAACCCCAATGTGTTCCAGATCTGTACGCTGAAACAGAGCAGCAGTGAGGTACGCAAGCGGCAGGAAGTGGGACGCGGTCTGCGGCTGTGCGTCAATCAGGACGGCGAGCGCATGGATGCGAATGTGGTGGGCAACGATGTTCATGCAGTCAATGTGCTGACGGTCATTGCCAGCGAGAGCTACGACAGCTTTGCCAAGGGTTTGCAAACCGAGCTTGCGGATGCAGTTGCGGGTCGTCCTGTGGCCGTCGCCGCAGACCTCTTCAAAGGCAAGGTGCTTGTAGATGCAAGCGGTAACGAACAGGTTGTGGACGGCGAACTGGCTCAGGCGATCCATTATGACCTCATTGTCAACGGCTATATTGACCGCAAGGGTGCTTTGACCGACAAATACTACGCTGACAAAGCAAATGGCGAAATCAAGGTTGCCGAAGAAGTGGCAGACAGCCGGGACGCTGTGCTCAATATTATTGACTCTGTCTATGACAGCCGCGCTATGCAGCCGGAGAATGCCCGGGAGAAGAATGTAGAACTGCAAGTTGATCCTGAAAAGCTGGCGATGCCGGAATTTAAGGCGCTGTGGCAGCGGATCAGTCCCAAGTCGGTGTATGTGGTGGATTTCGACACGGACGAACTGGTGCAGAAAGCGGTTGATGCTCTGAACCGGAACCTCCGGGTGTCCAAGGTGTTCTTCAAAGTAGAAACCGGCACAATGGAGGAAATCAAATCGCGGGATGAATTGCTGGAAGGAAACGCCTTTTCAAAGTCCCGCTCTTCCACCTATGACAGCAGCAAGCGCATCCGCACCAATCACAGCGTCAAGTATGACCTCGTCGGAAAGCTGGTAGGTGAAACGGGGCTGACCCGAAAAGCCGTTGTCCAGATTCTCACCGGCATTGAAAAGGCGGTCTTTGATCAGTTCAAGGACAACCCCGAAGAGTTCATCATCAAGGCGGCAGGGCTGATCAACGACGAGAAGGCAACGGCCATCATCCAGCACATCACCTACAATATGCTGGAAGAGCGTTACGACACGGACATCTTTACAGAGCCGACCATCAAAGGCAAGCTGGGCGCAAATGCCATGAAAGCGCAGCGTCATTTGTACGACCATATTGTTTACGACTCCACAAATGAGCGCGATTTTGCCTCCGAGTTGGACACGAATACGGATGTCGCCGTCTATGTGAAGTTGCCGGACAGCTTTTACATTTCCACACCGGTTGGGCATTACAACCCGGACTGGGCAATCGCGTTTTACGAGGGTACCGTGAAGCACATCTATTTTGTCGCTGAGACGAAAGGCTCCATGTCCTCTATGCAGCTCAGACAGATTGAAGAATCAAAGATCCACTGCGCCAGAGAGCATTTCAAAGCCATTAGCGGAGATAATGTTGTTTATGATGTGGTGGACAGCTACGAGACATTGCTAAATAAAGTAATGAAATAGTCTGACAACCAAGTATTTGCAAGCTACAACTTGAATCTTACCATCAAGATTGATAGATTGATATTTAATTAGATTGTTATTTGATTCTTTGATATTTCTTTTATTTAGTATTTAATTGTGCGGGATTTTCCGTGTACGGTTTTCCCGTTCACGGATTATCCGTATGCGGGCTTTCCGTATACGGCTTTTCCCTGCGCAGATATTGCCCATACGGATTAGCCAGAAGATAAATTATTTAGCCTCTGAGTGCCGTTGGCATGGGTAGGAATCGGGATATGGCAAGCCGTTCAAAAGCCGCTCACAGCGAAAGAAAACGCCCCAAATCGACCCTTATCCTGACAGTGAATTATCCTATCTATCCCTGCTGCAAAGCAACAAGCCGTCTGCCCCATAAGCCGATTAGATCGGCGCAGTGGCAGACGGTTTATTTTTTCAAATCGTGTAGCCCATCAAGATTGATAGATTGATATTTAATTAGATTGTTACTTGATTCTTTGGTATTTCTTTATTTGGTATTTTATTGTGCGGGATTTTCCCCGTGTGGTTTCTCCATGTGTGGATTTGCCACATCTGGATTATCCCCATGTGGATATTCCCCATGTGGAGGGACGGAAAACACCTGATTTGCGCTCAGAGCGGCATGTTCCTATGCGGGAATATCGGAATATGGCAAGCCCTTCAAAAGCCGCTTACAGCGAAAGAAAATGCCAAAAATCGACCCTTATCCTGACAGTAAATCGG
>URXI01000072.1 GCA_900551775.1 uncultured Eubacterium sp. | reverse complement strand
GTTACAACGATTAACTGGTAGTCATTCTTGACTACATCATTATTATACTAGGAGGAAGAGTCATGGACCAGAAAAAAATAGGCGGTTTTATAGCAGCATTACGGAAAGAAGCAGGGATGACGCAGGAGGAACTGGGAAATCAGATTGGTGTTACTAACAAGACGATATCCAGATGGGAAAACGGAAACTATCTGCCGGACATTGCAATTATGAAAGACTTATGCAGTGTATTTCAGATCAGCATCAATGAATTACTCTGCGGAGAGCGAATCAGCAATGAAGATTATCGAAAGAAAGCTGATGAAAATATCATCATATCCATGGAACAACTGAAAAAAATCCGCAAAGGAAAGGGTATCAGCGATTTTTTCTGCGGAGCGGGAACGGGCATACTGACTTCTACATTGTATGCGCCAGATAACACTCGAAAACTAGTTGTCGGACTGATTGCCTTGCTGATGATCGGCATCGGCTGATATTTTCGATCAAAATATCACAAAATGATCGGATTCTGATTGATAAAGGAACGCCTATGGGTATAAATTCTTTGAGAAATATCTTGCGAAGGAATGAGTGACATGAAAAAAGAATTACGCTATTTTAATATCGGCAAATGTTTTGGCGGCAATCAGGACTGGTTTTGGGATCCCATGATGAAGCTGGGAGGCTGTGCGGCAGCGACCGCCTGTGATCTGTCCATCTATCTGGCCATGCACAAGGACAAAAAGCATCTGTGCCCTTTTGATACAGATTTATTAGATAAGAAACAGTATGTGGGATTTTCGAAGGTGATGAAACCCTATCTCAGGCCGCGCAGAGAAGGAGTCAATCGGCTGGAACTGTATATTGACGGCTTTGGGCAATACCTTGCGGATAGGCAGGAAGAAAATATCACCCTGGCAGGTTTTGATGGAACAGCCTCCTTGGAAGAGGCAAAGGCCGCCATCAGATCACAGTTGGACAGTGAAATGCCGATTCCCTACCTCCTGCTGAAACACAAAGATCCACAGCTGAAAGATTTCGTCTGGCACTGGTTTCTGCTGGTGGGCTATGAGGAATTTGAGGATGTCTTTATGGTCAAGACGGCAACCTATGGTGAGTATCTCTGGATGGATTTTGAAAATCTGTGGGACACCGGATATGCGGAAAAGGGCGGATTCATCAAAGTCTTATCGAGGTGAAGAACGCCCCGGGCAGAACATCTACAGCAAGCTCAGGGATTTCAATATAAAGAGCCAAAGCGTCAGGGTAAAGGCGCTGAAAAAGGTTGTGAGCATGACGGTGCTGCTAGTAAGGGTGCCGTCATGCCCCATGTTTTTTGCCATGACATAACAACTGACTGTCGTGGGCGAACCGCACATGATTAAGGCGGCAACCAGCTTATCTTCGCGGAAGCCCAGCGCTACAGCCACGGGAACAAAGAGACAGACTAAGCCGATCAGTTTGATAAAGGTGCTGAGACCGGCGGTTCTGATACTTGCGAGGGCTTTTTTGATATCAAAAGACGCGCCCATGGCCATCAGGCCTAAAGGCGTGGCGATGCGTGCGACACTCTCCACCGTGTTATCGACGATAGAAGGCACTGGAATCTGCACAAGCGACCAAAGCAGACCGAGAATAATGCCCAGAATGATGGGATTGGTGACGATGCCTTTGCCAGTTTTGAGGACGAGCTTTTTATCAAGAGGCTCTCGTTCAGGCTTGAAGAAAGCCAGGACAATGACTGCCATAATATTGTAAAGCGGCACGGAGCCGATAATCATCAGCGGTGTCATTCCCGCATTCCCATAGATATTCTGGACTAGGGTGATGCCTAAAATTGCCGCACTGCTGCGGTAGGCCACCTGGATGAATTCCCCCTGAATCGCTTTGTTTTTCAATAAAAAAGAAACACATGAGACGATAGCGATGCTTGCCGCTGTAGCCAGAAAGCAGTAGAGGACATATTTCGTGTCCCAGACCTGGTAGAAGTCTTCTTGATATAGATCTTTAAAGACCAGTACGGGAAGGGCGATTTTAAAGACGAAAGCGTTCATTTTTTTAACGAAATTTTCATCAAAAATTTTAAATTTCATGAAGAGCATCCCGAGTATCATCA
The DNA here is from genome assembly GCA_900551775.1 of uncultured Eubacterium sp. Classification (GTDB taxonomy): domain Bacteria; phylum Bacillota; class Clostridia; order Peptostreptococcales; family Anaerovoracaceae; genus Senimuribacter. The sequence continues at coordinate 12,834 of URXI01000072.1, read as the reverse complement.
ATAGAAAGACTGGAATGGTGGCATTGAGACAGAAAATCAGATTTTCCAACATGAGTGATATCCTTTCATACATTCAGTATTCTTGAATTCATTTTACTCTAATCCAATTGAATTGTAAATTGCTAACCAGACGGTAACTGCTGCCGATTTTAAAAAATTTCCATTCATACTTTGCGTCTCACTGAACACAATAATGAGTGTGAGGAGGGATGAGAAATGGCTAAAAATAATCAGAAGAACAATCAGCAGAACAATAACAACCAGAACAACCAGAACAATAACAACCAGAACAACCAGAACAACCAGAACAACAACAACCAGAATAACCAGAACAATCAGCAGAAAAACAACAATAACAACAAGAACGAGTATTAATTACGACAAAAGCAAAAAGAGCAGGGCTGATGCCAGTCTTATCGGTCAAGAGCGGTTTCATTCCGCTCTTTTTGTGTATAAAAGGCTAAAAAAATGGCTTTTCGGTTTGCCATAAGAGCAGATTTATTGTATAATATTATGAAATGTGACTGCAATCCAGTTATACGACTAGTGCCATGCCGCTTACTTTGTTTGAGGGGCACTAAAGCATAAGGTCTGTCCAAGGATTTCTTTTAGAAACCGGGAGCAGAACCTTAAAGGAGGAAATACAAAGAATGAATGCGATAGGCCAATTTGGCAGATTCATAATGGAATACCAGAGTCCCATACAAGTTGTCCTGATTCTCATCATCCTGGCAGGAGCAATTTACGCAGCAGTCAAGGCGGTAAATCATGCCAGAGAAAAAAAGGATATCCTATCACAGATCAACGAAACGGTTACAGAAATCAATACGGCAGTGAGCAATCTGAACGAAAAAAAAGCAGACGTCATATACATAGATAACAGAGTTCCAGGACAGGCTCCATATCGATCCGATTGCAGAGGGGAGAAGGAGCATATTATAAAGGAAGCGTCATCCAGTGACGATCACAGTGGAGACGCCGAGAAATCTTGCGAAAAAACGGAAACCGTTACCGACCAAGTCAGCCTGCAGATGGAGGCTGATCTGCCTGAGCAGGCTGAGCAGGCAGCAGAAGTAGTACAAGCGCCTGCTCCGGAAGCCGGGGAAGAGGATGCAAGTTGCGAAAGGGAAGAGGATGCATATATCCCTAAAAAATATTTTAGTCGTGACTGTGCGGTTTCTAAGAATGGCAAAACCTATACCATAGAAGAATTGAACGAGCAGATTAAAGAATAGAATTTGGGTAGGAGGCAGTTATGTATTGTAAAAATTGTGGAAAACCTCTTGAAGAGGGGGATAGATTTTGCAGCGGTTGTGGAACAAAGGTAGAGGAGACAGTATTTGCTGGGTCTAAGCCTGTTTCAGAAGGAAGCAAAGAAGCCGCTGAAGAAAAACCAAAGAAGAAATTTCACATAGAGGAATTCAACTGGGACCTGGACGGTTATCCGACCAGCCAGAAAAAAAAGACGGAGGATATTGACTTTGACTGGGCCTCGGTGCTGGAAGAAAAACAGCGCAGAGCTTATGGACAAGCAATATCCAATAAGCCTGCAGAGACAAATGCCTCATCTGAGGCAGAAAGAGAGGCCAAATCTCTAGAAGAAGAAATCTTTGGAAATTTGGATCATCAAGCAGCGGGTGATCAGGCGAAAGTCCTTGGGGATACGGAAAAGTCAGGACGAATCGATAAATTTTACACCTTTAACGAAAAAAATGAGGCCTTTCAAGCGCTTTTAGACGAAGAATACGAACGCATCAAAAGTGGGGCAGATCCGCTGCCCGACGAACAGTTAGCCTTTGCCAGGAGAGATAGTGTCTCAAAAGAAGCAGTGCTGGATCGGATCTTAGAAAAGAGTGACGAGGTCATATCCTCGCCGGCAGACGACGAAGAACCTTCTAATTTGATCGGTGTCATATGGGCACAGACGCCAGAATGGGTAGTGACTGCGGAGGCGGCTCTATTAGCAGGCATGGATAAGAGAAAGCCTGCAGAGCCTGAAATAACGCCAAAGACAGCGTCTGAAGCCACTTGTCCCCCCAGTGAAGCAGAAACGGAGATGCAGACAGGTTCAGGGCGCAAGCTTACTTTTGACGACGTTTTTGGCCCTGATGACAGGGATCCTGATGAGAACCCAAAGAAAAAAAGAAAGGGACTGAAAGTCATCGCAATCATCCTCTGCATATTGGTCATTGCAGAACTGGCGATCATCGGTATTCAGTATTTTGCACCGGACTCCGCAGCAGGAAAGATGATTGACCGAGGCTATCAATATGTGCTGGATTTATTCGGCGGCGATGATGGAAAAGACAAAAAAACAGATCAGACTGACGCAGATCATGACATCTCTGACACAGAAGCACTGATTAACGCGAATAAAGATAAGAATAAAAACATAGCTGAAATTGCAGAAGATCAGGATTTAGTATTTTCAGATGACAAGGACTACGGCTTCGAGGATTTTGGCAATTCCTACACATTTGCAGATTCGCCGTGGTACACTGCCAAAGACGGCACGTCAGTAACTTATGGAAATGAGATTATCGGAACGATTATTCAATACTACTCATCTTGGGTAGATATGGTAAATGGAAAGAACGACAAAGTGCTGAACACGATCGATCAGACATCCGAATTCTATTCTGAAGTAGAATCCATAGAACCAAAAGAAGACGTACAGTACGGCATCAACAAGCTTGCCATCGGAGAAATTCGTTCCGGCGGCGCAGGCTTTTATGTATTAACAGACGTCACAAAGGCGTCAAGTGATAAGAAAAAAGACAGCATTGAACATCACATCGTGTATTTGGGACCAGATAAAGAGACGATGAAAATCATTGAGATTAAAAAAATTTAGGAGGAAGAATCATTGGAAAAAAAGAGCTCAAATGGGCAACGTAAGTTAAGCATAATCGTTATGTTTATCGTGATAATAGTGGCATTGTTCCTATTATTGATAAACTTTATCACCGATTGGCTGTGGTTTAAGGAGATGGGGTACGTAAGCGTATTCTTCAAACAGTTGTTTACGGAACTGAAGGTAGGCATACCGATCTTCGTCATTCTGACAGTCGTAGTCAATATCTATCTAAAGAGACTAAAAAAGAACTATTTTGCAAAAATCGATTCAAATGAAGCGACGGATATGAAAAAGCTGAACTTCCAGACCAACATGATTTCGCTGGTGTTCGGATTGGTAGCAGCGTTCTATGCTATTTCAAATCTCTGGTTTGAAATCCTGCAGTACGCCAATAGCACGGATTTTAATCTGAAAGATCCGCTGTTCAACCTGGATATTTCATTCTATATCTTCAAGCTGGACTTCCTGAAGCAGCTTAACGAGATGCTGATTGGCGCAGTATTGCTGATTATTTTGGTGACGGTCATCTACTATGCGATTTTACTGTCGGTTCATACGCCGAATGTATTTGAGGAAGAGGCGCAGCCGTTCAACAACGATGATGAGAGATATACCGGCAGCAGCAATCCGTTTGAAGGCATGGGCGGAAACAATCCGTTCGGCAAAGCCTTTGAAGCCTTCGGCAAGAAGGTACAGAAAGAACCAAAACCGAGGAAACAGCTGGATGACAGCAACTTCAAACAGCTGATGCACATCGCATCGGGACAGTTATCCTTCCTGGGCGTGGTCTTTTTCGTGATGATTGCTCTGAATTTCTTCTTGAAGCAGTTTGATCTGCTCCACGCACATACAGGCGCAGTTTATGGAGCCGGCTTTACAGATGTAAACATCACTCTCTGGGTTTACAGAGCTTTGGTTGTGTTGGCTCTCTTTGGAGCTGTCACAGTCGTACACCATATCAGAAAGAAACAGTTCAAGAAAATTTTCACTGTTCCTGTCATTATGATCGTTGTGGGCGTCATAGGCATCGGAGCCAGCTATCTGGTACAGAACTTTGTCGTATCCCCTGACGAAATCAATAAAGAAGACAAGTACCTGGAGAGAAATATCGAGTATACCCAGTATGCTTATGAACTGGACGACGTTTCTGTCAAATCCTTTGCGGCAGACAATCAGTTGACCAGCGCTGACATCAACGCCAACACGGAGACCGTCAGAAATATCAGAATCAACGATTATCAGCCGGTAAACACCTTCTACAATCAGACGCAGAGTATCAGACAATATTACAAATTCAACGACGTCGATGTAGACCGCTATATGGTCAATGGAAAATATACGCAGACGTACATGGGCATGAGAGAAATTGACGAAGAAAAGATCAATGACACCTGGCTCAACAGACATCTGAAGTATACTCATGGTTACGGCGTAACGCTGTCCCGTGTTGACGCTGTAACAGCCAGCGGACAGCCAGATGTTCTGATCAAAAACATTCCGCCGGAATCAAAGGTGGACGAAATTGAGATCAAGAGACCGGAGATTTACTTTGGTGAACTGTCCAACGACTATATCATGGTAAACACCAGCGAAGATGAATTCGACTATCCTTCGGGAGATTCCAACGCGTACACACAGTACAAAGGAAACGCCGGAATCAAGATGAATTTCCTCAACAGAGTGATGTTTGCCATCAGAGAACGCAGCCTGAAGATCCTGGTTTCCTCCAACATCAAGAGTGATTCCAAGATCATCATCAACAGGAACATCATGGACAGAGTCAAAAAGATCATGCCGTATCTGAGCTACGAGGATGATCCGTATTCGGTCGTTGCAGACGGCAAACTCTACTGGATGCTGGATGCTTATACGACCAGTTCTTACTATCCGTATTCTGAACCGTATGACGGCAAGGTGGGCACCACCAACTATATCAGGAACTCTGTGAAAGTCGTAGTAGATGCTTATAACGGTGACGTCAGCTTCTATGTTGTGGACGAAAATGATCCGATGGCGAAGACATACCAAAAGATCTATCCGCAGCTGTTCAAATCCGTGGACAAGATGCCGGAGAGCCTGAAGACCCATATCAGATATCCGAACACCCTGTTCGGCATCCAGGCAGGCGTCTACAGCCGTTACCATATGGAAGACGTCAAAGTATTCTATCAGAACGAGGACGTCTGGGATATCGCTAACGAAATTTACGGAGCAGACCAGCAGCCGATGAGTCCGAACTACTATATCGTCAAGCTGCCAGGAGAAGACAGCGCCGAGTTCATCAACTCCATCCCGTACACGCCAAAATCGAAGCAGAACATGACCGCTTTGATGGTGGCACGAAACGACGGAGAAAATTATGGCCAGTTGGTCGTATATCGCTTCCCTAAGAGCAAAACGGTATATGGACCGATGCAGATCGAGGCGCAGATCAACCAGAACACCGAAATTTCCGGCGACTTCACCCTGTGGAGTTCCAGAGGGTCCTCCTACAAGAGAGGAAACCTCTTCGTCATTCCGATTGAATCTTCCCTGCTCTATGTCGAGCCGGTCTATCTGGAAGCTTCCAATTCGGCCATTCCGGAGGTCAAGAGAGTCATCGTGGCATACGATGACAAGATCGCTTATGAACCGACGCTGGGAGAGGCACTGGAATCCCTCTTCGGGGAGGATGCCAACGGCGGCAGCACCGCCAGCAGTGGCGGAGGCGGTGATAAGCCTAGCGGCACGACTAGCAAATCCGATTGGATCAAGAAAGCCTCCGAAGCTTATGACAATGCGCAGAATGCATTGAAGAGCGGAGATTGGGCAAAATATGGTGAGTATATGGAAGAACTGGAAAATGCCCTTAATAAATTGAGCTAGAATTGAATATGTTTTAATGAATTGGGACATTCAGATTGAATGTCCCAAAACCAATATATAATGAAATGAAAAGGAGGACGAATATGCTGGACTATGATTTAGACAAGATGCTGTTCAGAATACCCGCAGATAAGCATTCTGCAAAGGAGATTACAGAGATTTTAGAGGATCATCCAGAAGTCCAATTCGTTTCCCTGGTTGGAATCGATATCGGCGGTCACGATACTGACGAAAAGATTCCGGTGAAATTATTCTTAGAAGATATAGACAAAGTGCTGACGAACGGTGTTCAGACGGACGGATCCAGCGTTGCCCTTCCATTGATTGCACAGTTGAACAATGCGAAGGTCGATATCATCCCTGACCTGGATGTGCATTGGTATGTAGACTATAACTTCCGGAACAGGGGATACAAGACGGGACTTCCCATCGGGACGCTCAGAATTCCTTCCTTCCTCGTCCACAATGAAGATTTTGAAGTGGGATCGAGAGTCATTCTGCGAGATGCCCTTCTCCACTTCAAAGGGGAGCTGATGAAAGAACTGAAAGCACATCCTTATGTGTTCCAGTACATCAAAGGCATCGATTGTGCAGAAGATATTGAAGAACTGATCATCACCAGTGCGACAGAGCTGGAATTCTGGGTGAAGACGCCAGATGATAAAGGCGACAGAGAGCAGCTCTTCACCGCCCAGGTCTTGAAAGAACAATACTGGAAAAGAACCTATGGAGAAGTGAGAACGGCTTTGGAAGAGACGTTGATGTTCCTGGACAAATATGGTTTTCAGGTGGAGATGGGCCACAAAGAAGTAGGCGGCGTCAAAGCCAAGATGGGCTCCACCGGTCATTATGATCATGTTATGGAGCAGCTGGAAATCGACTGGAAATATGCTGATGCCATCCAGGCAGCAGACAACGAGAACCAGGTCAAGTATGTGGTGAGAGATATCTTCACGAAGCATGGACTAGATGTCACTTTTATGGCAAAGCCTTTCGAAGGCGTTGCAGGAAGCGGGGAACATACCCATCTGGGATTGGCGGCAAAGCTGAAGAACGGAAAGGTGGTCAGCCTGTTCGCGCCGGAAGATTTCAACAAAGAGTTTATGAATCCTCTGGGATACGGGGCTTTAATGGGCATTCTCAAAAACTACGAGGTGATCAATCCCTTTGTCAGCTCCACCAATGATGCCTTTAACAGACTGAAACCAGGCTACGAGGCACCGGTCTGCATCGTCACTTCTCTGGGAAGAGCGGTTGACGAGCCTTCTAGAAACAGGACGGTATTGGTCGGTCTGATCAGAGACGCAAAAAATCCGATGTCCACCAGGTTCGAACTGCGCGCACCAAATCCGAAGAGCAACACCTACCTGGTTATCGCGGCTTCATACCTGGCCATATTGGATGGTATCAAAGCGGTACTGGAAGCAGGTAAAAAGCCGTCTGAATTAGAAAAATCCCTGTCCAAGAAGTTCGGAGAAGAGGACTTCTACCTGGAAAGAGATCGAGAGTACAGGAGTGAGGATGACGTCTTTGAGGACTTCACAGAAGAGGAGCGAAATAAACTCTTTGGCAGGGCACCGAGTACCGTATGGCAGAACCTGACGGCCTTTGACAGATATCCGGAAAAACTGGTTATTTTCAAGGAAGGGAACGTGATGCGCGATATTGTTCTGGAATCCTATAGAGAACAGATATTGTCCCAGTGGAGGACAGAACTGCACGACCGCATCATACCGCAGACCATGGACTTTATTAGAGACTGCAAAAAAGTACATAGCGATAATGATTTCTCAGACTATGATATTAAGAACTGGTTGGAGATCGATAAGATCAGACATCAGATTGCCAAGGATACCATCACGGAGAAGTGCCTGCTGACGAGAGCAAAAGATGCCCTTGACAACGGCAAATACGATGAAGCATCAGATCTGCAGCTGGAAATTCAGAAAAAAGTCAATGAACTGGCGGCTCTATACACCAGATATAAAAAGAATTTATTATAAACAGAGGAGTTAGAAAATGTTAGACATTAAACGAATCAGAGAAGACTTTGAAGGCGTGAAGGAACGCGTTGAATTCAGAGGAAAAGGCGATTTCGGCATAGATAATGTAAAAAAATATGACGAAGAGAGAAGAGAACTTCTGGCGGAAGTGGAAGCCATGAAGAACAGACAGAATACTGTATCGAGAGAAATCCCGAAGATGAAGAAAGAGGGGCAGGACACCACTGCGATCATGGCTGAAATGAAAGAACTGTCCAGCAAGATCAAAGAGATGGACGGCAGACTTTCCGAGATAGAAGAAAACTTAAAAATTGCCCTTCTCAATGTACCGAATACCCCTTATAAGGATGTACAGTACGGGGTTGACGACAGCGATAACGTGGAGCTGAGAAAGTTCGAAGAGCCGACCGCGTTTGACTTTGAGCCGAAAGCCCACTGGGATATCGGCGAGGATTTGGACATTCTGGACTTTGAGAGAGCTGCCAAGATTTCCGGCACCCGGTTTACTGTCTACAAGGGGCTGGGAGCAAGACTGGAAAGAGCAGTGATCTCCTTCATGCTGGATCTGCACACCATCGACCAGGATTACACAGAAATTCTGCCGCCGTTCATGGTCAACAGAGCTGCAATGACGGGTACCGGACAGCTTCCGAAGTTTGAGGAAGACATGTTCTACGTACCGCAGAAGGATTTCTTCCTGATTCCGACGGCAGAAGTACCGGTGACGAATCTGAGAGGGAACGAAATCATGGATGAAGCGGAGCTGCCGGTTTACTATACCGCTTACACCCCTTGCTTCAGAGCCGAAGCGGGATCCGCCGGAAGAGACACCAGAGGACTGATCAGACAGCATCAGTTCAACAAGGTGGAGCTGGTCAAATTCGTCAAACCGGAGACTTCTTACGACGAACTGGAAAAACTCACTGCTGACGCAGAAGAAGTCCTGAAGATTTTGAATATTCCGTACAGAGTCGTGAGACTCAGTTCTGGAGATTTGGGATTCTCGTCTGCTATGACTTACGATATCGAAGTGTGGATGCCTAGCTATGGCAGGTATGTGGAGATTTCTTCCTGCAGCAACTTCGAAGATTTCCAGGCAAGAAGAGCCAACATCCGATTCAGAAGAGGCAAAGAAAAACCGGAGTTCGTACACACGCTCAACGGTTCCGGCCTGGCTGTCGGAAGGACTGTCGCTGCGATTTTGGAGAACTATCAGCAGGCTGACGGCAGTGTGGTCATTCCGGAAGCGCTAAGAAAATATATGGGAGTAGACAAGATTACAAAGTAGTCTTGGAATCAGAAACATGTTTAAAATACCAAAGTATATAGAACCGGATTTTAAAGAGGAGAAATTTGTCAATGCGCCGGACGTCGTTCTGGCGCCTGCGCCGGTGGACAAGGCGGCGCCTGCAGGATTTCATGCGACCTCGATCTATCCGGAGTATTTCAAAATCGGAGGCAGATGGCTGCTGGCGGAAGACAGCCGCATGGACTGCGTGCCGGTATATGAAGCGGGAAAAATCTTTGTTCGTGAATTTCGAAATGTAAAGAAGGGCGACAGGGTGGTTCTGGGACGGAGCGAAAACTGTGAAGAAGGGATTTACGTCCACGCAGATTGCTTTGAGAAGGAAGCCCGCGGGCAGGCGGGAACTTTTGCCTTTCGCCAGAACCGGAGCCGTGAAACCGGGTTCAGCTACGATTACAAGCAGTTGATTGAACTTCTCAAATACGAGAGGGAAAACAACGGTTATATCCTCTGGGTGCTGGGGCCGGCCTGTTCCTTTGACGCCCAGGCCAGAGAATGCTTTGCCAGCCTGGTGGAGAACGGTTATGTCAGCGCACTGCTGGCTGGAAACGCCCTTGCCACTCATGATCTGGAGGGCGGTTATCTGGGTACTGCCCTGGGCATGGACATCCGCACCCAGGAATCCTATCCTAACGGCCACTATAACCATTTGGATGCCATCAACAGAATCAATACTTACGGATCCATTCCTGCCTTTATCGAGGGCGAGAACATCAAGGACGGCATCATCCGTGCCTGCGTCGAGAACAATGTGCCATTCGTTCTCAACGGATCCATTCGCGACGACGGACCTCTGCCCGAGGTTTATGAACATACTTACGATGGACAGGATACGATTCGCTCTCACGTGAGAAAAGCCACCACTGTCATCGGTATGGCGACGGTTCTCCATACGATTGCGACAGGCAATATGACACCGACATACAGGGTGCTTTCCGACGGCACCATCAGACCGATTTATTTTTACATGGTCGATACGTCGGAATTTGCCGCCAACAAACTGGGAGACCGAGGAAGTCTTTCGGCAAAAGGCATTGTGACCAATGTACAAGATTTTATGACAAACGTTTGCAAAGGACTTGGATTATAATCCAGGTCCTTTGCTGAAAGGGATAGATTTTATGTTTACCGCACTGGAGAAAGCGATCAACAAAATATTCAACAGGCTGACAATCACTGTGGTTCTGATTCTGATACAGATGGGATGGTTTGCAGTCCTGCTCTTGAAGCTTGCGGATTATGCCAGCTGGATTTCCCTGCTGTTCACCGTCCTTGCGATGCTGATGGCGCTATTCATCATCTGGAGAGACGATACCCCCGCCTACAAGATCGGCTGGATCCTGCTGATCGCCCTGATGCCGATTCTGGGCAGCACCATGTATGTCTTTTTTGGCAACAAGCGGCCGGCAAAGTCCCTTAAGCGGAAAATCGACCCCCAGGACGCCCTGCACAGGGAAGATCTGCTGCAGGAGGAGGATCTGGGAGAAATCGTCAATACCCGGCTTCTCGATACGGTCAATTACATCGCCCAGAGAGGCCCCTATCCCGCCTGGACGGATACGAAAAGCAAGTATTATGCGGTGGGAGACGATGTCTATCCCGACCTTCTGGAGGATTTAAAAAAAGCGGACCACTTTATCTTCATGGAATATTTCATCATCGCAGATGGAAAGATGTGGGACGGTATCTTTGAAATCTTAAAAGAGAAAGCGGCGGCTGGAGTGGACGTGCGCATCACCTTTGATGATGTAGGCAGTATCAACAAAACGCCAAGGCACTTTCTCAGCAGTCTGGTGCAAAACGGCATCAAAGTTCTGCCCTTTAATCCGTTGACGCCCATCGCTTCACTGATTTACAACAACCGGGACCATCGGAAGATTTTGGTCGTTGACGGTTATATCGGATATTCCGGAGGCTTCAACATCGCTGACGAATATATCAACGAGGTGGTCCGCTTCGGACACTGGAAGGATACGGGCATCCGCCTTGAGGGGCATGCTGTCTGGAATTTTACGGTGATGTTTCTCAATATGTGGAACGCCTTCCGAAAGACAGAAGAGAATTACGACAAGTTCAGACCTCATATCCATCACCAGGATGAGTTCGGCAGTGACGGCATCATTCAGCCCTACTCCGACTCGCCTCTGGACGATGAGAACATGGGCGAAAATGTTTACCTGGAAATTCTCAGCCAGGCAGAAGATTATGTCTATATCTTCACTCCCTATCTGATTATCGACAACGAGATGCAGACTGCTCTTTCTTTGGCGGCAAAAAGAGGGGTAGACGTCAGGATCGTTACGCCGGCCATACCGGACAAGAAGATGGTGTTCCGCCTGACCAGGTCGTATTACAGACCGCTGATCAAAGCGGGTGTCAGAATTTACGAATATACGCCGGGGTTCATCCATGCGAAGAGCTATCTCAGCGACGACAAAATCGGCGTAGTGGGCACCATCAACATGGACTACCGCAGCCTCTTCCTGCATTTCGAATGCGGAACTTTGATGATCGGCTGCGAGGCGCTGCGGGATCTGAAAGAGGATTGTGTAAAGACCTTCGCTGCCTCAAAGGAAATTCATCTGGAGGACTGCAGGCGCGGCTTTTTCGGACTGCTTTTCGACAGCATATTGCGGGTGCTGAGCCCGTTGCTGTAACATTGGGGGAATTATGAACAAAGTAGATAAATTTTATGATGTGAAAAACCTGCTGCAGTGTCCTATCTGCGGCAAAAAAATCAGATTTCATGCGGGCGGGCTGGTCTGCAAGCGGGAACACCGCTTTGATATCTCTGCCAAGGGATATGTCAATTTTCTGCAGAGCAGCAAACCGCTGAAGGGCTATGATCGGGACTTCTTTGAAAGCCGTCATTGCTTTTTTCGGGGCGGCTATTACGACCACATTGCAGAGGCCGTGGTGCAGTCTGTTCTGGATTGCGGGCAGGCGGAGGTCATACTGGACGCTGGATGCGGGGAAGGCTTTTATTCTAATCTTCTGGCAAGCCAGATTGAAGGGCAGATCCTGGCCTTTGACCTTGCGGCCGATGCCATCAAGGTGGCAGCTCGCAGTGATAAAAACGTCAAATGGATGGTGGCGGACATCACCAACATTCCGGTAAAGGATGACAGCGTGGATTGTATTCTGGACGTGTTTACGCCTGCTAACTATGGAGAGTTTGCCAGGGTGCTCAAGAAGGATGGTATCATCATCAAAGTGGTGCCGGGTGAGAACCACATGAGGCAGCTTCGGGAAGCCGCCAGAGATCAGATCCGTAACAAGGAATACTCCAACGATGATGTCCTGGACTATTTCGGGGATCACTTCCAGATCATCAGCCGCATGACGGCATCAAAGTCTCTGGCAATCGGATCCTCCGATTTGACTGATCTGATGAAGATGACGCCCCTGTTTTTTGACGTAGACAAAACCGCCATCGACACCAGCGGGATTTCAGAAATCACCGTGGAAGGAGAAGTGTTGGTAGGACGAAAGAAGGTGCCTCTTCGCGATTTTTCTAGTTAACGATCCTTTTAATGACTTGATTCGCCGAAGTACGCACAGGCAAAGTCATGGAGCTTCTTCATGGCGGGGATAAGGCCCAGACTCTTGCGCCAGAACAGCCTTGACGTTCACTTTTCACTTCCACGCCCGTTTTGTACTTTTTGCTGCATTTCGAATTTCTCTGCACAAACATGAGGCGGAAAATGCCCCTGCAAAACCTCTCTCAATGGGGTTCTGCAGGGGCATTTTTGTGCAAGGATGGTGGAAAACCGCTCAAAAATACAAAACGGGTGTGGATGGGA
>URXI01000071.1 GCA_900551775.1 uncultured Eubacterium sp. | reverse complement strand
AAGAATTAGCCGCCGTATCCGGAGGAGCTGGTCTACAAGGACGAGGCAGGCGCCGTCTGCAGATGTTGGACCTGGAGGGAAGCGGAACGTACCATGCTGACAGAGAAGACCAAGAATGCCATGCTCTGCTGCGAGCTTGTGGATACAGACCGCTATGAGGAACTTCTGGAAGTATTAGAAGATCTGAAACGGGAAGTGGAAGAAAGACTGGGCGGCCAGTGCGAAATCAAGATATTGGATCGGGAGCACAAAGAGGCAGAGCTGTAAGAGATACATCTTGACGATTACGTAAATTATACGTATAATGTAAGCGGAGGACAACATGAAATCCAGCGAACTTTTAAAGATCTTTAAAAAGAATCACATTATATTGGTTCAACATGGAAAACGACATGACATGTATTACAGTCCGATTACAAAATGCACATTCCCTGTGCCCAGACATAAGAACGAAATAAAAGTCGGGACCCTTGATAGCATTCTTAAAGCAGCGGGTTTAAAATAGGAGGTAGGAAGAAAATGAAGTACGTATATCCAGCAGTTTTAAAAAAAGATGATAATGGATATTTCATCTCCTTTCCTGATTTACAAAATTGCTTTACGGAAGGGGAGGACTTGAGTGATGCAATAGCCATGGCGGAGGATGTTTTATGCTTGACTTTATATAATATGGAAATAACAGGCGAGTCGATACCTGAACCTTCGGATATCAAAGAGATACAGCCAAAAGAAAATGAAACAATAACCTTGATTTGCTGCGATACGATGGAATATCGAACTTATTTTAATAGCAAAGCAGTAAAGAAAACTGTATCTATACCAGAATGGATGAACGAAGAGGCAACAGCAAAAGGGATAAACTTTTCTGCTTTGCTCCAGGAATCCATAGCAGAGAAACTGGGATATAAAGTAAGCGACAATAAAAAATAGGTAAAGATGAAAAAAGCCCGAATCGTCCTACAACGTGACGATTCGGGCTTTTACATCTTAAGCCGACAGCTTCTTGATTTCTTCGTATTTTGGAAGGTCGGTGTAGAGTTCGCCTTTCCAAGGGTTGCGATGAGTCCTCTTGATTTTGTAAATCATATAGAGGAAGACCAGCACGTTTGCCGCCAGGGCTGCAAAGCTGACAATGAAGTAAATGGTCGGATTGTAGGTGGAATCCACTGCATATTTGCTCACGTCCTGGAAGGCAGGGAAGGTCTGTGCGAACATGCACCAGAGGGCCAGAGTATGGGCTCTGTGCTGCAGCCATGCGCCTTTGCCTACCGTAAATGCGCAGATGGTCGGCGCCAGGAGCAGGGCAAAACCGCAGTACCATGCGTGGTGCGGCAGGCAGTTGTATGTATAGGCGAAGTTCCAAAGGTCATAAGCGACGATCCAGAACCACAGCATATCAGGCCAGAGCATGTCTTTGCTGCTGTCTTTGGCAGTCTTTTTTCTGATACAGATGCCCAGCCAGCCGGTGATGGTGAGGATGTTCAGGATGCCGGCTGCTGCATTCATGTAGTTCCAGGAGCCGCCCAGCATGTAGACGTCCTTCATGGTATCGGCCATATAACCGCCACCGGTGAAGGTCATGCCCACTTCGATATCGCGGGCTACGGCTTCACAGATGTTGATTGCCAGAATCAGAGGCGGGAAGCAGAGGGCGATCTTGTTGTCTGCCAGTCTCCAAGTCACTTTTCCAGTGAGCTTATCTTTCTTTTCGACATGTCTGATGCACCAGAAACCGATACAGCCTGCAGTAGACGAGTAGACTTTGGCGAGATGGAACCAGTCGGTGTAGGTCACATCCTTCAGGGCTGTAAACCAGAGAATGGACAAGACGATCGGCAAGATGATGAAGCAGAAGAAACCCGCCCATTTCCAGCGCCTGGATATCTCATTCAGTCCAAATAATGCTGCAAATACGACGACCCAGACACCCCATACGGCAAGGGTTTCTGCACCGGCTTGATAATTAAAAGTAAACATAGGTGTACCTCCATTAAATAAATTTCGCATCTACATAACGTTTGTTATGTTCTATTGATAAAAGAATAACACATGTTATTCTTTTTGTACACCCATTCATTAAAAATTTTCTGAAATCCAGTCTTTGGTGAAGGTGATAAAGGCTCGTGCTGCATCAGAGGCACTTTCCCAGGAGCGCAGGACAATCCCTATTTCCCGGGAAAAAGATATTTCCGGCTCTTTGACGGCGAGGGGGAAGGTTGGAGACTTGAGCATCAGGGCGGGAAATACGCTGAAACCAAACCCCTGGCTGACCATGGCCATGACGGCAAAATCATTATCCAGCATGAGGTAGGTATTGGGTCTGATGTTATTGCAGTAAAACAGCGCATCCATCTCTGAGTGATCGCCGACACTGATATAGGGCTCCTCTGCCATGGAAGAAGAGGGAAAATAGGGCAGGGAAGCCAGGGGATGGTCCTCTGCCAGAACAATCATCATCGGATCCATTTTCAAAAAAATTTTCTCAAAAGTATCGTCAGTATCAGGTAATACAGTGAAAGCAAGATCTACATCGCCATTGGCTAACATTTCGTCCAAAACTTTCGGCTCTTCGTAGCATTTGATATCAAAGCGGATGCCGGGATGTTTTTCAAGGAATCCTTTCATCAGGTAGGGCAGCCAATAGACGGCAATACTGGTGAACACGGCGATGGTGATATTTCCCGACTGGAGATTTTTCAGTTCCCAGAGGCGGGCCTGCAGGCGCCTTTGATCGTTACAGATGGCGTGGGCCAGAGGCAGCAGCTCTTTACCGCCGCCAGTGAGATGAATTTTGCCATAATCGCGGAAGAAAAGGGGAATGTTCAGTTCCTCTTCTAAAGTCTTGATGATATAGCTGAGACCGGCCTGGGTATAGCCAAGATCTTCCGATGCTTTCTTGATACTGCCCAGTTCTGCCGTTTTGATAAACGCCTCATATTTTTGGATATCCATAATTTGATGCCTCCTGAAATGAAAGAGTTCCTTTATATATTTAAAAGAAACTCTAGCTTTACTTTTAATTATAGGGAAATTATACTATAAACATGAACATTTCACAAGATGTAGAAAGGAAGGCGTGAGATAGATGAAAAATAAAACGTTGCTATATGGAGGCATGGTGGCGATGCAGGCGCTGATTTACGGTATGGGTAATGCCGTGACAAAAATTGCTTATGAAAGCATCACGCCATTTTGGAGCATGGCGCTGCGGTTTGGCCTGGCCTTTGTGGTATTTCTGCTTTTCTTCGGAAAAGGGATCCTCGGCCAATTGAAAGAGGTGCCGCTGATGACCTGGCTGCCCAGCAGTGTGTGTGTAGCAGCCACATATATTACCTGCAATGTAGCCCTGGATATGACCACGGCTACCAATGTAGGCTTCTTTATTTCCCTCTCGGTCCTCTTTGTACCGTTTTTGGAAACCATCATTCTAAAAAGAAAGTTCAGACTCAGATATCTTCCTGCGCAGCTTATGGTGATCGCAGGCCTATACTTCCTGTGTTGTAACGGCGGGAGCTTTTCCTTCGGATGGGGAGAAGCGCTGGCACTGCTTTCCTCTGTCGTCCAGGCCGGGGCCCTTGTATTTGGAGAGAAGGGACTGCAGAACATGAATGTGATGACCATCAGCACAACCCAGGTGGGAATTGCCTTTGGCGCTTCCTTAATCGGCGCACTTGTTTTAGAACCTGATTTCAATGTGATGAGCGTAGAACCCTCTGCCTGGGTGGTACTTTTGTATCTTGCAGTGGTCTCAACCTGTCTGGCATTCTGGCTGCAGAATAAAGCCTTGACCGGAATCACATCGACGCAGGTATCTGTCATTCTCTGCAGCGAGCCGGTATTTACAGCCGCTATTTCCTGGGTAATCCTGGGGGAAATACTCAGCGGTGTGGGTCTTCTGGGGACTATCATCATCGTCTGCTGTATCGTGGCAGAGACATGGGTCATTTCCACAGTCAATGCAGAACCTGTATTGGAAACGGCTGGCGAACCCTGCGCCTGAGGCAGCCAGCGGAGTCATAACTCCGGCTTTTTTAGAGAAAGAAGCAGTATCAAATTAGTAAAATAAAATAAAATCCAGAAAAACAGCATTCTCAGTGAGTGCTGTTTTTCTTTTTTGGCAAAATAACCTTTATAACAGAACATTTCGAAGGGAATATGATATATGAAAGATATAATTAGAACGTGGCTGCAGACAGCCCTCCCAAACTGGCTGACGCTGCTTTACTTTGAAATATTTTATAAGGTCACAGGGATTACCCTGCTCACCACGCTGGCAGATAGGAGCAGTTTGTTGTCTGTGGCTGCCGTCCTTTTGTTTTTCTATTATGTCTATTTTGAAATGACAGCAATTATCGTCTGCTGTGAAGCCGGCTGGAGAGAAGAACGTCTTTCTGTATGGAAGCTTTTTAAAGAAACTGTTCGCCATTCTTTCCATCTCTTTCACATAAAAAATTTTCCCGTACTGGTACTGCTGCTTCCCGTGATTGCATTATCGGCATTTCCCTTGACCAGTGGATTGTTGAATGAGCTGCAGATTCCGGAGTTTTTATTAGACTTTCTGCAGGACCGTCCAATTCTTTTTATCGTTTTTGCAGCTGGAATGCTGGCTCTGAACATTCTGTTGTTCTTCTCGTTGTTCCGATTTCCGGTAGTGATCCTCCACGGAGCGTTTTTTTCAGAAAAGCCATTTCAAATTCCTTTTTTGCAGGGGCGGAAAAAAGAAGCCACAGGTTATCTGCTGCTCAGCCTGCTGATCTGCGCGGCTGCGCTGTTCTTTGCTTTTATCTTCATGTGCCTTTTGTTCTGGTCTCTAAGTAAATGGCCTGACGCAGTTGACGGAGGCAGAGCCATGTTTCAGTTTTATTACACAAAATGGAGTGTGATGGGAGCTATTCTCGTGGATATTTTTGCGACCTTAGCACTGTTTGCCATGGTTGTAACACTGTATCATCTGTATCGCAGAGATGTACGACCCGTCCAGCCTAAGGCAAAGTGGTCTGCAAGAACTGTACTTCTGCGGACAGCTGCGCTATTTCTCATGTTTGTTCTATTGGCTTTTTACAGTGAAACGGAATTAGGAGGGAATCTGTTTTCTTCGGAGCATGATACGAAGATTGTCGCCCATCGGGCAGGTGCCGCATTGGCGCCGGAAAATACAGTGGCTGCGTTGAAAACGTCTATCGAGGCAGGTGTCGAACTGGCGGAAATCGACGTGCAGCAGACGAGAGACGGCGTGCTCATTGTCATGCACGATGCCAGCTTCAAACGCACGGCGGATATCAATCAAAAGGTCTGGGATACAGAGTATAAGACGGTAAAAACCCTGGATGCCGGCTCTCATTTTTCCTCTGACTTTGCTGGCGAAAAGATCCCTACACTGAGAGAAATGCTTTTGACGGCAAAGGATCGCATCCATCTGATGATTGAACTAAAGGCCACAGGCCACGAGAAACATTTTGTGGAAAAAACAGTGCAAGAGGTGATAGCGGCGGGGATGAGCCGGCAATGTACTATCGCCTCCATGGACTTAGATCTGCTGAAAGAGAGCAAGTCATTGGCGCCTGCGATTGATACCGTCTATATCACCACATTTTTGAAGCCGGATTCCTTTGACCACAGCTATCTTGACGGATACAGCGTAGAGACTACCTTTCTCTCTCCCAAAATTGTGGCAGAAGCACATGCGAGAGGCAAAAAGGTTTACGGATGGACGGCCAACACCAAGAAGAATATGAAAAAAATCCTCCGCCTGGGAACAGACGGTTTGGTGACAGATAACCCTCTGTACGGCATGTTTACCTCAAAGAATGCCGACAAAGACCAGACCTTGGAATTTGTGACAGACTTACTGTACCCGGACCAAAAAACAAAGAAACTCCCGTGACAATGATCCGGGAGTTTGTCCACATGAGGCATATTTTTTACCAGAGATGCATCACATGCTGCAAAAGCAGGCTGACGCCAGTGATTCCAATCCAGCAGCAGAGACCCATAAAGAGCGGTTTGCCGCCGGTTTTGACTAGCTTCACGATGTTGGTATTGAGACCGATGGCTGCCATGGCAAGTACGATGAAGAACTTGGAAAGTTCTTTGATTGGCGCAAAGAAGTCAGCTGGCACGCCCATAGAGGCGGCTATGGTGGTGATGATGGAGGCTGCGATGAAGTACAGGATGAAGAATGGGAAGATATCTTTCATGGAAACTTTTTTCCCCGTTGCTTCATCTGCTTTTTCTTCTTTTCGGGTTCTCCAGACTGCCAAAATCAGAGTAATCGGGATGATAGCCAGTGTTCGGGTCAGTTTGACGGTGACGGCTTTATCCAAGGTAGCAGCGCCCAGATTCCACATGCTGTCCCAGGTAGAGGCGCATGCTGTGACGGAAGAGGTATCGTTGACAGCAGTTCCTGCAAAGATACCAAAGGCTTCTCCTGATGTCGTGTCAAAGCCGATGGCATGGCCAAAGACCGGAAACACGATTGCCGCCAGTACGTTGAAAAAGAATATGATGGAGATCGCCTGTGCAACCTCTTCGTCATCGGCATCTATGACAGGAGCGGTGGCTGCAATGGCGGATCCGCCGCAGATCGAAGAACCTACACCGACCAGCGTAGAAATATTTGACGGGATTTTCATGGCTTTATGTAGTAAATAGGCGATAACCAAAGACGTTGTAATGGTGCATAGGATAATGGGAAGAGACTGCTTGCCAGTTTCTACGATGACGCTGAGGTTCAGCCCAAAGCCCAATAAAATAACTGCCCATTGCAGAATCTTCTTTGATGTGAATTTAATGCCGGCTTCAAAAGAGGTCTTATCTTTGATCAAAAGAGTCACGATCATCCCTGCCAAAATTGCAATGACTGCACCGCCGATGATCGGAAAGGCTTTGCCGAGGAACCAGGATGGGACGGCTAGAGCCAGACAAAGAAACAGACCTTTGCCATTTTTGTTTATAAAGTTCATAGTGTATCCTCCTAAAATAGTATCGCAAAAGATCATTATAGCTGAAAATGTCGAAAAAGTAAAATGTGTGAAAATTGAAACAACGGGTATTTATATAACAACTTAAAGAAAGGCAGGATGTGAGTATGAATATTGAACTGACACAGGCAGCCAAAGAGCAGCTAGACAAGATGCTGAGTGATGACAGATATATGAGAATCGCCTTGAACAAGACGGGCTGCTGTAACTTTACACTGGACTTCTACGTGGATCGGAAGAGGGGTAAGGACGAGGTGATTGACGTAGACGGATATGGATTCCTGATTTCGGAGTTGGAAAAACCGATTTTGGATAGCGTAGTAAAAATTGACTATGCCCGAAAAGGCATATTCAAAGATTTCAGGGCGCTTATGAGATGAGCCTTACAAGTTGACAGATGCTGAAAAAACCGATAAGATGATGCTTATCGGTTTTCTTCTTGCGCTTTTTGCTTTGACAGTAAATCTCTGATTTCGGTGAGGAGCTGCACCTCTTCTGACGGTTTTTCTGGTTCTGGCGCGGGTTCTTCTTTTTTTCTCTGCAATTTGTTAAAGGCTTTCATGATGCTGAAGATGACCAAAGCGGTCAACAGGAAGACGATGACGGCCTGTACAAAATTTCCGATCATGATCGTGCTGTCACCTACCGACATGGTGATGCCTGTAAAATCCAATCCGCCAATGATGATGCCCAGTATAGGCGTGATGATGTCATTGACAAGAGATGTCACGATGGCAGTAAAAGCGCCGCCGATGATGATGCCGATGGCCATGCTCATGGCATCGCCCCGTGAGATAAATTCTTTGAATTCGGATAAAAACTTTTTCATCTGCACCTCCATGATATGTTCTTTTCACGATATCATCATACTAGATTTTCGAAAGAAGTCAAGACATGTATTTATTTGATTTCCCTTGTTCTGCTCGGAAATAATCATAGTCGAAATTAGTACGTGAATTTAATATATAATTGACATTGGGAAAAAATAATGTTAAAATAATAGTGAGAAAATTGTGAAAATTATACATTTGGAAGCGGGGATTGTAATAGAGGAAGCAGAGGATAGTCCGTCACCTTACTTAAATGTTGATACGGGCATCTATGGAGGGCCAACACAGTATTTCAAAAAAGATAAGATGACCAAGAGCGTACAGCATACAATTACTGGGACGAGATTAGATGAATCAGCTGTTAAAGATAGAATTGCTCTATGTACGCAAGGATGGCTCGATTAACTTAGCGGCAGGTGAAGAAGAATACGAATTGCTTTTTCCGCGGTTGCTTTTGGACGAGGATTGGAGAAGCATAATCGATGGTGAGACTGCATGGCATCAAGGAGAAGAGCGAAAACTATATCTTGGAGAATCGCAAGACTTTGACATAAAGAAATTTATATTGGCCTTTTATGAAAAGTCAGCACTGTATGAGGTCATTGGGGACATCGGTGATAAAGTTTATGTTCGCTTCTGTCAGCAGTCACTTGAAAAGAATGAGTTGAATCCGCAAGAATGGAGAAGATTGGATAGTGTATATAAGGGAGAATTCATCGTTCATTTCGAAGATGATAAAAAAACAATTTCTATATCACTCTGTGAATAAAATATAGGTTGTTTTCAAGTCAAGTCAAGTCTTGTATTTATTTGATTTTCCTTCTGGATTCATGTATACTTTTAGTATATCAATTTCTAGGAGGAAAATCTATGTTAGAGGCAGGAATAAAAGGAACACAGGAAGTTAAGGTGACAGAGGAGAATACTGCACTGACCATGGGAAGCGGCACCCTCAAGGTCTTCGCAACGCCTTCCATGATCGCTTTGATGGAAAAGACAGCTTGGCAGAGTGTGGCGCCGCATTTGGAAGAGGGCAGCGGAACCGTGGGGACTCAGCTCAACGTGAGCCATCTGTCGGCGACGCCTTTGGCCATGACCGTCAGATGCGAAAGCGAGTTGATCGAAGTCGATGGCAGGAAGCTGGTGTTCAAGGTGGCGGCATATGACGATGCGGGCTTAATCGGAGAAGGTACCCACGAACGCTTCATCGTGAAGAACGACAAGTTCCAGGCAAAGGCAGACAGCAAGGGCGATGCAAAATAAGATATTGCTGCAGAATATTCTCAATCATATTGAAGAAAATCTTGCGGAGAAACTGACTCTTGCGGATTTGGCAGGCAGATTTGGCCTTTCGGAAATCTACATCCGAAAGCTGTTCAAGTCTGCTTTTCATATGCCGATTTCTGTCTATATCAAGAAGCGAAAGCTTTCCAGCAGTGCAAGGCTGATGCTTGCAAGTGATTTTCGCATTGCAGACATTGCGGCGGAATACGGCTACGAATTTCCCCAAACCTATATCAACGCCTTCAAAAGGGAATACGGCATGACGCCTTTTCAGTGGAAAAAATCAGGACAGCCTCTGGCGATCACTGAAAAAGCCTCACTGGATCAGATGATTGCCATTGGAGAAGAGGGGATGATTCTGCCGGATGTGTGCATTCTGCCGAAGATGATCCTGTCAGGGGTGAAGCATACCTTGGGTTTTGCAGAATCCCGCAGCCTGGCACCCCAAAGAGCCTTGGAATTCTGGGATGACTGTTACCCACGTCTGAATCACGTAAAGGAGAAGGGCGTCTATTACGGCGTGACAAAGAATTATGATGCCGTAAAACAGCGCTCTGATTATTACTGCACGGCTCACGTTTTGGCGCCCAATGATGGATGGCAGAATTTGATATTGGATACCTCTCGTTACATCCGATTCACCTATATCGGCAATCACTCCTATCGCGACCTGGGGGTTGAGAGGGCGAAGGAAATGTATCAGGCCATTGCTTCCTACTTTGACCGGCAGCCTGCAGGGCAGCACGTTTCTGATCAAAGCCTGTATTTCGAGCGGGTGGACACCAAGGTTTGCGCTGACGATTTCTGCGCCATGGAGTGGTACATCCCTTTTTAACAGTATCGCTTTTGTTCATTTCTTCTAAAGAGGACATGATATCATGGATCAAAGGAGGATTTGACGATGGAATTGAAGAGAGTGAATCTGGACAACCTGGAGCAGGAGCACATCTGCTGCGCCATATCGGAGAAGAAAGGGGAAACTTGTGTCTCCTCAAAGAAACAGTGGCTGCGACAGCCCATGGAAGAGGGATTGGTTTTCCTCAAACTGGATGAGAGGGGAAAAGTCTTCATCGAGTATCTGCCGGCGGAGGCCGCCTGGGCGCCTGTTGAAGCGCCGGGATATCTCTATATCGACTGTTTCTGGGTGTCAGGAAAATATAAAGGGAAAGGGTATGGCAATGCCCTATTGGAGGAATGCATCGCCGATGGAAAGGCGCAGGGAAAAAAGGGGCTGGTCGTGTTGTCAACGAAAAAGAAAATGCCATTCCTCTCAGATCCTGTCTATCTGAAAAAGAAGGGTTTTATGGTTGCAGACACCTGCGAGCCTTACTACGAACTGCTCTATCTGCCCTTTGAGGAAGGCATGGAGGCGCCGAAATTTCGTCAGAGCGTGAAGGAGCCTTCAGCGCCAGAGGATGGCTGGACGCTGTACTACACCAATCAGTGCCCTCATACGGCAAAATACGTGCCCGCCCTGGTCGATACGGCGGCGGAACGGGGGATCAAAATCCAGCCGGTTCACCTTGACAGCAGGGAAGCGGCGCAGAATGCACCGAATCCGTTTACGACCTATGCTCTTTATCGCGACGGCCAGTTCCTGACCAACGAGATTTTGTCAGAGAAGAGCTTTAAAAAACTCCTTGCAAAATTGGACTGAAAAGGCCAATTTAGCGCTGGATTTTCCCGCCTCCCCATGGTAAAATGAAGTCAGTAAATTCTGAAAAATGGAGGCGATGGAATGAAGACTTTATTGAAGAACGGATTGATTTACGACGGAACCGGCGAAGTGCCTTTTCACGGAGATATTTTGATCAAGGACGAGATGCTCGAGGAAATCGGAGAGAACTTACAAGATGATGAGGCAGAAGTCATCGACCTTGCGGGACTCTCGGTTTCTCCGGGCTTTTTTGATGCCCACTCCCACAATGATTTCTTTGCCATAAAGAAGGAACCGGAGAAATACTTCCAGCCTTTCGTCAGGCAGGGGATCACGTCCTTTATCGCAGGAAACTGCGGCCTTTCCAGCGTGGGTTTTGAGAAAGACAGCCCTTACAAGGAAGGCGTCGGCGGAGGCCTGTTTCACAACTGGGACGTGACGGGCGAATACGGCACCGTAAAGGAATTCTTTGATGCCATCGACAAGAACACACCGCTGAACATCGCCACTCTCGTGGGCCACTGTACGGCGAGAAACAGCGTGGCAGGGTTCGAGAACCGGGATCTGTCACCGTCGGAGAAGTTCCGCATGCTGAAAATCATGGGAGAGGGGCTGGAGCAAGGCGCCTGCGGCCTGTCCCTGGGGCTGATGTACGAACCGGGGGTCTACGCCAAGACAGAAGAATTGCGCGAAGTAGCAAAGCTCTGCGAGACTTTTGATGTGCCCATGACGGTTCATCCCCGCGCCAGCAGCTCCGTATCCCTGGCCTATTCCAGCCCTTTCGGCAGACCCCATATCCTGCGGGCGCTGGACGAACTGGAGGAGGTGTGCAAAGGCACCCATATGAAGCTGCAGTATTCCCACGCCATCTTCGTAGGCCGTTCCTCTTTCAAGTGTAAAGATGAGCTTCTCGCGATTTTGATGCGCATGAGAGAAAACGGCATCGACGCCATGTTCGACATCTATGCCGAGGATCGCGGCGTGTCGGTCATCACCGTCATCATGCCGGCCTGGTATCAGTCCATGAGCAAAGAAGAAAAACGTAAGCCTTTCAATAAGCTGAAGTTCACTTTGCTTGCCAAGCTGAGCATGAAGATGCTGGGCTTCAATTTCGACAATATCCTCATTGCCGACGTAGGTGAGGGATATGAGAAATATGAGGGAAAGACGGTACATCAGATTGCCCGGGAAGAGGGGATGAGCGATATCGACGCCTATCTGCACCTCTGCGAGATCAGCAACAACACGGGCCGCGTCATCATGGAGCCTTACAGCACGGCGGAAATCATCAGCGAATTTTCCAAGCACCCCAATGTGCTCTATATGACTGATGCCTGGGTCGAGGAGCGGGGCGTGCAGAATCTGGCAATTTACGACTGCTTCCCGAAATTCCTCCACCTGTCGCTCAACGGCAGCGGCGACACCATGCCTGCCACCATCCGCAAGATGAGCGGCGCTGTGGCAGACCGGTTCTCCATCGGGCAGAGGGGATACATCAAAAAAGGCTTCTTTGCCGATCTGACCGTCTTTGACGAGGAAAAGCTGAAGAAGGGCGTACCTGATCAAAATAAACCCTTCGGCATCGAAAAGGTCTTTGTCAATGGAACCAAGGTCCTCGACGGGGACGCTCTCGACCGCAAGGCTTTTGCAAAGGCAGGAAGAGCCATGCCCCGCAAAAGATAAAGTGTGATTTTTTTCTTGTCATCTGCTTTCGTTGTGCTATAATAGTAGGGTAAAAATATTGACAGATAAGCATTTACTTATAAATAAACACAGGAATGGAGAGTAGAATGATGGAAAAAATTTATCAAGGAAAAACAAAAGACGTATTTGCACTGGACAACGGAAACGTGATGCTGCAGTTCAAGGATGATTGCACAGGAAAAGACGGCGTCTTTGATCCGGGCGAAAATACAGTGGGACTGACGATCGAAGGAATCGGCAGAGCGAACCTCAGAACTTCAATCAGATATTTTGAGCTGATCAAAGCTGCAGGCATCAAGACCCATTATGTCAGCGCTGACGTTGACAATGCCACCATGGAAGTTTTGAAAGCGACCCCATTTGGAAAAGGCCTTGAGGTCATCTGCAGACTGAGAGCGACAGGAAGCTTCATCCGCAGATATGGCGCATACATCGAGGACGGCACTGTTTTCGAAAACGGATATGTAGAGACGACACTGAAGGACGACGAAAAGGGCGATCCCCTCATCACCAGCGAAGGACTGGAAGTCCTGGGCATCATGAGCCAGGAGATGTTCAACCAGATGAAAGAACAGACTCTCAAGATCACCAAGATCGTTGCTGACGACCTGGCATCCATGGGACTTGAGCTGTGGGACATCAAATTCGAATTCGGATACAACAATGACGAGGTCATCCTCATCGACGAAATCGCCAGCGGCAACATGAGAGTTTACAAGGATGGAAAGATCGTAGATCCAGTCGATCTGACTGACATCATTCTGAGCCATACAAAATAAATAGTAAAAACGAGTGCAGGAGAATCCGCACTCGTTTTTTTTCGGCCCACAGCAGCCGCTGGCTCAGTCTTCCAAGATGTAATATCTCCGCCGCTCTCGGGAGCCTTTCTTGTACTCAATTGCTTTGGCCGGGCAGCCTCCGATACAGGCCATGCAGTGGGTGCAATTTCCTTTCCATAAAGGCCTTCCATTTTCCATGCTGATATTATCGAGAGGGCATCTTTTCTGACATTTCCCACAGGAAACACAGGCGTCAGTGGCTGCAAACCCCTGATCGTGGACAAAAAGGGAATAATAGAGTGTGTTTACAGGTCCGCTGGACAGCTTCTCCTTAAAGGAAGCGTGGGATTCAGGGAACGGTCTGTCCTGCTGAATCAATGCGATCAGTTCGTCTGTCTGTTCGCGAGCTTTTTCAAGGATCTCATCGCACTCTTTTTTGTCCGGCGTATCGGACAAGGCTACGTAATTATTGGGCATGATGACTGGGGCTAATCCGCAGAAAAGCAGATTCTTTTCCAGGCAGAGTTTTTTTGCATAGGCGGCAGCATTGCCGATGCTTCCCGCGCAGGTGAGGACGAAATAGGCCTTCTGCCTGGCTAGAAAGCTCGATTCCTGAATCCAGCGATGGACGATTTTGGGCATCTGCCAGGCATAGGTAGGCGCAACAAAGATCAGGGGATCTTTAGCACGAAAGACCTTTTTTTCCTTCTCTTTCAAACACTGATTGATGGAGACCATTTCATCTCCGAGACTCTCTGCAATTTGTCTTGCCACAAGGGCGCTGTTTCCTGTACCGCTAAAATAAAAAACCATAAAATCACTCCTTTTTATAAATTTGAAACCGTCTGTTGCTCGTCGATTCCGCTTACCATCTGTGTGAGGTACTCCTTTGCCTGCTCTTTTGAGCATTCCCGCTTTTCGAGATATTTCCATTCTAAAATGATCACGATGGCCTCGCTGTATAGTTTTGCCGCCATTTCCCGGGGGACTTTGAACTGGTGAGAATTGGGATTGCTCTGAAAGGCGGCGGACATATTTGAGAGCAGGTAAAGCCGCACCTGGTTGATCAGATATTGGTTAGAAGGGTTATTCCTTAAAATTTTCTGTACTGTGTCGATGTTCTGATCCAGGTAATCAAAGCAATTTTCCATCAGGCAGTTCATGCGTTCACTGCAATTGTCCATGTCCCGGTATCCGCTGTCCAGCTGATCGCGAACAGTCATCAGACAATACTGCAGGAGATCGTATTTGTCGTCAAAATAGTTATAAAAGGTGGCGCGGGGCAGCATTGCCTTTTCGCACAGCTCACCGACCGTGACTTCTTCAAAGGCTTTTGAAGACAATAGCGCTCGCATTGCCTGCTGCAGGGAATGCAGGGTGCGGGCTGCTCCAATGGTCAGTTTTTTTGAAAAGTCGTATTTCATATTCAAATCTCCTTTGACAATTTTCTGTTTTTGTCCAAATCTACACGTCGGTTTTATTCTGTCACTTGTTTCATCGTTTCCTATAGTATAAACTAAAGAAAAAATTTATATAAGTGCAAAAATAAAATCAACTGCAAAAGATTTTATGTTATGAATTTAGAAAAGAAACTTTGGGAATTATATACTTGTTATCATGAATGGAGGTCAATTAGATGAAATACCCCAACTTATTTACATCGATGAATATAGGCTCTGTGCCAATCAAGAATCGAGCCGTCATGACGGCGATGCG
>URXI01000070.1 GCA_900551775.1 uncultured Eubacterium sp. | reverse complement strand
TAGGCCATGCCGCCGTTGTGGACGTTAGGACAGCTGACGTTGACCTCGATGATGCCCACCTGTGGTTCTTTGTCCATGGCGCTGGCGCAGGCCACGTACTCTTCTATGGAGAAGCCGCTGATGTTGGCGATGAGCGGCTTTTGATAAATCTTCGCCAGATTGGGAAGTTCTTCTTTGCAGACAGCTTCCACGCCTGGATTCTGCAGCCCCACGGAGTTGATGAGTCCGCCAGTGCACTCTGCGATTCTCGGCAGAGGGTTGCCCAGGCGGGCGTCTCTGGTGGTCCCTTTGAAGGAGATGGAACCCAGGATATTGATGTCGTAAATTTCGGCGAATTCTCGTCCGTATCCGAAGGTGCCGCTGGCAGGGATCACGGGATTGTCCAGTGTGATTCCACTTAAAGTTACTCTTGTATCTACCATTTTATTTCCTCCTTATACAGAACCGGGCCGTCCTTGCAGATGCGCTTGTAGCCGTATTTTGTCTCGCAGGTGCAGCCCATGCAGGCGCCAAATCCGCATGCCATTCTGGCTTCAAAGCTGAACTGGCCGTCCGGGGCAGCGTCGTAAACGGCTTTCAGCATCGGCTCCGGTCCGCAGGTGTAGACGTAGTCAAAATCTACGTCCTTCATGGCATCGGTGACAAAGCCTTTTATCCCAGCAGAGCCGTCCACCGTGGTGATGATTGGATCAATGCCGAGGACCTGGAATTCTTTGGTGAGAATGATGTCTTCTTTGCTGTTGAAGCCAGTGATGACCTTTGGCAAGATTCCGTTGTCCACCAGGTTTTCGGCCAGTCCGTACAGTGGAGGCACGCCGATGCCGCCGCCGACCAAAAGGGGCTTTGTGCCGCCTTTTGCCGTGTCAAAGCCGTTGCCCAGTGGCAGCAGGACATCCAGCAAGTCCCCCTTGTGCATCAGAGACAGCGCCTTGGTGCCTTCTCCCACCACCTTGAAGATGATGGTCAGGAAATCCGGGCCGTAGCTGTAGATGGAAATGGGCCGTCTCAGATAAAACCCGTCCAGCTTGATGTTGATGAACTGTCCCGGCGCGCTGATTTCGCTGCAGTCGCCAGTTAGGGTCATGGCGAAAATGCCGTTTTGAATTTTCTTCAGATGATCGATCTTAAGCAGTTGTCTCTTCATATCTAATCTCTCCTTCTACGAGGGTCATAACGATGCGTCCGTCCACTTCCCATCCGGCAAAAGGCGTCGCCTTGCCCATGCTGGCAAATTCCGCCGGATCGATGGTGTAGTGCCTTGCCAGGTCGATGACCGTCAGATCGGCAGGCTGTCCGTCTTCGATGGCGCCGCCCTCAAGACCAAAGCGCTTGCGCGGATTCACCGACATGAGTTCGATCAGCTTTTCCAGGGAGATGATGCCCTTCTTTACCAGGTAGGTGTAGAGAATCGGGAAGCTGGTTTCAAGACCCACGATGCCGAAGGCGCTCTTTTCTAATCCCTTGGCTTTCTCCTCTGCGCTGTGAGGTGCGTGGTCTGTGGCGATCATGTCGATGGTGCCGTCCTTGATGCCGGCGATCAAAGCGTCCCGGTCGCTCACATCTCTAAGGGGCGGGTTCATCTTGAAGCGTCCGTCTTCCTCCAGATCTGCGTCAGAGAGAACCAGGTAGTGAGGACCTGTCTCACAGGTGACGTCAACGCCTTCCGCCTTTGCACGGCGGATAATGTCAACCGTCTCTTTTGTTGAAATGTGACAAACGTGATAACCAGCGCCGGTCTTTTGGGAGAGTTCTACGT
This sequence comes from uncultured Eubacterium sp., assembly GCA_900551775.1. Classification (GTDB taxonomy): domain Bacteria; phylum Bacillota; class Clostridia; order Peptostreptococcales; family Anaerovoracaceae; genus Senimuribacter. The sequence goes on along the minus strand of URXI01000070.1, from coordinate 13,239 downwards.
CCCGTTCCACCTGCTTCCATTCGCTTTCGGAGCAGATGCCTTTGTGGCCGTGCTTTTTGGCGTATGTGCCGTCGTGGATATAGCCGCCGTCCAGGAGACTTTCGTCCTCACAGTGGGCGACGATCAGCTTGTTCAGCTGCTTTGCCTGTTCCATGGCGGATTCCATCAGAGCTCCTGTCTGTACGCCCTTGCCGTCGTCAGAAAATGCGCACACATGGGGCGCTAAGCTTTCCATATCGGCCAGGGCGCTGCGTCCGTTTTGCTCCATGGTGATGGTGCCGTAAGGGATGACCTTGACTTTGGCGTCTTTTTGGATGATGTCAAGCTGCACCTGCAGGGCTTCCATGGTGGAAGGCACAGGATTCAGATTGGGCATGGGGCAGATGCAGGTGTAACCGCCTCTTGCCGCTGCCGCCGTTCCCGTGGCGATGGTCTCTTTATAAAAAAAACCAGGTTCACGCAAATGCACATGTACATCTGTGAAACCCGGCACAATGACCTTGTCAGTGCAGTCAACGACTCTGTCTGCACGGTCCATATCTAAAGAGCTTAAGGAATTAACAAAAACTTTACCGTCAGAAACAAAAACGTCTCTCTTTTCGAATCCTCTTGGCGTAAAAACAGTACCATTTTTGAATAAAGTTGTCATGGATTTCCGGCTCCTTTCTTCATATTAAAATTATTTTTGCTCAAATCTTCAATATGTTATCATGGATTTGCGGTTGTGTCAATAGGGTTGGAAATGTTTTTTTAAAACTTTCCGCGCTATGGTCGAAGATCCTCCACGGTGTGTTTATGTTTTTGTGTAGGATTTGCTCAATCTGACATAAAAACCTGAGACCAAATCGCATCTGTACAGGCATAATTGTACGGTTCGGTTACTTTCTAAACAATTACACCGTTAAGAAGGGCGCTTTGCGTTGTAGAAAAATAACCAGAACTGTGTTTTCTGCAGGAGGATACGAATTTATCATCCTTTACAGGGGTAGAACCATACCTGTATGAAGGCATCTCTGCGCAAAGCCTTATGTCAAATCAGCAAAATATCTTCAAAAACATAAATACACCGTGAAGCATCTGCTCGCGCTTCTCAACCGTATCAATTCCCATTTTCACCCCAGATAATCCTCTCTCAAGATCGCCATGACGTGCACGTCGTGATACTGGCCCATCTTCTTGCAGGCGCCGCGGGCGCAGCCCTCGTGCTGAAATCCCATGGACTCGTAGAGACGGCGTGCGGGTTCGTTGCCTGTATAATAGTCCAGATAGACCCGGTGGAAGGTGTCTTCTTTGAAGGCTCTGTCGAGCACCCACTGGAGCGCCTGACGGCCATAGCTTTTGCCGCGCAGGGCGGGATCGCCGATATAGATGCGGTAGACCTCCAGGGAGTCCAGCTTGCGGCTGATTCCGCTCAGATAGATCCTGCCGATGAGATTTCCCTTTTGGTCGGTGATGGTGTACTGTTCTTTTTCCGGATCTGCGTCGTTCAGGACGAAGTCTCTGACCACATCCTCATAGGTCTGTCCGTCGGGGATGCTGAAGAACGCCGTCACCTCCTGCGTCCGTTCCCACTCACAGAACTGCTGGCAATCTGCAAGAACAGATGGGCGCACCAAAATCTTTTCCATAGTATCTCCTTTCTACGAGAAGAAGTCCCGTACTAAAATCAAAAATACATTATTATTATATAAAAATCCGGCGACATAGGAGTCGTCCATGGATTTGATGATGGTCTCTGAGAGGCCCGGCCAGAGCAGTCCCAGGATCGGAACCAGCAGGGCGAAAAACAGGAATACGTAGATCAGTCCCCTGACGCCGCCGAAGAGGAAGCCCATAAACCCGTCAAAGAAGCCGACGACACCGTCGTGATATTTGCGCGAAAAGAGACGGACCAGACCGAAAGCGACCAGCTTGATGCCGAATACGATGCACAGAAAAGCGATGACGGTCATCAAAGTAGATGTAATTGCCGCAGAGGTACCGTAGATAAAGGTATCGGCAGCATCGCTGACCCAGTCGCTGAACAGGTCCGGCATGGCCTGGTAGGAACTGCTGTCGACAGCAGAATTATCGATGTGTGCCAAAATATACTGATTGATGCTGTCGTCCATGGTGGTGTAGTCGATCAAAAGGCCTTTGACTTTGTCGCAGAAGATGAAGCCTGCGATGATGCAGACAAACCACTGCATGAAACTGACGACGGTCTGCGCAACGCCCTTTTTTGCTCCCATGATGGTGGAAAACAGCAGAATTGCACAGACGATGATATCTAGAATGATTCCTGGTCCCAAGTTCATAGATTCTCTCCGTTATTCGAATAGGTTGTTTTTTTCTACATATATTATATTACTAAAATTATCTTTAAAATGCAATACAAGGAGAATGTGTTATGGGCGGAGATTACAGGAAATTTACAGTAGAGATGCAGCTTATGAACGACGAATACAGACTTTGGAGGAGCGGAATTGACGGCAGCACATGCATTGTGGAATCCTATAAAGATAAACGATCCCTTTACTTTGCAGTATCCAATCTTTTGCCGTCTGCAAGCCTGTTGTCCCAGGGGAATAGGGAGTATCACCTGATTTTGATGGGCGTAAGCGAAGGAGAAATCATTCATCGGGATTTCGGCTCTTTTTTCGTCGATCAAAAAGGAGATGGCAGTTTTTTTAAGAAGTTTACCGGTCCAGCCTTGGAGTGTTACACCCATTGTCTGTTGGTTTCAGCTGACCGGGCTGAAGGAGGAATTGAGACCATCATGTCCGGCGAGATGCCGTTTTTTCACAAACCAGAAGAAGAGGTGCCAGAGCGTGCGGCTGAGCCGTCTCGCTTTGAGGAGGACTGGAAAAGTATTTTTGAAAATGTAAGTGATAAGAATGTCGTAGCGGCGTTCTCGGAAAGTATGGATGAGACAGGAGCAAAGTGGTACCGGATCAGCAGCGGCAGCCAGATTCCGGCATCGATTACAGGCTGCAGGGAGCAGGTAGAGAAATACGGACATTACATAGTAGGACAAAGGGAATCTTCGTATTATGTGGGCATTCCCGGCAGATTTCTGCAGGGGGAACAGCCGCTGCGCGAGCAAAAGTGTTTTGTCCTCTGGCAGCCGATTCGCGGAGGAGAAAAATTCTTCAAGGAACTGTCTGATTTGACAGAAAAACTGCAGGAGGAAATCTTTGGATATTGGATTGGGGGAATTGACACAGTCAGCGGTGAGATTCTTCCACTTTAGTTGCACAAAATTCAATACAAAAAACTGTTGAATACTGTATGGAATTGTGGTAACATTGAAAGGTATATGAATAAGTTTATGTTAGAAGCCCTGGAGGAGGCCCAAAAAGCTTTCGCCATAGGGGAGATCCCTATTGGGGCAGTGATAGAAAAAGATGGACAAATTGTAGGCAGGGGTCATAATTTAACGGAATCCATGAAGGACCCTACCGCCCACGCGGAGATGCTGGCCATTCGACAGGCTGCGCAGAACCTGGGAGGCTGGAGGCTGATCGGCTGCAGCTTGTATGTTACGATAGAACCGTGCACCATGTGTGCCGGTGCCATGGTATGGTCCAGAATAGACAATTTATATATCGGGGCGATGGACCCCAAAGCGGGGGCCTGCGGATCAGTATTCAATATCGTCTGCGATGACAGGCTGAATCACAGAATCAATGTAGAAACAGGAATCATGGAAGAAGAATGCAGTGAGATGATGAAAGCGTTCTTTACCCAGCTTAGAAATAGAAAGAAAAACAACAAATCGGAGGAGTAGGACATGAAAAGAATAGGCGCTATCGTATGCCTTGCAGCACTAATTGTAACAATGACAGCTTCTGTCTGCTTTGGCGCGCAGTCACTGGAACTGGTGGACAATTATCCGAATAACGGACAGAAGAACACCACCAAGGACAATATGTGCGTAAAGCTGTGGTTCAACAACGATATGGACAGTGAGAAACTGCAGAAGGTAAACAAGGATTGCTTTACCATTACCGACCCAAAGGGAAAGAAGATTCCTATCAGAGTTTTCTATGACAACCCGAAGGACAAAAAACAGATCATGGTATTAGCAGACACTACCAAGATCAAGACAAATGATATCAAGGACAACACAGAGTATACGCTGACCATTTCCGGAAAACTGCAGGATAAAGCCGGAAACACCCTGGGTGAGGATCAGAAAATTTCCTTTACCACGTTGAACCAGGGCCAGAGCACTAAGGTCTATATGATCATGATGGTCGTCATGATGGGCGGTATGTTCTTCTTTACCTCAAGACAGATGAAGAAGCAGACTGCAAAACAGCAGGAAGAAGGCAGAGTAAAGGAAGAACCATTCAATCCATATAAAGAGGCAAAGAAAACGGGCAAGTCTGTAGATGAAGTCATCGCCATTCATGAGAAAGAAATGGCAAAGAAGGCTGCCAAGGAAGCAAAGAAAACATCACGTCAGAAGGATGAAGACGAGGATGATTATGAAGAATTTGATAATGGCAACTACAAAGTCAAGGGTCCGAAACCGGTTTCTGCTGGCGGAAGCAGCTATATAACAGGCAGAAAAGCTATCGCAGAAGCGAAAAGAGCAGAAGAAGAAAGACTTGAAAAAAGAAGAGCCGCAAACGCTAAGAAGAAAAAGAAAAAATAGTTATAGCAAAATGAGCGGCCTACCGCTCATTTTGTACGTAAAATTATGAATACGAGGGACTCATGGAAGAAATTAAGATATTGTCTTTTGCAAAGATAAATCTCTCCATCGATGTTACTGGAATTACGGAAGACGGTATGCATGCTGTTGATATGGTCATGCACCAGATATCTTTTCATGACGATGTGAATATGAGGTTTTTTCCTGATCGGACGAAACCGAGGGGCGATGTAGAGATCAAAGTATCGACTAACCGCTATTACCTGCCTGTGGATGAGAGGAATCTGGCCTACAAAGCGGCTGCTTTGATGGCTTCCCTATATGTGGACAAAGTGCCCGGCGGCAGAGTGGAAATCGAAATCTTTAAGAGAATTCCGGTGGCTGCTGGTCTCGCTGGCGGCAGCGGTAATGGTGCGGCCGTGCTCCATGGACTGAATCAGTTGTGGAAGCTGGGTTTGGATTTGCCTGCCTTATGCGATCTGGGAGCGAAGCTGGGTTCTGATGTTCCCTTTTGTGTCATGGGCCAGGCTGGCTATAATTTCTGTCTGCCGAAGATTATTCGTAAAGACAAGATGGCGGTTTCCTGTGCCAGAGCGACTGGTACTGGAACGGAGTTGACACCGCTGAAAGGGATCAAACAGTCCCTGGTGATAGCCAAACCGCCTATGGGAGTTTCTACGGCAGAGGTGTATCGTGAAATTGACAATTGTAAGATAGAAGAGCGTCCGGATAATGATGCTCTGTCCAAAGGCATACTGGATAGAAATTTTGCTTTGATTTATGACAATTGCATCAATGTTTTAGAGAATTATACCCTTCAGGCATACCCTGAGGTAAAGAAACTGAAAGAACTATTATCACGCAATGCAGAAGCTGAAAAAGTATTGATGAGTGGCAGCGGGCCGACGGTTTTTGGCATTTTCAAGAGTATTTCTGACGCGAAAGAAGCCTGCGAGATGCTGAGAAAACATCGTTATGAAGCTTACTGGACAAAAACCACAAAATAAAATAGGAGATTGATATGTTAAACTTTGATTTACAGAACCACAGACCGTTAAGAGAAATTGTCTATGAGCAGTTAAAAATGCAGATTTTAACTGGAAAAATCACACCGGGAACTAGAATGATGGAAGTCGAACTGGCTGATGAAATGGGCGTCAGCAGAACCCCAGTCAGAGAGGCTATCAGAAAACTGGAGAAGGAAGGTCTGGTCACAATTGAGCCGAGAAGGGGCGCCTATGCATCTGATATTTCTGTAAAGGATATGTTGGATACGCTGGAAGTGAGAGAGGATCTGGAAGGTCTTGCGGCAGCGCTTGCAGCAGAGAGAATGAGCGAGGAACAGATTGAAGACCTGATCAAGATTACGCAGGGCTATAGCGAGGCGATTAAGAACAGCGACACGGAAAAAATCATTCATTATGACGAACTGTTCCATAAACATATCGTTTCCTGCAGTGGAAACAAGACTTTGATTCATCTCAGCGAAACAGTGCAGGAGCTGGCACTGCGGTTCCGCTACCTGTATTATGATGATTTTTCAAGATATGAGAACATGCCTGTGGAGCATCGAGAAATCATCGACGCCATCACCAGCGGCGATGCGGAAACAGCCAGATTGGTGGCTGATAACCACGTAAAGAAACTGAAAGATTTTGTTGTCAGAGAAGGCGAAGACGTTTTCAAGCACCTGTAACCCTACATAATACGAGAACGAGCGTAAAAGCAGAACGTGATGAATATGACCCGGCAGAGATGCCGGGTTTTTTGTTGTGACACGACTGCAAAATGATAGATAACGACAGGGAATACGTGCAGAAAGTCAGGCATAATAAATTTAGAAAACTCAATTAGTCCGAATTAAGACCAACTGAGTTTCGCAAAAAAGATGTGCACAAGTTAGCGGACAGCTTCTTTTGCATTGCAATAAGCGTCAATAAAAGTGGTGTATTAAGGTATAAGCGAATTTCTTAAAAATTCTTAAAATTAGCAAATGGAGAAGTCGGCTGTGGTATAATAGTTCCAACTGGAGAGGGGGGAGATTGTATGAGTAAGAAACTGAAGATTTTACTGGTTGCCGGGGTGATGATCGCAGTGGCGGGCTCCACATTGATAGTTTATAGCTCCCATCAAAAGCCGTCAGTCATTCCAAAGACAGGCAGATATTCCTGCAGTGATTCGGTGCTGAGTGTCAGCGCACTGTCAGCGTATGCAGGCAATTTTGTTTTGGAAGAAGGAGGTCTGTGCTCTATGGATTCGTGTGGCACGTTGGCGAAATCTTATAACGTAGAACATAGTTTATTCCACGGTGACATTCTCGTCATTGACTGGCTGAGAGATAAGAAGTTAAAATTTAAAGTGAATTCAGATACCAAGATCACTGTATTGGAGGACTGCGGCCTTTACGAGAAGGGACAGGTATTTGATTTGCAGAAGAGTTGACGACCTCGACGTGTATTCATAAAAAACGTAAAGAAAGAATGGGTTTCTGTCTTCACGCTTTTTACTGGATTCTTTACTTCTTCTTTGAAAATTCTTTCATGAGTGCACTCATGATGGTCTGTTGCCTTTCGCTGAATCCGGCAGCGGCTTGCTTAGGATCATAGAATTCGACCAAAAGTGTCTGAATAATTCCTTTCTGTGATTCTGAAAGGCCATCGACAGAAACCATCTCCTTTTTTTCGAAGCCGACGAGATAGTCAAGAGAAACGTTGTACAGTGCGGCAATGTCTATTAAGACATCCAGAGTGGGCAGTTTTAAATTGTTTTCGTAACTGCTGATGACCGGTTTGCTGCGTCCAATTTTCTTACCCATGGCTTCTTGCGAAAGGTGGCGCTGCAGGCGGAGTTCTCTCAGGCGCTGGCCAAGATCAAACATAGAATCACCTCCTTAAATGTAGTTCTTATATAGGAAACAATGTACTACACAGACGTTCCTGAAACATGAATATGTGTTGAATTAAGTTTTCGATATGGAAACATTGTATGAGGAAATCTTAATAATTGATACTTTTTCTGCCGAATTGAATCCGGATTTAAAGCTTCAACAATATGCGCACACAGCGCGATGATAATTTGTATTTGGCAGAACATAACTACTGTAATATACTGCGATAAAGAAAGGAGAGAGAAATGAAAAAATATTGTGTGGCAGCGCTTTCTTTGATGCTGGCAGCTGTCCTCCTGACCGGATGCGGCAAAACTTCCTCAAACGAACAGATGAAGGCGCCGGAGTTTGAAGTCAGCAAGATCAATGTGAATTTGAAGCTGAATGCTGAACGAGAGGAACAGGAAGCATTATCCTACAGCGATGGCAAGAAGATAGTGTTTCAAATCGAAGCACCCAATGAAATCGACTATATGACTAGATGGATTGCGGAACGTTTTGTCGTATATGACATTACCAGTGAAAAGGTAGATAAAGAATACCGTTTGGGAGAAGGTGTATTTGGCGGATCTGCAGTCCCATACAAAGATGGACTTCTGTATTCTTGCTATCGAATTGACAAAGAAAACCAGCAGCCTGCAGACTGGCAGATCGTTTACCAGTCGGGGAACAAAAAGACCGTTTTCGCTGAAGGCGAAATGGATTACAGCGTTCTAAGGATGCCGGGAGATGATGCGGTCTATTATACTTATCGAGACGGGAATAAGTGGGGTGTTCGCAAATTGGAGAATGATAAGTCCACACCTTTTGCTATTTTTGATAAAGTGGAGTCAGTAAATCAATTGAAAATCAAGGAAAATCTTTGCTGCATTGGAATGTGGGACAACGAGGATATTGTATTCTCCGCAGCTGAAGGAGAGAAAATCCTTTGGAAGCAAAATCTTGGCATCAGCAGTGCCGTTGCAACCGACCTCAACGACGAGTATGTTCTGTATTACGAAAATGATTCAGAAGAAAAAGGTTTGTCCGCCATTGATATCAAAAGTGGAAAGATCATCGAAAGTGATATAAAATTGGAAGAACCGACGATCAGCAGTATCGGAAAATATTTTTTAATTCAGGATGCCAACAAAAATCAATATTATGCGAAAGTTGAGGCAGAGAAAATTCTCCTTGAGAAATTGGAGACACAAGAGGGGCAGAGTTATAACGTTCCTCTTGCTTGGGGAATCTCTGCAGGTAAAAACGGCAGGATCTATTATTCTAAAGAGGGCTTAGATGCCGGGAGGGAATACTATTTATTCAAACTAAAATAAAAGGTCGGGACCAGCTTCCACAGGTGCTGCCCTAATTTGCCTTCCATTACCGCGGAAATATTTTTTTATAGATGGTTTTTCGTTAACCTCACTTTGATTGTTCTATCTGCCGATTCTGGCGCATACCTTTTAACAGGAACAACTTTGAAGGGAGAAGAGCCATGACATACGAGAACGATATACCTGAGTACGCCCTGCAGCCAGCCAGAGCACCCAAGATCATCGAGGCAGAAGCTATTTACAATACAGAGAAAATTGTTTATCCGGCGGAGGAACAGACCGTAAGCTACCAGTTTGAAGAGGATATACTGGTGCCGGACACGAAACCGGATATGAGGGAAATACTTTTGATGGATGCAGCGTGCGATATCATGCCGGCAGAGAAAAAAGTATCTCCCAAGACGGACGATTTGCTCAATATCACAGGAGCGATTACCATTCAGACCATCTACGATTCAGAATCAGACGACAAAGAACCGGTAGCCATTACATCAAAGGTGCCGTATAAATATCAGTGGAGCCTCAACCCGCTGGATCAGGCAGAAGGCGTGTTTGCCTGCAGGGTAAAAGCCCTGGAATACATGATTATCAACGAACGGAAGTTCCGCGTCAAAATTACCTTGGAATTTTCGGGGCAGTTGTTCTGTGAGAGAGAATTTCAGTTCTTTGATGGACTGAGAGACGAACAGCTGGAAATGAAAAGGGCAGAAACCTCTCTGACCTGTTTGGAGCTGATCAAAAAAGACGAAGTCTCCATCGACGAGACATTCAAAGGAAAAGACACTAACTTCAGACCAGAATACATATTAAAACAGGATTTCACCATTACGGAGAACTATCGGCAGGTGACGACGGAAAAAGTAGTCATCAACGGTTTTGTGTTCTGCAGCCTATTGTATTCAGCAACAGACCCATCAGAAGAGGAGCCCAGGTCCGCCATCTGTCAGCACAACCAGAGAATCGAGTTCACCCAGTTCGTGCCCATCGAGAAAGAACACAGAGGGAAAAACTGGAATTCCGTGAAGACCTTCTTCAACAGCAAAGATCTGGCGGTGGTCATCGAACACGACGAAGAAAATCCGGATGAAATCCATTTCCGCATCAAAGGAGACGTGCAGACAAGAGTAGAACTCTATGAGAGCAGGCAGAGAGACGTGATCGTTGACGCCTATCATAGAGAAAAAGATTTTGCCTATGAATTTTCAACGAAAAAAGTTTCCAATATTTCTGATGCGGCGATGTCAGAGACCTCGATCAGAGAAATTGTCAATCTGCCGGAGGGCGCAAAGGCAGCAGAAGCTGTTTACTGCAACGCCAAGATCTTAGACTGTGAATGTGCCTGCGAAAGGGGCAAGGTCATCGTGACAGGGGCTGCGTCCTGCTGCGCACTTTGGAAAGACCAGGACGACTGCTTCAAAGCGGCGAGAATCGTGCCTGATTTCAGAGGTTCCGTGGATATGGAGAAAGCTGTTACAGGCCAGAAAGCCTGCTGCCGGCCGCTGATCAAATCCGCCTGGGTCGAACTGATTAACGAAAAGCAAATCGAAATCAACTGCACCATCATGCTGGGCGTGGAGACCTATGACGAAGGGGAAGTGGTGCTTCTGGAGAAACCGCATTTTGTCGACAAACCGAAAGAGAAAGAGTATCCTATGGTCATCGTCACCATGAAGCAGGGTGAAACTCTGTGGGAACTGGCGAAACGCTACCGCACCACGGAAGATCATATTAGAACAGCCAACAATCTGGAAGAAGAGCCAGAATGCGGACAGCGGCTGCTGATTGTTAAATAGCACATATGTGTAGTGCAAAAACAAACTAGTCCTGTTTCGGACTAAACTGTTTTTGAAAAAAAGGTATATATCCTGAATTCCTGTCCATACTTGTTTCAGAAAGGACAGGAATTTTTTATGAGAACGACATTACTACAGAGAGAATTAATCCTTTGGCTGATCTTTTTTCTGCTGGTTTCTGCCACGGGAACTTATTACATAAATCATACGCCCAATGATCATCCGGGGATGATCCGATTGCACGTAATCGCCAACAGCGATTCGAAAGAAGATCAGGAACTGAAACTGGCGGTCAGAGATGGCATCCTCGAATTTATGGACGGACAGGACAACATTGACGACGCGCGCCAATACATTAACGACAATATCGGCGAGATTGAGCAGATTTCAGAGAAGATCATCAAAGAGAACGGCTATGATTATCCGGCAAAAGCAAAGCTTGGAGTCAGCTTTATCCCGCAGAAGAGTTACGAAGATCTGACTCTGCCGGCAGGGAATTACGAGGCGCTGAAAATCACATTGGGCAAAGGTGACGGACACAACTGGTGGTGTGTGATTTTTCCCCAGTTATGCCTGGTGGGAAAGAAAGATAAAAAAGATAAGATCATCTTAAAGTCAAAGGTAAAAGAAATCATGAAAAAACAAATAAGGAAATCCTCCCATTAAGCAGCGGGAGGATTTTTTATGCCTATTATGAGCAAATGCGTTCAAGGGCTGCGGCGATATAAACATCAAATGACATGGGAAACTTGCCGAAATCCATGTTGAGCAGATTTTTGATTCTCGCCAGTCTGTACTGGATGGTATTGCGGTGCACGTATAGCAGCTCCGCAGTCTTCTTCACTTCCGCGTCAGCATCGAGAAAATAGGTGGTCAGAGTGAGCAGCAGGTCCTCCTCGGTTTCTCGGATGATCGGTGAAAGCATCTGCAGATATTTTTCTGCTTCGCCGTCTAGAGAACTGATAATGGCTTGGCATCTGCCGGCAAAGTCAATTTCACTTTTGCTGAAAAAGGATTTGCGGGGATAAATTTTCGTCGCCGTCTCGATGTGTTCCGTATAGCTGATATAGAGCTGTCTGACTTGGGAACCCGCGTCGATATTGGAGAAGAGTGCATAATTCTGCACAGACTCAAACCGCTGGATCTCTCCGACCACTTCTTCCAGCAGAATATGATCTTTTGCCAGATTGCTGCTGTAGGAAAAGAGAAAGATCACATAATTCGCGAAAGAATCGATAATCGCGCTTTTTGCGGTATCGTAGAACCGCTCACGGAGATTCTTAATAAACACATCTTTTTCTGTCTTTTCAGCCTTCTCCTCATTTAAACTTAAAATTGCAAAGGCATCGTATTCTGCCAGATCAATCAGATGATCCTGGCAGATGTGACGGGTTAAGTCCAGATCGCCTTCGATCAAAGCGGGGATGAGAGATTCCTTTGCCGTCAGATTCAGGTTGTAATTCCAAACGGCTGCAAACAGCTGGATGATTTCCACAACCTGCTCCATGATGGCGGAGGTTAAACGGTTATTTTTGCTGACGGCCAGCAGGGACAGGCGGGCGCCGTCTTTGTTGGTGAAAGGATGCCTGTAATAACGATAAAGATGACCGTTTCTTTCTATAGCAGCATATTTGTCAGCGCTGCTGCTGAACTGAGACAAGACTTCTGAAATACTGATGACATCGGTTTTGGGCCAATAGGCAAAGCCAATCAGATGATCCTCCGCATCACAGAGAAAAAAAGACGCCTTTGCATAATCGGAGGCAAGGGTCAGGGGGCTGTTTATGGTGCGTTTTGAGGGGGAAAGCTGGGACAAGCGTTCCAGGGTATTATCCACAAAGAAATTTCTGTTTTTTTTGTCCATAAAGACGGCTTCCATCACTTCGCTGATCACATCACTGTAGCGCAGGCCCATATCGGTTCCTGGCAGAACGATGATAGGGAAGTTAAGCCGGTTGGCTGTCTCTATTAATTTGTCATCGATTCTTTCCAAAATGCAGTCTGCGTAGAACAGAACCAATCCGACTTCACCGCATTGTTTGTATTCCTCCAAGGCTCTGCATTGTGCATCTACATCATCTTTGATAGAGTAGAGGGCGGACAGCAGCAGTTCGTTAGAGATGGAATAACTGTCTCCCGGCGTGTCGAACTCGACGACAGAAACCGTATTGACGATGCTGGAAAGTCCCTTTTCCCCTGCAATGACAGTGCCCAGAGACAACGAAGGCAGTTGCAGGCAGTCTTTGATCGTAACGCTCATCCAATTCTCCTTTTTCCTTTTTGCTATTATGGTAACACAGCTCAGCTGTGAAAACAAGGGCGCGATGTGCAGATGCACAAGATGATGCGGCGGATTTTGATGATGTGTTGAATGACAGAAGAAACCTCACAATGGTAAAATACAGAAAATTTAAAAAGTAATTCTAACAGTCGTTAAAAGAAGGAGGCAAAGATGGAAAAGAAAAACAATGCAGAAGCAAATGCATTGACACCTATAGGCAGAGATGAGCGGAAAAGCTGGATTTCCATGGCTTTCGTGCAGGCCGGAATCTGCGTCTGCGTACCCTCGTTTCTGGAGGGCGCATTATTGGCGGAAGCCAT
>URXI01000069.1 GCA_900551775.1 uncultured Eubacterium sp. | reverse complement strand
CTGTCAATTCTGCTGGCCTTGCTGCCCCATCCGAAGATACTGATTCTCGACGAATTGACCACGGGGCTCGATCCTGAAGTGAGACGGGGCATGTGGGAAAGCCTGAAGCAGATCCGTCAAAGCGGGACCACGATTCTCCTGGTATCCCACTACTTGGACGAAGTGGAATACCTTGCAGACCGTCTGGTCTACCTGGAGAGCGGTCGTTCCCGCTTTGTCGGCTCTTTAGATGAATTCAGAAACTTTGTCAGAAGCAAAGTGCCGGCGGAGGACTGGAAGGAATCACTCACCTTAGAAGAAGTATATCTTTTGATTTCTCCGAAAACAGAGACATTGAGATGGGAGGGAATACTATGAAAAAAGTAATTGCCATCTTTCGAACAGAATCGAGACTTTTTATGAGAGACTTCTTCGGCTTTTTCTTTACCTTTGCTTTTCCAGTTTTAATGCTGCTGCTCTATGGGAGTATCTATGGAAATGAGCCGACGCCGTATTTTGATGGCCAGGGAACCATGGACGTATCAGTTCCTGCCTACGCAGCCATGATTATCGGCGTTACGGGTCTGATGGCTTTTCCACTGACCATTTCATCCTATAAAGAGCAAAAGATATACAAACGTTTTGATGCATCGCCTGCAGGAAAAGGGATGGTGATGACAGTACAGGCGGCAGTGAATTTTTCTATGACAATCATCGGTTTCATACTACTCTTTGTCGTCGGCAAGTTGGTATATGATATTCGAATCCAAGGTGACTGGTTTTCCATCGCGCCAGCCATGTTGCTGTCTATAGCAAGCATATTTTCACTGGGCTTTTTCTTCACAGCCCTCTCGCCGACAACGAAGATCAACAACCTGTTGTGCTACATCTCTTATTTTGTGATGATTTTTTTATCCGGGGCGACCATGCCAAAAGAACTATTACCCGACGTCATCATCAAAGTTTCGAAGTTTCTGCCCCTGACCCATGTCGTAAATACCTTGCAGGGGACCTTTCGAAATGCACCTATAGGCCAATATCGAGACAGTGTAGTTATATTGGCGGCCGTCATGGTTTTCTGTGTCGCGGCCGGTGCGCTGTTGTATAAAAAGAAAAGTTGGATGTAAGCAGGAAAATCTTATTTACTCAGCATAAAACACCTGCAGATACTTTCGCCCGTAATGGAGCCGGGAGAAAAGATACAGGGTACTGTTCAGTTTGATATCGTTATCGATATGGAGCAGCGTGCTGATTTTGTTGATACGATAACGAATGGTGTTCTTATGTTGAAACATGGCATTGGCTGTCTTCTCGATGTTTCCGCCATAATAGACGTAATGAAGCAGTGTATCAATCAGAGCTGAGGAGCCGCTTTCTGTGGAGGATAAAGCATCCAAGATCTCCCCATAGTATTTGTCGTAGTACGGCGTATAGCAATGAGCGAAGAGAAGGGCGTCTATACCGATGTCTGCAAAATTGACGAAGCGATCCTCTTCTAATGTGCAGCTGGTATTGGCAAAAATCGCTTCCAGCAGCAGGCTGGAAATATCGGCAAATCCGTGAATGGGATTCCCGATACCGACCTGATAGCCGTCGAATATCTCTTGTGTGAAGAATTTACTGCGCATCTCATCCTGAAATGCTTCTACCACAGCGTCGTTTATTGTATTGCAGGTACTGATGAGGAACATTCCACGTTTATATGCTGCGAAGGAGTGAACGAAGGTGGTGTCGTTGAGCTGAAGGGGGATGACGTCTCGCAGTTCTTCCATAATTTTGTTGTAATCTGACATGGCCGCAGGGGAAATTGCAGTTGTGTCAGATTTTTTTGATATATACGCCGCAAGGACCGTATCTGAATAGAAAAAGGAGTTGATTTTCCGCAGGAGAGATTCTTTCTCCAAAGCGCTCTGGTTTCTATCAAAAATCAAAGCCTGGAAGATGGAATTACTCAGTGTCGTATGGAGATTGTCCGATAATTCATTGCGGATGGCCACGATAATGTCGTCGATGTACAGATTTGAAAAGAAGAGAATCGGCACATGGTGCTGATCGGCGTAATTCTTGATATCGTCAGACAGGTCGTCATAATAGAGGTCTTTGATAGCGATGGCTGCAATATGGTTGTTGATCAACAGCTTGAGACATCTGTTGGCAAAGGCCGCATCGTCTTTTGCCGCATAGAGGGTTGTGACGACAAATTCCCCCCTGGGAAAGTTTTTGACGATGTCGAGATCTTCCTCCCACTCGAAATAGCCGGTACTGTGGACGTCGTTATGCAGACCACTCCTGCCGGCTGCGATGCGGAAATCTTTGAATAAAGATTGAGAGAGAAAGGTTGAAACCATTGCCATATTATGTAACCTCCAATTGTCATTTATTATATAAACACATTATAATGCAGCGAGAAGAGAAAGTCACTGAAAATTCAAAAAATGATTGGATTTTGTACAAAAGTGAAAAAGAGGAATTTCTTTTTGTACAATTGAACTCTGTGCTGAAATTGATATAGTTAATGTAAGAGATGTTGGTTTTCAAGAAAGGAGAAATAAAATGGCAGCAAATTTTAAATTCGATGTAGATTACATAAGAGAACAGTTTCCTGCACTGAGCGTAACGGTGAATGGATTACCGGCGGCTTTTCTCGACGGTCCGGGAGGAACGCAGGTTCCAAAGCGGGTGGCAGAAAAAGTCAATGAATACATGTTCTATCGGAATGCCAACGAGATGGGGGCATTTAAGACCTCTCAGGAAAGCGACCAGTCAGTTCTCGATGCGAGAGGCGTATTTGCTCACTTTTTCAACTGTGACCCGGAAGAGGTCGCCTTTGGCGAAAATACTTCTTCTATCAACTTCAAGCTTTCCTATGCCTTTGCCCGGGCGCTGAAACCGGGAGATGAGGTTTTGATCACCAATATCGACCACGAGGGAAACCGGTCACCATGGAGGGTGCTGGAGGACTTCGGCATCGTAGTAAAATGCGTTGATATTGACCCGGAGACGATCACCTTGGACTTCGAGGATTTTAAAGCAAAGCTCTCCGACAAGACGAAGATTCTTGCCATCAACTGGGCGGCTAACTCCTGCGGAACGGTCAGTGACGTGAAGAGGTTTATCGCAGAAGCCCACAAATACGGGGCAGTCACCGTGGTAGACGCGGTTCACTATGCGCCTCACAAGGTGATCGATGTCAAAGAAATCGACACAGATATCCTGGTCTGTTCCGCCTATAAATTCTTCGGCCCGCACCTGGGCGTAGTATATGTACGCAGGGCTTTGGGTGACAAACTGGTCTCCACCAGGGTCATGGCTGGCGACAATACGGAAATGCCGCTGAAGATGGAGACGGGAACCCTTGCCATGGAACTGGTCAATGGTGCGGCAGAAGCAGTGGAGTTTATCGCCGACTGCGGCAGACGTCATGCCGAACAACTTACGGATGAGCTGGAAGGCTTATCGGGCCTGAGAAAAGATATTGTCGCAGGCCTCAGGGCTTTTGAAATCTATGAAGAGGGCCTTGCCAATAAATTGAGGGAGGAGCTGGGGAAAATTGACGGCCTGAAAGTTTATGGTCCTGGAGCAGAGGCTCCGAGAACGTCTACGGTTTCCTTCACGATAGAAGGCGTCAACTCCAATGAGATAGCAAAGTTCTTTGCAGAAAGAGGGTTGTTTGTCTGGGACGGCGACTTCTACGCCATAGCGACAATCAACAATGTACTGGGACTGGAACCTGCAGGCGGCTTCCTCAGAGTCGGCTTTGCTCCATATAATCTCATGTCAGACGTGGAGAGAGTTATCGAAGCCGTAAAAGACTTTATCAAGACGAAATAGCCATTCACAGCAGGAGCCTGGGTTTCTACCTGAGACCCGGGCTCCGTTTCTTCATTGGAGGTAATGATATGACATTAAATACGTATTCTTTTGAGCTGGCGACCAAAGTGGTCTTCGGGCCGGGAACCATCAGGGAAGCCGGACGAGAAGCAAAAAAACTGGGCATGACAAAGGTGATGGTCATCGCCGACCAGGGCATTATCGGAGCCGGACTGACTGCGCCTGTAGAGGAGGCTTTGCAGGAAGAGGGCATCCGTTATGTCATCTATGATAAAATTGTGCCAAATCCGAGGGACTTTCACTGCTTAGAAGGAGCTGAATTTGGCAGGGAGCACGAGATAGACGGCATGATTGCCATCGGAGGAGGGAGTTCCATCGACACGGCAAAGGCGATTGGAACCCTGATGACAAACGGCAGGGATATCAGAACCTGGGCAGGGTTGGACCTTTTGGAACGAGAAATCCCTCCGCTCATCGCTATACCGACGACTGCAGGGACCGGATCAGAGGTGACTTTTGATGCAGTGATTACAGACACCAAAACTCATGAGAAACTCAACATTCTCGATCTGAAAATTGCGCCAAAGACAGCATTGGTAGATCCCGAGACCTTGTTAAAGCTGCCTTCAAGGGCCATGGCAGCCTGCGGCATCGACGCATTGGTTCATGCGGTAGAAGCTTATACCTGTAAAGCAGCCTGCCCTCATACAGATGCGTATGCGCTCTACGCCATCGACATCATTCAAAAAAACCTTCGAGGGGCTGTGGAATCACCGGACATGGACAACTGTACGGGTATGGCACTGGGAAGTACCATGGCAGGCATTGCTTTCGGTTATTCTGATGTTGCGGCAGTCCACTGTATCGCCGAAGCTCTCGGGGGCAGATATGACACGCCCCACGGTGTGGCAAACGCCATCATGCTGCCGGTAGTGACGGAATTCAATATTCCGAGCAATCTTGACAAGTATGCGAATATGGCAAAATATCTGGCAGTGGATACTTCCAATATGACAAAGGAAGAAGCGGCGTATAGCTGCGTTGGCGCTTTACAGAAATTATGTGAAGATGTAAAAATCCCGAAAATGAGGGAAGTAGAAGGTATCAGCCCCGTAGACTTTCCGGAACTTGCCGAAGCTTCTTTCCGAAACATTTCTACCCTTGACAATCCGAGAGAAATTACCATAGACGACTATCTGCAATTGTTAAATAAAGCCTATTTTGAATAGGACGATTGACTGCTGTTCATACGGGGTATTCTGCATTGTAGACTTGGTTTACGAACCTAGATAAGAGCAAAATATGACAGGACTGCATACTCTATAAATACATAGCAAAAAAGAGGTGCATAGTACATGAAAATCAGAACGCTTGAAAAGAGCGATATGAAGAGACTTGCTGACTTATACCGCCAGTTTTGGGATGAACAATCTGACGTCGAAAAGATGGAGGCACAGTTTGATGTCATACAGCGGGAAAACAGTCATCTGCTTTTGGGAGCCGAGCAGGATGGTCTTCTGATCGGCTCCGTCATGGGCGTGATCTGTAAAGAATTATATGGAGATTGCAGACCATTTTTAGTTATCGAAAATATGATTGTCGATGACCTTGGACGGCGGAAAGGCGTTGGCAGTGCGTTGCTGTCAGAGCTGGAAAAAAGGGCGAGAGAAAGGCAGTGCACCCAGATGATTTTGGTTACGGAAATCGAAAGACAGGATGCCTGCGGGTTCTATGAATCCTTCGGCTTCCAAAAGAATAACAAGGGATACAAGAAAAAATTATGACCGGAATCATTACATAAAAACGGCAGATCGCGCGGAAATGCATCTGCCGTTGGATTCCGTCATATGTTGCGATAAACGATTGCCTGCTCTTTTGCGTACTTTTCTGCTTGTGAATCTTTTTCACACAGCAGGGTGAAGTAGTTGAGCTTATAAGCTCTGGCGTGTTCGTACATGTAGCCGAAAGCGCATTGTCCAAAGGTCACCACGGAGGCGGGGATGTAGAGCTCTGTCAGATCTGGACAGGTAAAGATGCCGAAGTCAGCAATTTCTTTTACACCATCGGGAATGAAGAGTTTCTTTAAATAGCGGAGATCACTGAAAGCTCTCTCGGAGATTCTGATAAGAGTCTCGGGCAGAATGATTTCCCGGGCAATGGATTTTTTTCCCAGGGAAATAACATCTGTCCCGATTTCAGTGACTGGACAGCCCTCAATGACAGAGGGCAGGGTCATAACCGTTTCCGGCTCAGGGATTCGCGTGATGACTGCGCTGCCATCTTTGATCATGTATTCTAATTTCATAATAGACGCTCCTATCTTCATTTTTCACTCAGGCTCATCAGATCAAAATGTGCATTTTCTGATGCCCAATGAACTTCTGCCAGGAATTTTGCGACTTCATCAGCTTTGTATTCTTGAAACAACTTCAGTATTTCCCGATGTTCTCCATTGGTGGCGGTCAGAGTTCGGCTGATTACACCTTCAGGATCATCGAGATAACTTTTTTTCAGAAACTTATTTTTCATTTTTGCTAACTCTTCGATCAAAGCGCTGTTGCCGCATTTATCGATATAGACCTGATGAAAAGTTTTCTGCTGAACCAGATACATCTCGTAATTCTTTGATTGGATTGTCAGATCCATGCTGTCGATATAGAACTGCATGTCTTTGAAATCTTTTTCTGTCAAATTCGGACAGGCTAATCGGGCGGCCAGTCCGTCGAGATCGCCGATGATGACATATAGTTCTGCAGCCTCCTTTTCTGACAGACTTTTTACGACAAAACCCTTGCGGGGCACATTGTTTAAAATACCTTCGGAAGCAAGTTGAATCAGCGCTTCTCTGACAGGAGTCCTGCTGATGGAGAGCTCTGCGCAGATGACGTTTTCGTTTATTTTTTCTTCTGGTCTGAGATTGCCTGCTAAAATCTGATCAGCGATGTAATCATATACATGGTCCTTTAATGTTTTAAACTTGTTCATATTCTTCTTTTCATTCTCTTTCTGATAGTTTTTAACATCAATATAACATATTTTATATAAATAGTGAATCCTCTTTCCAAACATTGTATATAAAATATTTCATATTTCTAAAAAGAACCCCTTGACAAAATATTAAAATATTGTATATAATATATTCATAAAACAAAACAACTTGATTTTGAGAGGAGAAACAAAATGAAAAAGTTTAATCACGTAATCGTAAGAAGACCGTGCAAAGCGATGGTAGAGGGCATTACCAGCGGACTGTATCCGGGAAAGCCTGATTATGAGCTTGCACTGAAGCAGCACGATACTTACATAGAAGCACTGAAGCAGTGCGACGTAGACGTTACCGTATTAGAGGCGGACGAGAGATATCCGGATTCCTGCTTCGTAGAGGACCCTGCCCTGATCACCAGGAAGTGTGCCATCATCACCAACCCGGGCGCAGAATCCAGAAACGGTGAAAAGGACGAGATCATCGGCGCAGTGAAGAAGTTCTTCTCTGACGACCAGATCGAATATATCAAGGCTCCGGGAACATTAGAAGGCGGAGACGTCATGATGGTGGGAGACCACTTCTATGTTGGAAGATCCGCAAGGACCAACGAGGAGGGCATCAGACAGCTGACAGAGATCCTGGCAAAGTACGACATGACCTGCTCCGAGGTGAAGCTGGAAGAGGTGCTCCACCTGAAGACAGGCGTCAACTATCTGGAAGACAACAACATGCTGGTATCCGGCGAGTTCGTGACGAAGCCTGAATTTGAGAAATACAACCGCGTACAGATTCCGGAAGAGGAAGCTTATGCAGCCAACTGCATCTGGGTCAATGACACCGTCATCGTACCAGAAGGGTACCCTGCAGTGCTGAAAGCAGTACAGGACCTGGGCTACAAGACCATCTTAGTCGACACATCAGAATATAGAAAACTTGATGGTGGTTTAAGCTGCTTATCATTAAGATTCTAGTCTCTTTAGTAAGAAGAGGAGGAATTGAATATGGGCAATAAATTGAACGAGCAAGGTTTAGGTGTAGCGAAATTAGCCCTGTTTTCTGTAGGACTGACTCTGGCCAGCGGCGTCTTCAGTTTATCTGGAGACTTCGCAGCCGGTGGGGCGCATACCCTTGCAGTCCTGTTGGGATGGCTGATCTGTGGAGTCGGCATGTTGGGACTGACGATGTGTTTCTTCAAGCTGAGCGTTGTAAAGACGGACCTCACCAGCGGCATCTACAGTTACGCAAAAGAAGGATTTGGCGAATTTATTGGTTTTAATTCCGCCTGGGGGTATTGGATGAGTGCGATGCTCGCACAGCTATCATTCATCACCTTGTTATTCGCAGCGTTAGGTAACTTTTTTGAAATCTTCGGTTCCGGAAGCAATTTGGCTTCCATGGTGGTGGCCTCCATTGCCATCTGGGTCTTATCCCTGTTGGTGCTGCGAGGCGTCAATGAGGCAGTCGCAATCAATGCTGTTGTCGTCATTGCAAAGTGCGTCCCTATTATCGTAATGGTCGTAGCAATCATCCTGGCAGGCGCATTCAAATGGGACATCTTCATGGATAATTTCACCGGAGAAGGAAGCGGTATGTCCCTGCTGGATCAGGTGAAGTCCACCGTCTATACCACAGTCTGGACCTTCATCGGCATCGAAGGAGCTGTCGTCCTTTCTGGAAGAGGAAAGAATACGAAGGTAGCGGGTATTGCAACCGTGATTTCTTTCCTTTCACTGTTTGTACTGTATCTGCTCATATCAGTATTGAGCATGGGCGTGCTTCCACAGGAAGAACTGGCTGCACTGGGCAATCCGCCGATGGCTGGCATTCTTGAAGCAGTTGTGGGACCTTGGGGAGCGGCACTTGTCAATATTGCAGTCATCGTTTCCCTGGGAGGGGCATTGTTCTCTTACACGATTCTCTGCGTAGACAGCGCCTATGGACCTGCGGAGCAGGGCGCCTTCCCGGCAATCTTCAGCAAGCTGAATAGGTTTAAAGCGCCGACCTGGTCCGTCATCATATCGGCAGTCTTCATCCAGGTGTTTATCATCATCATTTACTTCAATGCCAGCACCTATCAGGCTGTCTATGCGATGTCGACTAGTACGATCATGGTACCATATGTATTTTCTGCTTTCTACTATCTGAAATTGGTCATCCAAGGCCAGGGATTGGAAGCAGGAAATCACAATAAAGCCATGGCTTGGATTATTGCAGTCGTGGGTTCCATCTATGGAGTATGGCTGCTGTACGCCAGCGGCCTGGAATATATCTTGATCGCGACACTGTTATACGCACCAGGTTGTGCGGTGTACTTCTACAATAGAAAGAAGAACGGTCAGAAACTCTTCGAGAGTCTGATCGATGTCGTCGCCTGTGTGGTACTGGCAATTCTGATTGTCGTAGCAATCGTACTGCTGGTGACAGGAAAAATCCACCCATTCTAAGAAAATACAAAACGGCTTTTAAATCATTTTTTAAAAGCCGTTTTTTCTTTACAGTTTGTTGCATAGTATAACTAAATTGGAAAATACTATCTATAAACGAAAAAGATTAAGGGGGATAAAAATGTCAACGAATTTTAGTAACAGTGAAACAAAAGAGAACCTGATGAGGGCTTTTGCCGGTGAAAGCCAGGCGAGAAACAGATACACCTTTGGCGCATCACAGGCAAAAAATGCAAATCTTCATGTCATCGAAGCTGTTTTTACGTTTACAGCAAACCAGGAGAAAGAACACGGTGAGATTTTCTACAATCACCTGAAAGAACTGGCAGGAGATACCATTCACATTGACGGTGGCTATCCAGTTGATATCACAGATTCTATGATTCAGCTTCTGCGCTACGCACAGCACAACGAATATGAGGAGCATGACGATGTGTACAGTGCTTTCGGACAGAAGGCTTCGGAAGAAGGTTTTCTGGCTGTAGCAAACTCATTCAACCAGATTGCAAAGATTGAAAAAGTTCATGGAGACAGATTCGGCATGTTCGCAGACCTGCTTGAACAGAACAAACTCTTCATCTCCGACGTGGAATGCGACTGGATGTGTCTCAACTGCGGACATATTCACAAAGGCACCAGCGCGCCGCAAATCTGCCCGGTATGTCAGCACAATCAAGGCTACTTTGTCAGATTGGAACTGGCACCATTTACAGGAGCGATTTAAAAAGACAAAAGCAAAAGACCGGTTGTTCCGGTCTTTTCTCTTTTGATTAATTTTCTGACTCTGCTGCCATATCATCCAAAATCATCTGCAGATCTTCTCGGCAGCCGCCGCATTTGTCCCCGACCTTGGCTATCTCGCAGAGCGCCTTGAGGTCACGGACGCCAGTCTCCTTGATGATATCCTCTATTTCTCCACGGGTTGTGTGGTAGCAGAGACATACCTCATATTCCCTAGATTGTTTATCCATAATGAAAGTCTCCTTACAATTCAATTCTTTTTTAGTATACCACAAAACATAGAGATAAAGCATCACAACTTCTTCACATAATCCAAATATAAAACATACATATACGGTGTAATATAGTAATTAGAAGCGTTATACGACAAAATCCAACCGATCGAATATCACTAAGTGCTCGTTCTTTTGGGGATTTACAGTATAAGGAGGTGAGAGAATGAACGGCTTTAAATACAAATTATACAGGTTCATGCAGGGAAGGCGGGGTCTTGACAATCTTGGCAGATTCCTCATCATGACGGCCATGCTTCTGATGATCTTATCGATGTTCCTCATCAAGTTTCCGGCAATTTACAGAGTCGCATACTATATCGGCGTGTTTTCCTTTATCTATGCTTATTTCAGAGCTTTTTCGAGAAATATCTACAAGCGAGAGATGGAGAACAACAAGTACCTGGCTTTCAAATATAAAATTACCAAGGGAAAGAGTCTGAAACAATGGCGTTACGAACGCAAGGTTTACGCTTTCTTCAAATGCCCTGGCTGTGGACAGCGGATGAGAGCGCCCAAAGGGAAGGGCTCCATCAAAGTGAGATGCCATCAATGCGGCAGTGAATTTCAGAAAAGAGTATAGATTACTGAGAATAAAAGACTAGACCCAGAGGGAATAGTCTTTTTCCAATTCATAGGAAACGAAGTTTTTTTAATAGCTGAAAGCCGCCATTGGATTTTCGTCATAGAAGGAAGAGGCAGCATATTCCTTGCTCCTCTGATGGTCCGCAAAGGCTTCGTCAGATTTTAAAAAATAGTTGTATTCCTTTCTTCCGGCATCCCAGGTGGTATCGACGTTGTAATAGACGTGCCCCAGTTTGACGATGTTCCAGGCGTGGTTTTCGTTTCTTCCAGTACCTGCTACAATGCGTACCGGAATATCTGCCGCTTTGCACATCCTGTAAAACAACGTAGAATAACCTTGACAAACGGCGCGCTTATTTACCAGAGCAGCATAAGCGGTGTATTTTTCAGGGTAGTTTGGTCCGTGGATATTGTCATACTCTACCGTATGACATATGTAATCATAAATTATTTTGACTTTGTCATAATCGGTTTTCTGTTCTAAATCCAGAGCGTTCAACGTCTTTTTCAGCTGAATTTCAAATTTCTTTTCCTGTACGGCAGATGTTTTATAGGCGACTCGATAGCTGAACGTATAATAGTGCTTTTTGCTTTTCTTCAAATAGCTGCAGCTGGCTTTATAGCCGTCAAACAAGCTGTATCTGAGGTAATCTCCCACCACCGAAAAATCATCGCCTTTATCTGTAAAAGCATCGTCGTGAAAGAACTTGCTGACCTGAGACGTATTGCCGTTGTCTGTGACATAGGTGAACTGTATCTGCCTCGTGTGGTCTAGCACCTGCTGGCAATAGAAGGCTCTGGCATCAGAACAGGACGTGAATACAGGGGCATTGTCCACTTTGCCCGCTATCATGACTGCCGCTAACAACGCAGTCATGGAAGCTGCTGCAATGATCATGGCGACTCCCTTTCTCGAAGCTGCATATTTCATAAATGAACCTCAATTATAAAAATTATCGTAGTTCATTGTATGCAGACGGGAGGAGAAAGTTTCGGGGATGTTTCCACAGGCAAGGCTGTTGTCGATGGGGAGAATATGGTATACTAATGTCTAAAAGGAAGGTGAGACGATGGATCCTTATGAAGCAGAACTATATGATGTCTTTCAAAGAATTGGAATCACTGATTATGAGGTTCACGAACACAAAGCAATTTTTTCCACCCAGGAGGCAGAGGAGGAGGGTCTGGTTATGCCCGGTCTCAATTTAAAAAATCTTTTGATCAAAGATAAAAAGACAGGGCACTTTTATATGGTCATTTTAGAAGACCATCGTCATATGGATGCAAAACAGTTTAAAATTTTGACTGGATGGGGGAAAATACGATTTGCAAAGGAAGAAGAGATGTGGGAACTATTGAGATTGACGCCAGGTTCCGTCTCCCCCTTTGGCCTGATCAGTGATAAAGACCACAGGGTTACCGTGGTGCTTGAGAAACTGATTACGGATGCAGCAGAAGACGAACTGGTCAACTTTCATCCTAATCGAAATACAGCGACATTGTCCCTGAAGAAGAAAGACTTTCTGAAGTTCTTAGAGAATATAGGTACGGACGTTATCTTTGAGAGATAAAAAACGGGTGCATGGCGGAATCAGAGATTCCGATGCACTCGTTTTTCGTTATTTCATAGTTCCTTCATTCATATATTTGATATGCCAGGACAAGGCCTCATCCAGGATATGCGGGGTCTGCATGGCGCTGTTTTCACACGCTCTGTTGTAATAATCCATTAACTTTTCACGATAGTCTGGGTGGGCGCAGTTGTTGATGATTTTGAGCGCTCTTTCTTTTGGACTGCAGCCGCGAAGATCTGCATATCCCTGCTCCGTGACGATGACCATCACATCGTGCTCTGTATGGTCCACATGGGATACCATCGGTACGATGGAAGAAATATCGCCATTCTTTGCCAAAGATGCCGTCGTAAAGATAGTTATGGAACCGTTCCTGGCAAAATCGCCGCTGCCCCCGATGCCGTTCATCATGCCAGAGCCGTTGACGTGAGTCGAGTTGACGTTGCCGTAGATATCCACTTCCAGGGCGGTGTTCATGGCGATGATGCCCAGTCTGCGGATGACTTCCGGATTATTGCTGATTTCCTGCGGTCGGAAGATCAGCTTGCCCTTATAGAGTTCAGCTTCTTGATCGAATTGTTCCTTCATTTCCGGGGACGGGGAGATGGCCGTGGTGGAAGCGCATTTTGCCTTGCCGCATTTGAGCATCTCCAGCATGGAATCCTGCACCACTTCTGTGTAGCAGGTCAGATCGTGGAACTCAGAATCCAGCAGTCCGTAGAGTACGGCATTGGCTACGCTGCCTACGCCTGATTGGATGGGCAGAAGGGTATCTGTCAATCTGCCGGCTTCTACTTCGCCCTCTAAAAAACTGATGATGTTCTGGGCGATTTTCCTCGCGTTGTCGTCAATGGCTGCCAGCGGACGAACGCCGTCCTGCAGATCGGTGATAACGATGGCGGCAATTTTGTCTAAACCGCATTCCATGTAAGGCTTTCCAATCAGATCGTCAGGCTTTACGATGTTGATGGGCTTCCTGTTTGGCGGGTTATCCATGACGAGACAGTCGTGCATGCCCTCTAAGGCCATGGACTGATGTAGATTCAGCTCGACGATGACTTTATCGGCCTGCTTGATAAAGGAAGGCGCATTTCCAATGGCTGTGGTAGGCACCAGCCCGCCATCCTCTGTAATTGCCAGCGCTTCTACGATCGCAATATCTACCTTTGGAATCGATCCATAGTTGATGTACTGGGTAGAATGAGAAAGGTGCATGTCAGTATATTCGACATCTCCTTTGTTAATCGCTTTTCTGATCGTCTTGTTGGTGAGGTAGGGCAGTCTTTTTCTAATGACGCCCGCTTCTGTGAGCGCCGTGTCAATTTCAGGACCGACGGAAGCACCGGAATAGAGATCTATTTTCAATTCGGCGCCCTTTTTTGCTCTCTCAGCCAGAGCCAAAGGCACAGCCTTGGGGTATCCGGATGGGGTGAAGCCGCTGACACCCACGACCATACCGTCCTCGATCAGCTCCGCCGCCTGTTCCGCGCTCCTGATCAAATCATAAGCTCTCTCGTTTCTCATTCTTTCTTTTATTCTTGGATCCAATTCCATGATCGTTCCTCCTCTGATTGGTGTTCTATTTGTCGATTGGCTATTTTTCATGATAGCATCATTGATAATAAGTATCAACCTGGAACTTTGTTCATTTTTTGCACATTGTTTTTGCAGAATGTGGAAGAATCATGGTATACTGATACTAACGCAAAACATATGAGGTGAAGAGAATGAGAAAAACAAAGATTGTCTGTACGATTGGACCTGCATCAAAGGAGAGGGAAACTCTCAAGAACATGCTTTTGGCAGGGATGAATGTAGCGCGGCTGAATTTCTCCCATGGCACCCACGAAGAGCATAAGCAGACCATCGAGAATTTCAGAAGCGTGAGAGACGAACTGGGAATTCCGGCGGCAGTTTTGCTCGACACGAGAGGACCGGAAATTCGTATCAAAAACTTTGAAAGAGGCCAGGAAGTGTTAGATGACGGACAAGCGTTTACCATCACGACGAGAGACGTCATGGGCACGAAGGATATGGTTTCCGTGACCTATCAGGACTTTCCAAAGGAAGTCAGAGCAGGGAACCTGGTTTTGATCAACGACGGCAAAATCGTCATCAAAGTGGAGGAGACCACGGATACTGACGTAAAAGGACTTGTGATTCACGGCGGGAAGATCAGCAATCACAAGGGGATCAACCTGCCCAATGTTAACCTCAATATGGAATATTTGAGCGAGCAGGATCGCAAAGATATTTTGTTCGGCATCGAAAACGACGTAGACTATATTGCGGCATCTTTTGTGCGGTCAGCGAAGGATGTCATGACGATCAGGAAGCTGCTGGATGAAAACGGCGGACAGATCGAGGTTATCGCAAAGATTGAGAGCACCCAGGGGATCGAGAACTTTGAAGAGATCTTACAGGTTGCCGACGGGATCATGGTTGCCAGAGGGGACATGGGTGTGGAAGTGGCTTACGAAAAGCTGCCGGGGATTCAGAAGCGGTTTATCAGGAGATGTGTGCAGTCGGGGAAGATTGTCATCACTGCGACACAGATGCTGGAGTCGATGATAACCAGCCAGATGCCGACCAGAGCGGAGATTACTGACGTTGCCAACGCTGTTTTTGACGGAACTTCGGCAGTGATGCTGTCTGGCGAGACGTAGTCGGGAC
>URXI01000068.1 GCA_900551775.1 uncultured Eubacterium sp. | reverse complement strand
GAAGCCAGCTGCTCATATCTGAGGCTTCGGCACTCATGGCGGTGACAAAGGGACCCAGCTTTCTGCCGCCGAGATAAAAATCACCGACATTGTTGTTCTTCTTTGAAAAATAGACGCCTACGCCAAGAACGAAAAGCAGGTAGACGACGATTGCTATCATAATGCAGACTTGTGATGTATTCATAATGAACGTTCTCCTTTCAATCAGAATCCATTGTAACACAAACAGAATTAGACTGAAATACAGAATAAAGTCTAAACTATTGACGGATAAAATAAAAATAAGCACTGAAATTTCAATGCTTATTAGTTAGATGATTTGTCATACTAAAAATATTATTTTTTCAATCCGACGTAGATATGGATTTCCGCGTCACCGTCCATGCAGTCATCCTGATATTCTTCAAAGTCACTGACGAAAGAACGGGGCAGGTCCATGGACCATATTTCCATCCAGCAGTTTGCTACAGCAGTGCGCATATCGCCTTTGACGATAAATTTGGCATATCTGCCAGCAGGAATGGTCTTGGACACTGTGCTGTGGGGAAGCTCTTTCGTTTCTGTGACCTCACAGGCAACCATGATGCTGTAGTCGTCCATAGCACCGCCTTCGTAGTCGGTGTAAATGCCCAGAGCTTTGTTTGTTTTCTTGGCAGGGATGGAAGCGTAAACGCCTTCTTCGTAGAACTTAGTCCACAGCCCGCCGATGATAGTTCCCATCTCTGGGGAATTGTTGTTGGTTCTGGCAATCAGACCGATTACCTTTTTCTCTTCTAAATTTACGATTTCGTAGTTCATAATTTATCTCCTATCTTTCTTTTGATAGGTAGATCATATCACTTAGAACATGACATCAGTGTGTCACCGATTACGGTTTTTCTTACTGATTTCTTCTGCAAGGTTGGCTAGTTCTTTGCGCAGTTCAGCAGGCTCTGCCAATTCAGCCTGATTGCCAAAGCCAAGAATCCAGCTGAACAGGCTGTTTTTGTCAAAGGCTTTGAAGGAAACTGCCAATCTGCCGTCGGGCAGGGGGATGATATTGTCCAATCCGAAGTCTTCAATGAGACGCCATTTCATTTCTGGTTCAAAGTATACCTTTGTCTGTATTGTGGACGGGAAGACTTTGTCACTGGATAAGTCTGGTGCGGGCGCTTTGCGAGGCACGAAAGTGGTTGATGTTTTGGCAAGGGCTGTGATCCGGCTCAGTTTGAACAGTCTGAAGTCCTCTTTGACAAGACAATATGCCCATACATACCAAGAAGACCAATAAAATACCAAAAAATATGGTTCCACGGACCGACGCATTTCTCCCTTTGGGGAGTGGTAGGTGAAATCAATCCTCAGATTCTGTTCAATGGCATCCTGTACTAACGCAATTTTCGGGGCTAGGGAAGATTTTTGCTGTGAGGACAGGTCGATAAGGATATGATCGTTGGAGGTGAGAACTTCTGAACTGCCAGAGGACAGCTTTTCCATCAGCTGTTGATAGCGATTAGTACCGCTGATGCTGTCCAGGCTTCGCAGGCCAGCCAGGATAGACTTCATGTCGCCTGAGGTCAGCAGGGTACGTTCCATGCGATAACCGTCCATGATAGAGATGCCGCCATCTCGCCCCTGCCTGGTGACCAAGGGAATCCCTGCCATGCATAGGTCCTCGATGTCTCTGTTTATGGTGCGCCGGGAAACTTCGAATTTCTCAGCCAGATAAGGTGCTGTAACTTTCTCCTGCTGCAGCAGGATGGATAGGATTCCGATCAGGCGGTCGATTTTCATGGGGATAGATCCTTTCTTAGCTTGTTTCTATAACCATATGTTAATTTACATGAGAATGCAAGGATTATTTTTAGATACTTTGGGTGGTCCGCATGAAAAATAGGCAGCATCTGTTAGTTGTGCATCTTCTTCCAATCATATATAATTTTGGTAATAGAAAGGAAGATGACCATGGCCAAACTTGATTTTCACAATTGGTACAGACCAGCCGTTGCAAACCCACATATTTCTGATCCAACCTATGTCAATATTGCGGCATCTGCCAGGTTTCAGCCCTATATCCGATGTTTCTGGGGATCGACTTGTGATTTCAACCCCAATGAATCATTTATATATGGAAACACCTTGCTCATTCCCGATACCTGCTATGATTTGCTGTTTATTAAGAACAACACCCGGGGCGTTTACCAGATGATGTTTTTAGGAATGAATGATACTTACGACATAGATCAATGGGATGAGGCAGATCGAGACGTTTCACTCTTTGCAATTCGCTTCCACTTTTGGACCATGAACCTGATTACCAGATTTCCTATGGAAGGCACGTTGAATCAGGCACTGGACCCAAGGGAGATTTTCCCTGGAATGGAGGAACTTTGTGAAAGGATTTTTGCACAGGGGGATTTCAAAGCCAGAATAGCTGTTGCAGAAGCGTACTTAGAAGAACAATTCGATGTGAGCAGATTGAACGCACCGTTTTTCAATGGTGTGGAGTTTATGCTGAAGCGAAAGGGAAAAAGCACATTGAGGCAGTTAACGCAGCATCTGGGCTACAGCCAGAGGCAGACGCAGAGAATCTTTCAAAGGGTCATGGGGGTTTCGCCAAAGCAGGCAATGAGCCTGGTCCGTTATCAGTGCCTTTGGCAGGAGATGCTTTTAAAAGGGGAAACCAACTATTTGGACATGGTCTGCAAGTATGGCTACACAGATCAGTCTTATCTCATTGCGGATTTTAGACGATATCATTCTATGACACCAAAAGAAGCCCTTGAGAATGTCGTCTTTTTCCTATCCCAAACCAGGGGAAAGTGATAAGATGACAAAAAACAAAGGGAGGATATATATATGATATTTGGTTGCTTACTTGCAGTAAAGGACGTGGCGAAAGCCAGAGCTTTTTATGAGGAGCTATTCGGCCTCAAAGTGATTGCAGATTTTGGCTTGAACATCGGTTTTGACTGTGGACTGAACCTACAGCAAAGTTTCAGCTGGCTCACTGGGATTCCAGAAGAGGAGATAAAGGACAAGGAAAACAACTGTGAGCTGTATTTTGAAGATAGGGATTTTGACGGGCTTGTGAAAAAGGTGATGACTCGTGATGACGTCACTTTGCTCCACGAGGTCAGGGAGTGCCCTTGGGGCCAGCGGGTCCTTCGGTTTTATGATCTGGACAACCATCTGATCGAGGTGGGAGAAAGCATGAAGTCCGTTGTTGAGAGATTCCAGAGCCAGGGCATGACGCTCGAGAAAATCTGCAAGAAAATGGACGTAACCCTTGGCGATATAGAGAACATGCTAAAAGGAATCTAAAAACCTTATTTTGTCAGAGAGGATACGATGTTTAGCCAGATCTCTTTTGTGTGTTCAAAGTCACGCAGATGTTCATATACGTGGGCATCGTAAAATTCCAGTTCTTTCAGCAGAACCAGAAAGTCTTCGTTTTGGAAGTAGGCGCAAAGCTTTGGCATTACAGAGGTCAGATCCTCTTTGATCTGACTCATTCTAGCCTCATAATCTTCGCCGTGGGTGATTAAAAGCAGAAGGGGTTTGTACCGAATCCAGCCGATTGCGGCCTTAAGGAATCGCCTGTAGTTGGAGGGAGCAGAGATGTCGATATTCTGAAGTTGGTTGGGCAGGGTGCCTGACAGCAACTGGGGATAGGCGAGGAAACCGTCGTGAAATGTGTAACAGGGAACCTTGCGAACCCGGCATTCTGCGATGCAGGTGCTGAGGAAGGTGTCTTCTCCTCTGGCACCCGGAGGATTATAGAATGGGAATAATTTTGCGGGACCGTCCAGGTTGAACCCCAGGTTTGCACCTGAGATGAATTTCATTCCTCCGACTTCTCGTACCATTTGGACCTTTTTTCGTCTGATTACATCTGGGCTGGCGTAGGTAATCCCTCCGTCAGCCATTTTTTCTTTGATGGAATCCCAGCTGATAATGTCGTTGCTGATGGCTTCGATGAACAGGTGAAAGTCGCTTTCAGAGAACTCCTCGTTGAAGGCGATGGCAGGTATTGGGGAAATGTAGCCGCAGTGGTAGCCGTTGGTGACGTCGGCAAAGCGCAGGGTCATGTCTGCCAGCTGGATGTTTTCCACGTGGGTGGCCAGAACCGATTGGCCCTTCCACGTCAAAAGGCCTCCGGCACGAAGGTTGGCAATGGGGTACTCGTCGTCGTCCAGAAAGATCAAGCTGTCCATGTCATTTTTCAGAGCAAAGTACAGCACCGCATTGCGTTTCATTGCATAACCTTCGCCAAAGATTAATTTTAGTTCGCCGATGGTGGCGGCCTTTTTTGTAGTAAGCTCTGCCACTGCATCAGCAATGGCGGGGCCATCAATATAGATGACGGAATCCACGGTGGACAACAGGTCTTTTTCGGTAATCATATAATCGTGCACCTCTGTTGAGCAATACGCCAGATCGTATGCGATGAAAAGATGGAATTTGTATTTTTTGCGATTGGGCAGGGGGTACTCCTTCAAGCTGTTCAGATAAGAGCGGAGCACTGTTTTAAAGTTCTTTCGACCAGTTACAAAGCCGATGCCGATATTTATGGTCTTCATTTTTTCCATCCCTTTCCCAATTCTCCAACAAAAAAGCCACTTTATTTCTAAAGTGACTTGAAAGTCTTAAATCCTATTGTGTGCCTTTTCACTATGAATAGATTATACTTATCATATCATTATGTAGTGAGCCTGTCAAATTTAGCTGATTTTTAGTCATCAGTTGAGTTCCTGTAGATCTCCAGCATCATAGGCAGGACGCGTTTCGCATACTGCGCTAAGGAATAGTCACCGTTGCACAGGCACCAGTCGTACATCAGCCCCCGCTCCAGCATGGCGTAGGTTTTGATGATCTCGTTGATGGAAAGATCCCGGCGCAGCTCGCCCTTCTGCTGGCCTTCCTGCAAGATTTTCCGCAGCAGTTTATAGTAGGTGCGGTCCTGGTCGAGGAGGTGGCGGTCGCCCCTGGTGATGAGCTGGGAAGAGAAGAGACGAGCCAGCAGATCCACAGAGATGGAATTCTCTATCATCAAAAACAACTCCTGATTGAGGTAAATCAATTGATCAATGGCGCTGTCGTCTTCTTGCAGTGTCTCTTTTAATTCCTCATATTTTTCATCGAAGAGGAAGGAGAGGGAGGAGAGCAGGGCGTCCTTTCCATCGAAATAGTGATAGAACGACCCCTTTGACGTGCCGGATTCATCCACGATTTCATCCACCGTGGTATCGTCATAGCCCTGGTCATAGAACAGCTTCCAGGCGGCGGAGATGATCTTGCCCTTGGTATTTCTCGTGTTTTTCTTTGCCATGTGTCAGGTCCTTTCTAAAACAGGGAGAGCTGTACGCCCTCGTCCTTCTTTGGCGGCATATAGTTGTGGGAGAGGGTGTGTGCCTTTTTGATTTTTGCGAGGCGTTTGTAGAACGCCGTCCGATATTCCTGATCCAGCCGCCCCTCTCTATATAAATCGCGAAAGATCGGATCCAATCTGGGATACTCTAATCTGATAAAATCAAAAAAAGAGCGCCTCGTCCGTCCGCGAAGACCGAGAAGGCCGGGCAGGGCGTAGGAAACTTTCGCATCTTCACCGTGAGAATAAAGGGCATTCAGATTCTCGTCTGAGTCGGTCAGATAGGGGATGATCGGCATCATGTGAAGGCCTCGGGACACGTCTGTATTTGCAAATTCTTTGAGCATTTGAAACCTTCTGAGTGACGGGACGCCGCCCGGCTCAATCTTCCTTCTTATGTTTTCATCCATGCAGGTGATGGTCGCCGCTACATTGACATAGGTGATACTGGCAAGCTCCGCAATCAGGTCAAAGTCACGCAGAATCAGATCGGATTTGGTGGAGATGATGCAGGGCGTCTTGTACTTGATCAACAGCTTCAAGATATCCGGCATCATTTTGCGCTCTTTTTCGATGGGCTGATAGCTGTCGGTGACGCCGCCGATGTTAACGATTTCTCGTTTCCAGGAAGGACTGGCAAGCTGTTTCTCAAGCTGTTCGACGACATTGGTTTTGATGTAGATGGTGTCAAAAAAGTCATTATCGGGCATGTAGTCCTGGGTATATAGGGCGAAACAGTATTCGCACTTGTGTGCGCAGCCGCGATAGATGTTCAGATCCCAGCTATAAGGCAGCCTGCGGCTGTGTAGTTTGTTTAGCGCCTGTTTACAAGTGATTTCACGAAAATGAGATGACATTTAATGCTTTCTTCCTCCCCGAATAAATGTTAGAATAAGTATAAGTATACCACAGTTGATAAATTTTAGGGAGAAGAACATGGAAAAGAAAGGCGTCTGCCAGTTTTTGTTAGATCATGCGGCCCATGAACCCATATCCTTTCACATGCCGGGGCATAAAGGGGCGGCAATCTATCGCGAAAATGGATACGGCAGGTTTTTGGACCAGATGATGGACTGCGATATCACAGAGATTCCCGGAGCGGACAATCTCTTTCAGACAGAAGGCATTATCAAAGAGACCATGGAACGTTACCGCAGGTTGTATGGAGCTGAGGAAAGTTATCTTTTGATTAACGGCAGCAGTGCGGGTCTGATTGCGGCGATCCTGACCTGCGTACCAAAGGGCGGAGAGCTGATCCTCGCGCGGAACTGCCACAAGTCGATTTTCAACGGGGCTTCTATGGCAGGCGCGCAGCCCGTGTATGCTTAC
The DNA here is from genome assembly GCA_900551775.1 of uncultured Eubacterium sp. Classification (GTDB taxonomy): domain Bacteria; phylum Bacillota; class Clostridia; order Peptostreptococcales; family Anaerovoracaceae; genus Senimuribacter. Next base: position 8,464 of record URXI01000068.1, on the reverse strand, counting down.
CCGGAATTGATTGCGGACTATGGGATTTCGGGAGAAATCACAGCAGAAGAGATCCGCCGCTGCCTGTCAGAGCACCCATGCTGCAGCGCAGTGATTCTGCCCAGCCCAAACTATTACGGCGTTTGCAGCGATATCAAAGCCATCGCCAGGATCGTTCATGATGCAGGCAAGATTCTCATCGTCGATCAGGCCCACGGCGCCCATCTGAAATTTTTTGACCAGTATATAGAGGACAGCGCCAAAGCCGCAGAAAACCTGGGTGCAGACATCGTCATCAACAGTATTCACAAGACATTAGCCTCTTACACCCAGAGCGCTATTGTCAACCTCTGTTCGGACAAAGTTGACAAATATGTCTTTGAAGATAAGCTGCAATTGATTGAGAGCACCAGCCCGTCTTATCTTCTGATGGCGTCTCTGGACATCAATGCGGATCTGTTGGAACAAAAAGGAGAAGATTTGATCCGCCAGTGGGAGGAAAATTTACAGTATTTTTATCAAGGGGCTGCAGCGATCAAGGGACTGCGGGTGATGAAACATCCCCTTCTCGACCATACGAAGATCAACCTGGACATGAGCGCCTATGGCATCGACGGCTTGGAGCTGGAGGCACTTTTGATGGAGCGGAATATCTTCGTCGAGCTGGTGACAGGGAATATCGTCATGTGTATGACAGGAATCGGCAATAAACGATGCGACTTCGACAGATTGCTGTCTGCTCTGCGGGAAATCGCCTCCAATCGCCAAATAGCGATAAACTCTGCACCGGCAAAACAGCGGTTGCCCCAGAAAAAACTGGTGCAGAAACCTTTGCCGAAGCATAAGGAGCGCATTCAGCTGGAAGAAGCGGCGGGCAGAATCTCGGCATCATCGATTATACCCTATCCACCCGGAATCCCCATCGTCTGTCCTGGAGAAGTGATTGACCAGGAGATTTTGACCTATGTGAGAGAACTGCGGAAAAAAGGGGAAAAAGTGATCGGTATTGACGACCAGGGCAGAGTGGTAGTCGGAAAGGAGAGGGTGTAATGGCAGAGATTTGTATGGCGGGAGCAGGCAGTGTGATTGAAACTGCGGAGCTTATCAAAACAGAAATGTTAGAAAGAGGAAAAATACCACCTGATTTGAGGGCGGAAGTCCATCATGTGCAGGACGGCGTAGGCGTGGTCATATTCGTATTTGAACGATATTATATGAGGACAAGCGGATTTACCAGTCTTACTGTAGCGGTCACTGGTGATGAAGAGGCGGTCTATGTAGACGGCATCGGTGCCGGTGGCGGTGGGATGATGGAGGCAATTTGGAGCACTGAAGACAAACTGCTGAAAACGCTGATAGAGATATTAAAGGAACGTGGTTTTAAGGAGAGTATGCAAGAGGACAAATAAGAGTATTAACATTGTTAGAAATGAGGAGTTTTGATCAATATGAGAAATAATACGCAAATCACAGACGAAGAGTTTTCTGCTCTTTTAAATATGGACAAGTACTTTGAAGAAAAGGAAGTCATGATGCCTGGGAATGGAGAGAGGGTTCATTTTAAACTTCATAGTGCTGAAAAGAGGGAGAATTTTTACTTAGATGTAAATAGAAGTGGTATAATAGAACTAAAGAAATTCACGTTGCAGAATCGCTTTCTTGTCGTACCTTTAGTCAGATTAGATATTGATTCAGCACCTCATATCAATCCGGATGGCAGTAAAACATCTAGAAACCATATTCATATTTATAAAGAAGGATATGGAGATTCATGGGCGTTCGATTTAGGCAGTAGTGGGAGCTTTCATTTTGCAAAGTGCAGTTCTTTTAGAGAATATTTTATTGAGTTTTGTAAGTACTGTAATATTCAGCTCTCACAAATACAGCTGCTAATATAGGTGATTAAAATGAGTAATGATATTAACTTCAAAGATAACTACATAGATTGGATAAAAGAAAATGTTTATCAGCACGAAGTGCTGCCAGGGATATACCGGTTTACGCTTCCGTTTCTAGACAGGCATAATGATCTGATAGAAGTATATATCTGGAAAGATGGAAATGATTTCAGAATTTCAGACAACCGGTATACCATTTCGGATTTAGAATTATCGGGACTTAATATCTTCTCCAGTTCAAAGAGGACAGCGATATATCATCAAATTCTTAATGCTCACGGGATTTCGGAAACTGAAGATCATGAACTCTTTGTGTCCGGAAAACCATCAGAACTTCCGATGAAAAAGCATATGATGGCGCAATGTATACAAAAAATCGGGGATTTGTTTTATTTGGCACAGCCAAATATTAAATCACTATTTTTAGAGGATGTTCAACAGTATTTAGATCAAACAGAAATACGATACATTTCTGACGTATCGTTTATTGGCAAAAGCAAGCTGCCAACGAATTATGATTTCGTGATTCCAAAGTCAAAACAAGCACCAGAGCGGATTATCAAAGTCGTAAATCATCTTACTACAGAATACACCCGCAGTATTTTATTCACATGGGGTGACATATCAGAAGCTAGAAAAGAAGAAACGCGGCTTCTCACCTTTATACAGGATGAAGAAAAGAAAATCTCGCAAGATGCGATCACAGCATTGATAGAGTATGATATTAAGCCGGTGTTATGGAGCAAAAGAAAAGAATATGAAAAAATATTAACCGCATAGTTAGACGTAAGAGATAGATAAAACAGGAGGCACACTAAATGATAGAAATCTACAAGGATCAATCCTTAGCTGGCAGGGACATCCCCTTTGGCATCCTGGACGTGCAGTATCCGGACCGGTCGGCATGGGATCTTGACGGCTTTGCCGCAATGCGGGATCAAGAACTTGCCGCCATCAAAAGCCAGGCGGAGACTTACGACCGCAAAGCGGAGTTTTCGGACGACCCTTATTTCCGTTATTTTCGGAAACACAAGAAGACCTATCCCGTCATGGCGCAATTGGAAAGTTTTTTGTTAAAAGACCGCCCTTTTCCAGAGTACAATCCTATCAACCAGGTGGCATTTCTGACGGAATTAAAGACACGCATGCTGACCGGTACCCACGACGGGGACAAGATCGAGGGCGCCCTGGTCCTGTTTGAAGCGAGGGAGGAGACGCCCTTTGAAGGCATGGGCGGCCGCGAAAAGCACAGCTATATTGGAGACCTGACGGGAAAGGATGACGGTGGCGTGATTCTGACCATGATTTCCGGTCCCGATACGCGCACCTGTCTGACAGACGAGACCCTTCATGCTGTCTACATGGTCTTCGCGCCCGAGGGACTGCCGGTTTCAAGGGTAGAATGCTGTCTCGACCAGATGGAAGGTTATATCAAAACTCTGGCACCCGCGGCGGCTATTGAGAGAATGATTTTGTAATTTGATAGATAATCAAAGAGAGGAAAAAATAATGAGCAGAGATACAGAAAAAGTGTTTAGAGAACTGGAGAAGTTTATGAACCAGTTTGGAAAACTATCCGAAGAAGAGACCAAGGAAAAGATCGATGAGTTTATGCAGCAGTATAACGCCAGGATTGCGGCAGACGGTCCGGTGGAAAAGGATCAGTGGTACTATCTGGATCTGGCGATGGAGGCGGAAGACATCAAAGTGGCGCGGAAAAATGCCCAGAAGGCGTTGACCATCGATCCCTACTGCACCGATGCGGAGCTGCTTTTGATCGATCTGATGGACATCACGCCGGAAGAATCAAAGAAGCGCCTCGAAAAGCTGATCAATAAGACAGAGAAACATTTGGAGGACGAAGGCTATTTTGACGAGGAAAGTATCGGGCATTTTTATGGAATCCTGGAAACCAGACCGTATATCCGTGCGCTGGCTACGTATATGGATGATTTGATCGGTCTGGGCAAGTACCGGGCGGCGATTCGCGTCGGCGCTAACATCATCAGACTGAACCACAATGACAACATGGGTATCCGCTATGATCTGATGGCTCTCCATGCGTTTATGGAAGACGTCGCCTCCGCAGAGGATCTCCTTGCTGCTTACGATGAGGAAAATGCCAGCATGCTTTTTCCTCTGATTCTGCTTTATTACAAGGTGGACGACTACAGCAAAGCGCGTAAATATCTGAAGCTGCTGGCGAGGAGAAATCCTGATCTGAAAAAATTGATGATGGAGGAGCTGACTGACGAGGATCTGGACCAGAATGCCATGCCTTTCGGTTATGCCATGGATACCATCGGCGAGCTGATGGACGTCATCGACAGAGACATGTTCCTGATCGACAGCGCTGTGGGCGCCATGCTGTGGATGAAGAGCGAACTGTCCAAGATGTAGATATACTTTGTGCGATTTAGTTGAAAATATCGTACGGATATGATAAACTATTTGTACGATAGGAGGCGATGATATGTCAATTACAGCGACGGAGTTGAAGCAGAATTTGGGAAAATATCTGGAGCTTTGCGAGAGGGAGGACGTTTTGATTACCAAGAATGGAAAGGTGGTCGCAAAGCTTTCCAATCCATTTATAGAGAGAGAAGCAGCAGTGCGATCTCTCTTTGGGGTCCTTCCGCCAGATGTCACATTGGAGGAAGCCAGAGAAGAAAGACTGGCAAGACAATAGATGAGGGTTGTTGTAGATACCAATGTGATACTTGATGCGATGGCAGGCAGACCACCTTGGAATGAAGCGGCGGAAAAAATCCTTCTGCAAGCACCCTATGTAGGTATCACTTTGTGCATTTCAGCCAGTACCGTTACAGATATTTACTACTTGACGCGGAAATACTTGAGAGATCACGAGCAAACCCGAAATTTATTGAGTTTGCTGCTTGCCGCAGTTACTGTTATTGAGGTCAATGCAGAGGACTGTATCAACGCATTGGCTTCAAAGGTAAGCGATTACGAAGATGCTGTGTTAGATGAAATTGCAGCCAAAGCAGGTGCATGGTGCATCGTCACCAGGAACATAGCCGATTTTAAAATGGCAAAAACTAAGATATTACAACCAGAAGAGCTGACTAGATTGCTATTCAGCTGATAAAGCGGTACATGAAAAACGAGGACAGGAGTCTGCAGTGCGATCTCTTGTCCTCGTTTTTTGATTGCGTCGTTTTCACGCGCCCAGGGTGACTATCTCAGCTTAAATGTCTTCGGCGCATGCTTATATGCGAAAATCAGTGAGAGGAAGACATACAATATTGCAAAACCTACCATGCAGGAGCCAAAAACGATGGTGGGCAATTTGATGTACATGAAAGCAAAGGGGATGAGATAAGTGATGTAGTTGACAATCCCATATGTAACGCTTTTTGTCTGCAGTTCTACGTTGTATGGCTGTAACAGGTAATACATGACCAGGTGGTGGACAGAAAAGAACACCGACATGGATAGTATGGAAAGAAACAGCACGAGGTAGTTGAGCGGATTATCAGTGCCTCCTGACAGATACAGCACCAAAGGCAGACCCAGGGCGATCAAAGAGGCGGGCAGCAGGTTGATAGCCACTAATGTGCGCAGCCTTTGCCGGAACAACTGCAGTACGGCCTCTGGCTGACGGAAGAACCGATAGGTGAGCATGCTGTGATCGCAGTTCATGAACATGGCCTGCGTCACATATTGGCCGCGATTGATGAAATACATGAACATCAGAGCCAGGGGCAGGGAGTTCAGCAGCATCCTGTTGGCTTTGACTGCAGCTCCCGGACTGAAGTAAATCATGATCACGACGCTGACGAGGATTACAAAGATACCGATGGAGAAATTCCTTGCAGACCGAGTCAGCAGCTTGCGGTGGCGCTTTACAAAGAGCTCGTGAAGATATCCATAGCCTGTTTTATTGCTGCTGACTTTGACGGAGCTGTCAAGCTGCTTTTTTTGATAAGTGTCGATATTGGCCTGTTTGACCGCATCGTTATAGCCGAAGAAGATGTTGTTATCCGATAGCAGATCCTTGTAAATCCGGCGGTATCCCTGAAATCTCCAAAGATATATGCTTCCTGCCAGACCAAAGATGATCACGGGAACCATCAAAATATAAAAAATGGTCTCGCTGAGGCTCAGGTTTATCAAAGGAAGCCCATAGGCGCAGAGCAGCAACGCGAATATGAGAATCCAAATCCTAGGCGTAGGTTTGTTTTCGTTATAAGTTCTTTTGCCTGTTCGCTGGGCTCTCCACAACAAAAAACTGTGGAAGCAGATTTTGCTGAAGACGACGAAAAAAGCCATCAGAATACAGGTCTGGAGTGGCAATCCGATGAGGAGGCCGCAGACCATAAACGATGCGCCCAGACCCAACAGGGATTTTAAGAGAAAATATCCATAGTTGGTCAATGTGTATTCACGTGAGTCCATCTTCAGCAGGAACATGGCGTAGTATTTGTCCTTCGTAGGATTGAACAGTTGCGAATTCATGATGACGCCGACTACAGTCATCAGCAGAAAGATGTGCAGAAATGTTGCCGCTGTATCTGCTTTATATAAGGTCGCAGGCAGATAGATCATCAGAGCAACATAAAGCGGTTTTGTTACAAAGATATTGGCAAGTTCCAATATGACGCTGATGATACTAGCGAAAATTTTCAGACCGCGGCTTTTGTAAAGAGCGGCTGGAAGCAGCTTCTTAATCAGAGGTATCTGCTTTAGAGAAAAAATGATGCCGTTAACTCTGTAGGTGTTCTTCAGAGCAAAGGCTCTTTTAAAAGTTTTAAACATTCTCTTCTCCCTTCAAAATGCCGATGACCCGTTCCTTTAGCCCGGATTCCGTCAGGTTCGTCTTGTCGATTTCTTCTAAAACACCGTTATTGAGGATGACGATTTCATCGCAGAGACTGACGGCCAGATCCATGATATGGGTGGAGAAGATGATGATGTGGTCGCTTTTGATCTGACGCAGGAGGTCTTTCATCTGTTCCGCCACTAACACGTCGAAAGAGGTCAGCGGTTCGTCCAGGAGTAAAATACCGGCGCTGCCGATGATATTGACCAGCATCTGCATCTTGTTTTTCATGCCATGGGAATAATCTTTCATCAGCTTATCACGATCTTCTTCTTCGATGTCCATGAAGGCAAAATACTCGTCAATGGTCTTAGGCTGCTTGATTTTTTCTGCATTGATATCGAGGAAGAATTTGAGGAACTCTCGGCCGGTCAGGAACTCCGGTACGGCAGGCGTTGAGAGTACGTAACCAATATCATCAGGCACAGCGCAGCGCTCAGCCCCATCTTCTTCAATGACAAAAGAACCACCGTCGATAGGAAGATCTTCGTTAATACAATTGAACAAAGTGGTTTTCCCGGCACCGTTTTTTCCGAGCAGTCCATAGATTTTTCCAGTCTCGAAGGTAAAGGTGATGTCCTTCAAAACCTCTTTGCTTTCAAAATTCTTCTGTAAGTTGATTATTTTCAGTTTCATCACAATTCTCCCTGGTGCTTAATTTAGTCCAATTATTATATTATAGCGGTCTGCGATGTGCAAGTAAAATGTTTGTTAAATATTGTCACACATGTTCACATACTGTCAATTTTTAAGGGCATTGACATTTGAATTTATCTGTAGTATTATAGTTAGCACACTAATAATTAGTCTGCTAACTAAATCAGGAGGAAAAGAGATGAGTTACGATAAGACGTACTACAGTGATTTGTTTAAAAAAATTGCCAACGGCCAAAAGGCTATGTTAAATCACGGCGTTGCTCAAAACGGCATTACCTATGTGCAGTCATTGGTTTTGCTGTACCTTAACAATATGCGTTATCGGTTCGGCGCAGATCATGAGGTCAGTCAGAAAGATGTTGAGAATTATTTGTCACTGAAGGGCTCCACAGTGACCCGTCTTTTAGAACGCATGGAGGAGAACGAACTGATTCAGAGAGTACGCAGTGAGAAGGACTGCCGCAGCAATTGCCTGATGATGACAGCAAAGGGAGAAGGATTTGTTCCTGTATTTTATCAAGTGCTAGATGATGTAGAACAGTTGATGACAGATGGTTTCAGCCGAGAGGAAAAAGAGATGCTGATGACGCTGTTAGAACGTGTTCTCGAAAACATGAGAAAGCAGGCTTAGAAAGTTTTGACGTATTGGGAGGGAAGAAGTTGAAAGAAAAAGATTTAGCAGAAACCCCGAAATCGGGGGTAACGAAACGAGAAATTATGATTATCGCCATCGTGGTAGGAGGTGCCTTTATCGCCATCCTCAATCAGACGGTATTGTCACCGGCGCTGCCGAAACTGATGGCGACCTTTCAGATCAACGCGGGAACGGCCCAGTGGGTGACGACCATCTATATGCTGGTCAACGGCATCATGGTGCCTGTTACAGCCTACCTCATCGACCGGTTCTCTACAAAGCTGCTGTTCATCCTGTCTATGGCAGTCTTCATTGTGGGGACATTGGTTACAGGTATGGCCGAAACTTTTCCGGTTTTGATCATAGGCAGGGTCATGCAGGCCATGGGTGCCGGCATTCAGCTGCCTTTGGTCGCTTACGTGCCGATGCTGGTATTTCCGAGAGAGAAGCGGG
>URXI01000067.1 GCA_900551775.1 uncultured Eubacterium sp. | reverse complement strand
CCCATGCCAGTGCAGTGGCTTCCATCCACGTTTTCGTCCCATCCAGTATTCTTGTCATCCTTATGGACCGGGAAATGGAATTCCGGAAACACCTCGATGTCGTTGCGGTCGCCGCCTCCGCCTCCGCCGTCATCTGTTTTTGTCCCCACCGGCTTCATTTTGAAGTAGAAGTCCACCGGATCGTCTGCGCCGGTGGCAACCGTCTGATAACCGCTGGACTGCCAGACGAGGAGGTTGTCCTTGGTTGCTTCCTTTATCTTTTTCTTGCCGTGCTTTGCCGCTGTCTGCAGGTTCGCACCTTTGTAGGTCAAAGTGTACTGTCCGGATTTGACACGCTTGAAGGTATACGCCTTGTCCTCATCATCGCCCTTCATGACCTTCAGTTCCTGCTTGACCTTGTTCCCGTCAGGTAGGATGTAGTAGTCCGCATTGGCCCTTGCCGCTGCCCGTTCTTCTTCGGTCATCTTCTTGCCGTATTTCGGATTGACGCCTTTCCATATGCCGGGATCTTTTTCCGTCTCCTCCATATAAATGATTTTGGGATTATTCTTATTTTTTCTTGCACTTGTAAATTTAGGAATCGGTCTGTGTGCCTTCATCGCTTTCAGCATGGCGAAGTAGACTTTCGCCGCCGGGCGGCCTTTGATCGGACGATAGTTGAAGTCTGCCGATTCGCCGCCGCTGGCGACGGTGCCCAGCCTGCCCGGACCTACGTTATCCGGGATGCTTTCTACACTTTTCCGCAAGCCCTGCTCGTACTCCCAGACGATCATCTGGGTGGCAAGCCACCAGTCGTCCAGGTTGGCGTCCGACCGGTCCACCCCCAGCAGGGATTCCATGTCGGAAAGGGTAGAATCTGCCTGCTTGCCGTAGAGCAGTGCCAGTTTTATACCGTCTGCTTTGCTACCACCAAGAGAGTTCATGAAAGATGCAGGGTCCTGCGCTTTGTACTTGGTGCTGCCGTTGGACGGGTTCATGATCATCCTCTGCAGGCAGTAGCCCCTGACGGTCTTTCCGCCTGTCAGGGGCTTTAACGCATAGGCATGGCGGTTGTCATTGGAATAGGATGCCTTGTAGGGCTTCCCGTCCTTTCCAACCAAAGTGTCGCCGTTCTTAAAATATACCATGGAGCCGGGCCGCCAGCCGTTGGTCTGTGCGAATGCCTCCGACGGCATGTAGGTCAGGATAATGACGAATGCCAGCAGCATTACGACTGCTCTCCGAAGCCATGGGTGTCTTGTAACTGAATACATTCTGTTCCTCCTTTTGATAATTATTTTTGTATTGCATCTATGTAAAAACGGACAGGCAGCAGTCCATCCGTTGGATTTTCGAGTAACAAAAAAGGAATGAAGCATCATCATTCCTTTTTCCGTTATATTTAATTTGCTTGTCCTTGAACCTTTACCAGAACAGCCATACCTTGTATCCGTTGAGATATGGTTCACAATAAATTCCGAAGAAATCCACCCCATTCCAGTATTCCGGCTCCTCATTCGGTCCTGCCGCCCCTTCATTGTTGATTGTCGCCCAATACAAAGGATTGGCAGCGGCAATTGCACCGAGTTCATATTTGATGTTTTCTTTCAGGCTTTTCATTACAGATGCCTTCGTCCGATATGGATTTACCAGAACAGGCCAGTTGGGACCATAATTTCCGCTCGTATCTTCCTCAAAGTGGCTTCCTTTCTCTGTATTTCCGTTGGCAGGATTTGTATAGACATAGTCCTTCAGGTCAGGATTCCATCCTATGACATGCTTCATGTGATATATGCTGCCGTCCTTTTTCGGTATGAGGTAATCACCATCCTTATTGGGGCTTCCGTCCTGGTTTGCATATTCATAAAGAGGAAATTTCAGGCTTTCGCCGTATTTCCAGCATAACTCAAAAATCTCATCGATCGTCCAGTCCGGAACCCATTTGTCTTTATTGGAAAAATATCCGTACACTTTTTTCCCGTTGACGGTACGGTAAGCCCGCACTTTGTATTCCCACGAATACTCCAGGTCCTTATAGTCATAATATGCCGGACCGAATTTACCCCAGGGATAGGACTTGTTTCCCAGCATTTTGTCCGTCATGGTCGTGTATTTATTGGACACGGTTCTGAACAGTTTCCAGGCGGATTTGTCCGCCCTTTTGCGGTACACCTGGTAGCCGGTTGCCCCGCTGACCTTGTTCCAGTGGACACGCACCTGCTCATCTTTCGGAATGGTCACTTTGGTGATCTTTGCCGTCGCAGGCTGTACCCTGCTGGATTTGACCACGCTAAAAGCGCCTTTGCCCTTGTTGTTGACGGCACGCACTTTGTAATAATATGTCTTACCGCATGTGATTCCCGTGTTGGTATAAGTAGTACCCGTAGTTGTCTTTTTCAAAGCGAAGCTTCCGCTCTTTCCCGTCTTGCTGCGGTAGACCTGGTATATGTCAGCACCAACTACAGCTTTCCAAGTTACCTTCAGGGACTTGTAGCCGTTCTTCAGCACTTTTAGCTCCTGTACCTTTCCAGGCTTCGTTGCAGCTGCGGTTACGGCTCCATCATCGCCAGCAAACGCCGGCACGGCCGTAAGGATCATGGCTGCGGTTATAATCATGGTTACTAATTTCTTCATTATTCTTTCTCCTCTCACTCATAAGGGATATTTTATTTGACATTATCTGGATCAAATCAGACAGTGTTATGTACATAAGCCTCACCCCCTTCCTTGGAAAGGGGAAGCGAACCGCCATACGGCAATCCCATGGTATATAAAGTCGGCATTGGCTTAATATCACGCTATTTTCTATATTATACCATACTCTGCCCAGTCATATCAATCGTCAGCCAATTGTAAGTATTATTACTATGGAAAATCCAGTAAATACCACAATAGTAGCGACGTAATACATTTCCAACTTTACTCACAGCCTCCCTATTTGCTTCTCTTTGTCGTGATACCGATAACAAGAGCACCGCTAAAAAGGAGAAATGCAAGATTAATACCTATGCCAATATTAGCAATATTAACCAGGATACTTGGTGTCGAATTTAGGAAAAGTGTTATAATGCAACCTATACAGCTACAAGGTGAGCACAGTAATCCAACTTTGCCCATCTCTAACAAATCCTGATTAGTTAAACCTAGACTTACAATTAAAAACCACATAACTTCTAAAATGAAAACTATCGTCATACTTTTCACAATGAGTTCTATATCCAATGTCATTTCTCTCCATCCTCTCCCTTGCTATGGATTGTGCGAAAGCAACATAATCCGACTACCGTTATGACGTATGCCTGGAAAATCACAGCTGCTGGAATCACTACTATTTGAATCACCTGTAGTAGATTACCTATTATTCCATGATAGCCCGTAGCATCAATGTTTTTAAAACCAAGGTATAAAGCCCCTGCTGGTATAGTCAGAAATAGGGTGTTTTTCAAAATAGAATTTATACATCTAAAATCTTCTTCATTCAATATGATCTTTATCATTTCTCTTAAACGGCGTATTGCACCAAATAGTATCAACCCCAATATCACCACAGCTGAAATTTTAATCATTTATTTTCCCCTTCCTTCTCCTTTCAGAGAAGCTGCAATCGGCACACTGTTTGCTCCGGCCACTGACGAGTTTATCTGCTCTGACCATTCTGATTGCCCCCCAGCCGGTACACTGGCATTTGTACCAGCTCTTTTTTTCGTCACAGCCTTCGTAACTTATGACTTTCCAGAATCCAATCATTCTACCTTCCAGTGGTTCCCGTTTCATGATTACAGCGTTTAATCCTTTCATGTTCCTGCTCTGCCTTAGTGATCATATCTTCTCTTTCTGCTTTTGCGTTATCATCACACAAAACACTGATGTCCTTTGTGACCAATACATTGTATCGTGTGTACGCTTTAGACAAATTAATAGAAATTATTGCCATTTTCATGTTTTGCTGAAGGACTACAGCCATACCGAATTTTTCTAACTGCAGCCTGACAAACTTATCCCAGTTCAATGATTCGAAGATTTTATCTATATCAACCAGTTGCCAATTTTTAAGAATAGAGTAGCACTCTCCATCCACTGTAAAGATTAAATAGTTACAGATAAAATCCAGGCAGTCTGACAAGGTGCTTATGCCGGCAGTAGCAAAGTCTTCAACTTCTTTGGGAATAATCGTTGGTACCGGATTCTTCCAAGCTCTATAGATCTTAATCACCTGCTTTTTTAAAATATCTATGATAAGATAGGCACACAGGAATGTGAATACAGCAAATACCGTAAAGATTATCCCCCAACAAAAGATAAAAATATGCCTAACCCATCCAGACCCAAAACCGCCTGAAAATGGCCATTCTAAGTAAACGGATAAATATCCGACCAGATAGAAGAATGTAATTAGTCCAAAAACTGACATAAACAGATAAGCGTCTGGGTACATCAGGTCAATCCTAAAAATCCATTTCTTTACCTTTCTAATCATCATTTTTCTCCAATCTTATTCTTCTTCATGTATATACAAACAGATTATCAATATTTAATGTCAATTGCTCCAATCGGCACTTCCAAAACCTCTTTTTCATCAGTCATTTCTATATCCGGCCGATAAATCAGCATGGCGATGCTCAACGGACATTTTACCATTACTTTAGCCCTATACGTACACAGGTAGGCCCTTTTTCTATCTGTCTCTTTTACTGTTGTAAATACCGCATCCCTTTTTTCAAGTTTCCCATCTATCATATAAACATAGTATGGAACCTTGTCCCTGTTACTGATCCTTAATTCCTCAATCTCTGTTTCTGATTCCTTTATGTAGTTCTCTTCAGATATAAACGTTGTATTCCTCACTACCCACTCTATCGTCGTCATCAGGATCATGTTAGGAATCCATGTAATAACAGAAATGAAAATCAACGCTGTTATTACAAGACATGCTGCATATGTATTCCTCCCACATATACTTGAAAAAACACTTGCAAAATCATCTGCAATGTCGCCTATGTCATCTGCTATGGAAGCAGCGACAATCACTCCAATTAATAACCAGATCATATACCTGTCCCTTCTTCTTCGTCAATGTGTCAAAGCCCCTGTTTCTCGGGATTAATTTGAGGCCCTTGCTCTTCCACAATAATTATTTGTTCTCTTTCGACTCGTTTCTATTTATAAGGCTGACCGCTGCTTCATATTTTTCGGTGGTACAGCTTCCTGCGTGACCCAGTATTCTCCTCAATTCCCTGATGTCCCCTCCCTGTTCCAGGTGCAATGCACCGAAGGAATAGCGGAACATTTTGGGCGTGATATGAAGGGTGATTCCTGCCTGTTCACAGTAGCGGTTTATCATATCTCTGACTGATTGTTCCGATAGTCTCTTTTTGCGTCGATTTATGAACCAGTGTTCACTTTCACGTAACTCACGAGAATAAGCGTCCTGGTATTCACGCATGGCATCAATTACATGCTCATCTTTCATTACGATAACACGTTCCCTTGCCCCTCTTCCATGTATGGATACCGTCCTTTCGGTCAGATCAACATCAGCCTGGCTTAATACACTTAATTCTGATATGGATATACCCGTACTAAATAATAGTTCAATAACTGCAATATCTCTTTTAATTACCTTGCTTTCATAAGTAGTATGTGCCTTCCTTTTCCTCGCATATACTGCATCAAAGAGCGTCTGGAGTGTATTTAGCGGTATTCCTAGATGCGAACCATATTTTGGTGCGGATAAGGCTGTAAGCGATCTGACTTTCTTATCTGCAAAGAATGGATTTTCTTCTATAACACCACTATCTTCCAGATAGGAATAAAAGCTTCTTACACTGGTGATTTTTCGTCTTGCAGTGCTCAGCTGACTTTTTTCGATTATGGACGTAAGATATCCAACCAGTTCCTCGTTTGTCGGAGGTATGGAATCAGTTACTACAGAAGCAAACTGCTTCAAGTCTATGCCGTAAGCCTTGAGCGTATTGTCGTCAAGACCCTTTTTCCGGCAATATGTCAGATATTGGTCTATATAAAATTTCAACATTTACTGGTTCTCCTTTATAAAAACAGCCTTCCCATTCTGCGAACAGAATCGGGAAGGCTGCTATGAAACATGTGCCAGGAAAGCACAATACCATATTAACACCTTTTTTCGGCTCTGTCAGCGTTGATACACCAACTTTTTATGTTTTTTGATTTGTCAAGTATTTTTGCAATAATTTTTCAATTAATTTTTCCTGCTCTGTCTTAGTCTCGAATTCGGGTGGAAGCTGTTTTAATAACTCTGCCGGTATGCTGAGTTTTATTTTTCCAACACGTTTTTGGCAGAGGAGATCATCTATTTCGGTTGCATTCATCTTCCTTCCAAAAGGGCGTATTTCGTTTTCGTAAGTCTTTCGTATGTTCCTCAGCATTGTTACCGTCAGTACCTTCCGGCTGCCATTGAGGTTGAAATAAATCTCGCTCTGCAGTTCTTCCGGCAGATAGGAGGCTTCAACTCCAGCCTCAATGCTGATCCTTCTGCTGTTCACCATATCCTGTAGCGGTGGTATCAGATAAGTCAGGCGAATATACCTTCTGCAGTCCCGATCCTCTATTTCATCAAAAATTGCATTTCGGCGAATTTCGCCGTTTTTCATTTTTTTGGTTTCCTCAAATTCTCTCGCATACCGCAGCATGTACGCCTTCTCTATAACGGTAATGTCGTCACGGTAACGGTTGCTTTCACCGTATAGGTAGATGGCTTCCGCATCATTCAGATTTTTAATCAGGCATGGCACTTTTTTTAGACCTGCCTGCCCGGCTGCGGTCATTCTTGTCCTGCCGGCAATCAGTTCATACTTCGCCTGCCCTGTCGGATCAAGACGGAGGATGAGCGGTTCCAGTATGCCTGCCTCCCTTATGCTTTCTTCCAGTTCATCGACTTTCGCCCGGCTGATATGGAAATACCCTTTGCCGTAACTTCCTCCAAAAGGACGGATATCACAGATGTCTATTTCCCTGATCCGTTCTTCCATCTTTAAAACTCCAGCGTCTGTGGCAGCCATCCTGTTCCATCCGCTTTCGGATGCATCAATGTGATGCTGATTCCCTCTTCTGCACATATCTTGATGATGGAGGCTAACGCGACAGAACTGTCTCCATTGACATATAGTGTGAAATGGCTGCCTTCGACCAAGCCTGCCATATCTGACAGGGATACCCTTGCCAGCTCCTCTATTTCTTCTACGCTCTCAAAATCTTCCTCGCCGGAATAGACGTCAAAGCAGGTGTCCAATCCCATCTCGTCCGTATTGGTCATTCCGAATTTCATATCCATCTCTCTACCTCTCTTTCTTCGTAAGTTTACCCTCAGCCCCTTTGTTACTTCTAGCGTGGACTTCAATCGTGTGGATTGCAGACCAGGGTAGAAACACGGAATCTGACGGGTTTTTGGATTTGACCATTATACCGCTCCAGCCCCAGTTCAGTTCCCTGCAATGGGTGAATAAGTCCTTTGCGGTGGAGTACCTGTTCCCCAAGGTGGAAACCAGGTCAAATATAATCATGCCACCATCATATGTTATCTCCACGCTGTAGCAGATCTCCTCTTTTCCCAGGTTTTCGTATTTAATATCTGCCACCTTCCTTACAATCCTTCTGCGTTCCATATTTATAACTAAGTAGGTTGTATATATCGCTGTAGCTATGCTGGCACAGATACATATCACTCTCTCCATTTATGGACTCCTCCCATACATTGTCCTTTAAATCTGTTTTCTATGACTCCGCTGTCTGGGTTATCACCATCCTTTGCACAGCACGATAATAGCCTGATGCTGCCACTGCCTGTAATGCTGCCGGGGCGTTCGCAAACACATTATCGTTCCGTCCCAGCCACTCTTCCAAAAAATCCACGGTATATAATTCATCTCTTAAAGCTTCCACTATTTTTCTTTCCTTCTCGGTCATCCTGTTCATCGGTTCCTCCTTATTACTCTTGCTCTTCCAGGTGTTCTAACATCGTTTTATATCCCGCCCCCGCCAGCACAGCCGGCAGGAGCGGATTGCAAATGACTTCTCCTGTTGTTAAAATGGAAGTATCAAATATTTTCATTAAGCCTTTCTGTTGGAGCAGATTGGCATTTTAACACACAAAGGAGAAAATCAAATGACAAGCTTATTAAATTTTTTATCGGCACTCATTAATCTAACCAGTGCCTTGATCAGGGTCTATCCGCAGTTTCCTGTAGACTGCAGGCAGTTGCTGCTCTCATCAAGAGGATTGAAATATTTAACCTCAGTCCGCTTCATTACAGCTGACGAATTGACCACAGCAGGCTATCCTGATGTGGCAAAATGCATCATCACCTCAGATTCTCTGTATATCAGTCCTATCCGCATACTCGGAATTGCAGCATTTATGACCTTCGGTCTGCCATATATCCTCTTCTTTCCATGCTTAATCCTCTTTCTCTGCATTGGGAATTTATATTACCTCTCACGGATATGCAAACGCCATGCAGCGTCAAGATGCAAGCAGCGTCCATATCTGATCCAGCAGCTGCTGGGCTGCATAAGCTGTTCTTTTGCTGCCTTCTATGTACTTATTGCCCTTTTATGGATTGGTCCGACAGTTAGATATGTTCTTATACTATCCGCCATGGTTACACTGATTCTGCTCTGTGTAACTGATCTCCTCAACCCTTTCAGTAAGTCAGCAAAGGCATTCCGCCAGGATAAGGAAGTGGTTTACACACTTGATGCTTATATCGAAATGTTGTTTCCCTTCCTCCTCCTTATTGTAGGCTGTGTTTCCTTGACCCTATAGACATTCTTATCATGAGCCGATTACCGGGTGACCGTCAGGCATCTCAGGGTTTCCCTGCATACGGTCACCCTCTCAATTTCCACTCTCACCCTCCACCCACCTTTGCTGCTCATCAGGCTTCTCGATATAGCTGCGCTTTCCCCTGTTCTACAGAGGGTGGCTAATGAAGTACAGTAATGCAACTCCAAATAAACCTATTGTCAAGATTAGAAGGATTTTTGATAACACATCATCCCAATATTTATTATGTTTGGAGAAGAAACCTCTAAAAATGTATCCCAAAGAAAAAATAACTATTCCCTCTACCACACATAGAAGTATAAACACTATAATTGACATGTCTTTTTCTCCTTACTCGATGTTTACCGCTTTCTCAATTTACCATCTTGTCCGCCATCCACTTTTGCTGTTCATCAGGGTGTTCTTCTAGATAATTGTTAAACCGGATCAGGGCTTCCTGGGTATAGAGCCGTTTCTGCTCTACGCTTTTCTTCCGGAGCTGCTCCGGCAGGTAGTCGTTGATAAATTTCTCATTCAGCTTTGCCTTTGGCTGTGCCTTCGGTTTTGCTTTCACGCCCATGTTATCAATGGTAAAAAGTATTTCATCATCCTCCAGCTTACGCAAAGATGCTGCTTCATCTAGTTTCGGCATATAGCCCTGCTCGATCTTATCAAGGACGGCAGCCTGCTGCGCTTCAGTCAGATACGATAATTCCACAGCAGTTCCAAACTTCAATTCACCATCATCCACCATCCGCAGCAGATCCGGAATCAGCTCGTTTAGACGGAGATATCTTTTTATATTTGTCATGCTCTCTTTGAATTCTTCCGACGCTTTTTCCACTGCTCGAAAATTGGGACCAACTTGGTCTCCATTATTTTTCGGTCTTCCTTTCTGCCTTTTATTCGCTTCCATATACATCCTGTATGCCTTGGCCTTGGTTGACGGTTTGATCTTTTCACGCCTTTCCAGATTGGAAGAGATCATCAGCTTGATCGCCGTGTCATCGTCATAATCCACCACCAGGCACGGCAGTGTATCTATCCCCGCCTTTTCCGCAGCATGTACCCTGCGGTGCCCGGCAATGATTTCATAGCGTCCTTCGAAGTTCTTGTCCGCCCTTATGATAATCGGCTCCAGGATTCCATTTGACCTGATGCTTTCGACAAGCTCATCCATCTCCTCATCATCAACCACCTCAAAGGGATGTCCCTCCCCCGTATGGAACACCAGCAGCCTGTCCTTGCTTATCTCCGTAATGGTCCGTTCCTTTTTTGCCTCTCCGGCCACGTCCGGTGTAAGAGTAGTAAAAAATTTTGTTACAGCTTCTTCGTTAAATGTTTTTGCCATCAGGTCACTTCTCCTCTCCTTTACATATGCTATGGTTTTCTCTATGTGCCAGTTCTAGTGCTTGTTCGTCATCACAATCCACCATGAGATATGGAATCGTTGTCATTCCTGCCTTCCCTGCCGCAAAGAACCTGCGGTGCCCGGAAATGATTTCATAGCGTCCTTCCTGTTCCTTGTCCGGTCTAATCTTTATCGGCTTCATGACTCCATACGCTTTAATACTCTCAATAAGGGCCTCCATCTCTTCATCGTCTCTTACAATATTCAGGTGGCTTCCCCCTGTACGGAATCCCACTAGTTTTTCCAGGGCAATTTCAGGAACTTCTTTTTTGTCAGCCAGCAGTTCGTCGATGAATTTTCCATAATCCTTGACAACCCCTTCCTTCGCTCTTACTTCAAACGGGTCTGCCTGCAGATATTGGGCTTCCTGGATTGCCACACCTTTCCGGATGACCGTATCAAAAAATCTGATGTTAAGCTGTTTGGTTATGCCTTCCAGACTTTTCCTGATTGCCTTCGCTATATTTGTGCCCTCGTTCCGTGTTATAAGGATCCCATCAATCTGCAGCCCATTGTCAAAGTATTTCGATACCGTGCCGATGGTTTTAAGCAGCTGTGAAAATCCCTGGACGGAGAATTTGTCTGCACCCATCGGAATTATCAGCCTGTCAGCTGCCATGAATACATTGATCGTAATGATCCCTAATGATGGCGGTGTGTCTATTATGATATAATCATAATTGTCCTTTATCTCCTCAAGGGACTCTCTGAGCAGGTATTCCCTCCCTGCTGAAGAGAATTCCATATCCGCACCTGCCATAAGTTCGCCGCCCGCAATGATGTCCAGGTTCGGCTTCACATTCTGTATGCAGTCTGTCGCTGTTTTCTCCTTCCTGAACATATGGTAGATGTTCAGATCTTCCCTGGTAGCATCAAATACCCCGGTGAGGTTTTCCTGCGGATCGGCATCCACTACAAGGACCTTCCATCCTCTATTGGCCAGGCCGTGTGCCAGTACATGGCAGGTCGTTGTCTTGGCGACGCCTCCTTTCTGGTTTGCTAATGCGATTATCTGTGCTTTCCTTTCCATGTTTCTTCTCCTTTTCTTTTTGTTGCTACTGAATCTCTATCGTTCCATCTTCGTCTATAACTAAATTGAATTCCAACCCTCGTTCTGACACGGGGTAGCCTGCAATTTTCGCATATAGGTAAATGAGTTTTTCCATCCATACCACCGTTTCCAGATAGTCGTTTTCATAATATGCCTCGACGGTATAACGCTTCTCCTCTTTTGTATCCCTGGCGAACAGGCAGTATTTTACCGCATCTATATACCTTTTCGGTATCTGTCCAAAAGCATCTTCCATCTCTTGCACTTTTATATTCAGATCAATCTTACTAATGACCTTCTCGGCAAAATTGCGTTTAATGCCGTCTATATCTTCCAGGCTTTTCTGTGCATTCTTCAAATAGGGATACGTCCGCAATATGCTCTTGCATGCATCATATACCGGCTTTGACAGCTCATAGCCGTTAAATCGTACTTTCCTGCCCATGTTTCACTCCCCCCTTTTCCCGCCAGTTCTTTATCGCCTGATTTTCATATGCCCAGCTCCCTCCTGATATGGAGCAGTCTGGTCTTAATCCGCTTTCTTTCCTCAGCATATTCCGGCTTCCAGCCGGTGCCGCAATCATAGCTGGTATAATCTTTCAGCAGCTGTATGTATTCCGTTACGAGTTCGGTCTTCTCCTTCAGTTCTTCATCTGACAGCTTATAAAGCCGTTCCTGGTTCAGCGTTCCCATTTTTCTCTCCTTCTTCCTCAGATAGGTTCCCTTTCAACTACCAGCGCGTATTCTTCCGTCGGGCCAAGCGGCATAGGCGGCAGACCCTCTGCTTCTATGTAAAATCCGACATTGTCCATATAGGATTCATCCGCAGGACAATATGCCTTGTAAAGTCCGTATCTTACCACCATCTCCGATCTGCCCGCCATGGAGGCTTTCCAGAACGATAATATGTCATTTTCGTATATCATGGTTCCCCTCCTATCACGTTTGCCCGTACAACGCAGATCAAGTATGCTTTGATCCATTGACTTTTTCCATGCTGCTGCTTTGTCCATAGCCCTTTTTAATATTTTATCCTCGGGGCAAAAAGCTTCTTCTTGATATTCCCTGAACAATTCGTTTAATTCTTCCTGAAGGCTGTCAATCCATTCAGCGTCTTCATCGTCAGTATCCGCTGCACATTTTAAACGATTTAATTCGTACCAGCCTTCGAGCGTATCTTCAAGTAGCCCGAAACGTACCAGAAAACCGAGAAAGCTTTCGCATGTGAAGTTAGGTTGACACCGGTCGAACCACATATCCGCATACATTCTCTCGTCTGATCCGTTGGTTCTTTCCCCATAGATTAGGTCACCAATAAAGCTTTCCAGCAGCTCTTCAGCGTTTAAGCCTACGCTCCCGGCCTTCTCACAGAGACTTTTTGCATCTTCTTTATTCAGATTTAAATGTAATATCATCCTTCTCCCCCTCTTTCCATGCGACCTTGTTTTGTATCGGTGCATTATAGCCGTCTTTATAGCCCTGCGAATACAGCACTTCATCTTCGCATATGTTTAATTTCAAATTCAGCGGCTTCAGATCATCTGTGTATTCGGCTGCTTCTTTAGGGACTGCCATTACAAGCCCCCACTCCTGCTCAATCTGTCCTGCCTGCGTTCCCAGCAACTCCTTCAGTCCAATAGCAAACCCCCGTCCGTATTGGTTCTTCAAAGCATTCAGATATTCGCTGCTGTATTTCCATCCATTTGTTTTCTTATATTCTTTAAACCAGTCATTCACACAGCTGTCTGCAAATACCAGAACACTTTCAAGTATTTGGATATCTTCTTCCAGCCCGATTAAGGCAAGATAATGCTTAGTGCTGCCTTTAGGTGTGGATATGTAATTATTACAGCAGTAAAATTTGCTCAGGCTGTTTGCCAATGTATTCCGGTAATTGTTCCTATATCCGGTATAGTACAGGTCGGTAACCCTTTTGATCACTTTGCTCTCTGCTGCCATAAAAGCCTTCTGACTGAATTTGTATTCTGCCATAAGCTGCTGGGCTTTAGCTGCAGCTATTTTAGCTTCATGCTCACTCCCTCTCTCTGCAAGGGCAAGCAGCTTCTTGATCTTGTTCTTCACGTTTTCGATATTATTCATTTCGCTCTCCTGGTGTTTCGGTGTTTCATAAATATACGGCTTAGCTTTCGTTCCGTTCTTCGTCAATTTTCTCTTCTGCAATCCTTTCAAGTTCTTCAAACTGCAGCTTCGTTAAAATCTCCTTTGCTTCTGCTGGGGGCGGGAATCCCAGTAATGCTTCCCGTTTATATCGCTCGTAGCAGATTCTCATTTTTTCTCTTTCCTGCACTTTTACAATCCCGTCCTTGTCTCCAAAGCTTAGGACAGCAGCATAGTCGTCGGCGAAATGTTTTCCGGTCCTTTTGTAATATAGGGACAGGCGGTCGATGACATAATCCGCATTTTCATAACGCTTGTTCAGTTTCTTATATTCCGCATTCGTCAGATAAACATTTCCAAATTCCCCATGTGCATTTTTTCCATTGACGTTTTCCTTCTCCGGAGCCGGAAGTGACTCCTGATAATGGCTTAGCCTATTGCGTTCAGCATCAGCACCCTGGCTTGATTTCCCTATCATAGGTTTCACACCAGGCACATCGATCACCACTTCGTCATCATCAGAAGAGATCAACAGGAAACCTTTTTTGACAAAATATTCGACGGCTGCTATGACAGGCATCGGATCATGGTTAATCTGCTTTGCAAGATTTGCTGTCTCCATCTTGCTTAAATCTTCACCGTCTTCTTTCTCAAAGGTCGGAATCCTAATGATACCTCCGTTCTGTACGCTGCGTGCATATAGCTTCAGCAGAATCACTATGTACTCATATCCTCCAGGTAATAACTCCAGGTTCATAAGATCCTCATCCATGAAGAAATTATCCCTGAATCTGAAATACCAATAACGCCCCTTCTCTCCACTTCTTCTAGCCATCGATCCTTCCTTTCATTCGCTGCAATACCTTTTCCCATCCTGCCTTGGCAGTATATTTCAGATACTGTTTGTTTTCATATTCTTCTTCTGTGAGTACGTCCTTCAGCTCTTTATATATCGCACCCGGGCTGATACCCATTAACTTCGAAATCTTTCGGATTGCATAACCTTCGTTCAAGAGGAATTCCAGTTCTTCTCTTTTTTCCCCGGTCCAAGCTATTTTTGGCATTACATTTTCTCCTTTCTTTAATGCTTATTGTGATAAATTCGTCCAACTTGTAGGCAGTTTAGACGGGCATCGAATTAGTTCATCTAAATCATGCGGGACATTACTGACCGCAATTATTTTCTTTGTCGCAGCATCCATAATGTCACAGAACAAATTGACGGTCAGCACCATATGTTCACCGTTGTGGTCAGTAATTTTTACTTCGACTGATCCCTTTAACTCAACTTGTACACTGCCCTTGAGGAAATTTTCATTAATATATTTGACAATCATTCTCTGTGCTTCTGTCATAATATTTCACTCCTTCCTGATCACACACTCTCTTTTTCTTTTGCTCTATATATGGATATATCTCTATCTATATAATAGGGGCAGAAATCTGCACCATGGAAAATTATGTAAAGGAATCATAACAGCTTCATTGCCAATTTTCTCTAGTGCTTTATTTACTTCTACTTGAAATCGTTGAAATTTCAAGTAAAAAAAAATAACTTAGAATTAATTTCTAAGTTAATTGTACTATCCAGCTCATTGTAAGACATGATCCCGTCCAGGCAGAAAAGTATATTTCAATCCACGCATCAGTTTTTTCTGTCAAATCCGCATCCTCCGATATTTCAATCCACGCATCCCATGCGGGATGCGACCAGTTGTAGCAGCTTTGTGTGTAGAAGCTCTGGGATTTCAATCCACGCATCCCATGCGGGATGCGACAAGAGGAGGAAACAATGGATAAAGCCGAATTAAGCATTTCAATCCACGCATCCCATGCGGG
>URXI01000066.1 GCA_900551775.1 uncultured Eubacterium sp. | reverse complement strand
TTACAACGATTAACTGGTAGTCATTCTTGACTACATCATTATTATACTAGGAGGTACGACAGATGAGCCTATTTCAGGAATGGAAAGAACTGATGGAGAATCAGACCGAAGATACATTTGAGAACTTTTGGAAGGAATACTCCGAAACGGAAACAAAGATTTACACTCACATTTTAGAACATCACGAGGAACACTTAGCTGGAACGGTTGATGAATTAGTGGCAAAGTTCGAGTGCAACAAGACGATTTTCGTCGGTTTCCTCGACGGCATCAACTCCAGTTTAAAGACTGAGATGGATCTGGATGCAGTAACAGAAGAAACTGCCATCGATCTCGATATCGATTTCGAAAAACTGTTCTTCAACATGCTCAAAGCCGAAGCTGAATATTTGTTCACCCTCCCTGCCTGGGACGGCGTACTCAGCGAAGAGAAACGCATCGAAATCATCAAAGAGTTCAAACGTTCAAAGACCGTGCATGCAGAAAAGAAACCTGGCAGAAACGACCCTTGCCCATGCGGCAGCGGAAAAAAATATAAGAAGTGCTGCGGGAGATCCTGCTGATTTTCCCCCGCTTCAGCGGGACTGGAAAATCGGACAGCGAAAGGAATCAGCCCAGATCAGGCTGATGACTGGAGGAGCGAGACAAAGTCGAGTGTTAGCCCGATTGTCTGAGTTTTCAAATTCCATCGAATTTTGAAAACGAAAGAAAATCGTTGGCAGGTCCCCCGCGAAAAGTCACCAGGGTGCCGAGCCAAAGGCGAAAGCAGCCTGGCATGACTTGACCGCGCGAAGAACGCATAGCATTATCAAAGGGCAGGTTGTATCTAGGTAAAAGCTAATACAACCTGCTCTTTTTCTTTTATCATTTGCCATGGAACTCCTTAATCAGAGTGCTCTTTACAGCTGATTAAGCTTTGCTCAATTACCAAACTGGCAGGAAAAAGTAATCTTTTACCCTGCCGCTCTAATAGCAGTACCTTTTTTGCTTTTTTCAATAGTGTTTGTTCGAATGTCCGTTCCAGCATTACAGGATGATGGTTTACATCCAAATATTCACTTTCTATGTAAATTTCCGTGATTGGGAACATGTTTTGTATTAAAAAGGCCTTCTCATAGCCTAGCACATTTCCAAAAACAATCGTATCACACCGTTTGTTCTTACTCATTTTCCTTTGATACTGTTCTTTATATTTAACTACTTTTGAAGAAATCGGAATCATCCAGAACAACTCTTTTTTAGGATCCTTAAAAGTAAAGTAACATGGCCTTTTACCTGCTCTACCATCTGTAGTTTCTTTGTTTTTCATCAATAAGGGATCTTGAAAATCAGTAAAAAACTCTTCTTTGATAAAATAGAAATGGCCTGTCTTCATAACTAACCTCCTGTAAAATAATCAAAAAATAAAAGATCCTATTATTCACTAAATAATAGGATCTTAAAATCATTTGAACTCGACCTTCTTTTCGTTGCATATCGAGGAGCAACAGTCATTTGCATATAGTTATACTATACTTAAAATATACCCCCTATCTCCCCTATTGTCAATACATATTTTTACAATTTGCACGGCAATCTATGGAGATAATCCGTGGTTGTTTGCTCTTAATCTCTACCCTTTCAGCTTTGCGCTTTCAATGCTGCTGGACTTCATCCCGCTCTCTTTAACTGCCTTGACTTTGTAGTATGCGGTCTTTCCTTCTTTGACGGAATCATCCGTATAGTTGGCAGTCTCTACTTCTGCGATTTGTGTGTATTCGCCCGTTTTGGAATAACTTCTATAAACTTCGTACTGTTTAGCGCCTTTGACAGCCAGCCAGGTCAATTTGATCTTACCGGCAGAATGATTGGCAGTGACAGATAACTTCGGCGTCGTATAGGTTTTGAACTTCGTCGTCTCAGATACCATATTGATATAGCCGTACTGCCCATAGCACTTCATGAAGTCATTCATCGACCCTTTATAATAGGAGACGATATTGCTGCTGTAGTAATTGTTGTCCGCCCAGATCACCTGATCCTTGGAGACCTTCAATAATGCGACAGAATGCCCCGACCAGCCGTTAAAACTGCTTCCATGGGAAAACCGAATGTGAGAGCCTGCTTTGATGCCCAGACACTTCTTCTTAAAATTAGATGCAGTGTTTTTCAGGCCAGTGTAGTATTTTGTGTTGCTGGAACTTGCCAGCATCTCTCTCACTTTTTCTGCATAACCCCAACACTGTCCGGGTCCCGTATAACGACTCATATGCTTATATTCGCTCTTGACATAATCAATCGTTGCCGCCGCATTGTCGTCGCTTGTGCAAGTGCTCCCCGTAAAATTCGCACTTTCACTATTTGCCTGTACTTCCTCCGTATTGAACGGCAAGGCAATAACCGTCAATACGACTACCATCAGGGAAATGAAAAGTCTTTTCTTCATATGTTCTCCTTAAAAATTGAACAAAGATTTTAACTTATTTCCCCAATACCCATTTCATCCTTACAGATGCTTTTCGCAGTATTCTGCGATACTGCAGTTCTCACAGTCCGGCTTTCTCGCCGCACAGCAATTCCTGCCGTGAAAAATCAGTGAATGATGCGTCCTGGACCAGCGATTCTCTGGCAAAACTTCCATCAAAGCGAGTTCTGTCTTCAGCACATCCTTCGCCTCTACAAGACCGATTCGATTAGCCACCCGGAAAACATGAGTGTCTACAGCAATGCGTTGATGTCCAAAGCCCACCGACAACACTACATTAGCTGTTTTTCTACCGACTCCCGGCAGTTCTACCAGCTTATCGTAGTCGTCTGGAACCTGGCCATCATATTTTTCTGCCAAAACCTTGGCCATATTGACGATATTTTTTGACTTGGTTTTGTACATGCCGATTCGCTTTATGTATTTGCTGACTTCTTCCGGATCTGCATTGCCGAGGGCAAAGGCGTCCGGATATGCGGCAAACAAAGCAGGCGTAACCTGGTTAACGCTCTTATCCGTCGTCTGTGCCGATAACGCCACTGAAACAATCAGTTGAAATACATTTTGATGATGAAGCGCACACTCCGCTTCTGGATAGGTTTCTTCCAAGATATCTAGTATCTGATTTATCACTTCTTTTTTCATACAAAAGATTATACAAGAAAAATCAAATTTTGACAACCGTTAATCTGGGCGAAAAGATTTTGATGCCTTGACAAAATTGTATCCCACACCTATAATTGTATACAGTAATTAAGGAGGAACAAAATGTCAATCATTCAATATTTAGAGGATGGCAAGACTAGTAACCAGCCATTATCTACCAATCTCTATTCAGAACTGCAAGAGGATATTCTCACAGGAAAGCTGAAAACTGGTGAAAAACTCACAGAGCAAAAGATCTGTGACGAATACAAAGTCAGCAGGACACCGGTTCGTGAAGCTCTGCGCCAGTTGGAAATGGACGGGCTTATCGAAAACATCCCCAACAGAGGCGCCTTTGTTCTGGGACTTTCTGATCAGGACATCGAAGATATGTATGTTCTCCGAAAGGCATATGAGATTCAGGCAGTCCGCTGGGCCATTGAGAGAATTACAGAAGAAGAACTGAACGAATTGGAAGAGACCTTTGAATTTATGGAATTTTACACGATGAAAAACGATATTAACAAGATGCTGAATATCAATACTGCTTTTCATCAAATCATTTACAATGCAACACACAACAGGATGCTGAAACAGCTTCTGTCTTCTTATCAAGTTTATTTGAAACACTGCAACCCTTCCAACTACTACGCTCCAGATTATCTGGCAAATGTACTGAAGGAACACAAGGCAATCTTTGATGCCTTCATGGCCAAAGATGTCGAGGGCGGTGCTCTTGCGATGAGCATTCATATGGATAATTCAGGAAGCCGGAAATTCAAATAATTTAGAAAAGGATTGCCTCTATACGAGACAATCCTTTTTTCAGCCTTTATTTTGTTGTAAACTGCAGGGTCTCCCCATTGGAGTCGATGACCACGGTATCGCCGTCAACGATGTCCCCTCTGATCAATTTGGAGGCCAGCTGTGTTTCGATATTCTTCTGCAGATATCGCTTCACCGGTCTTGCACCGTAATTCGGATCGTATGACTCCCTTGCAATGAACTTTTTACCTTTATCTGTCAGTTCCAATTGAATTTCACGTTCTGCCAGGCGATGAGCAAGACCCACCAGTGACAGTTCGATGATTTTGACAATCTGCTGTTCTGTCAGCGGACTGAATACGACGATATCGTCGATTCTGTTGAGAAATTCCGGTCTGAAGTAATTCTTCAGCTGATTCTCCACATTCTCTTTGGTTGACGCATCGATGGTGCCGTCAGCCCTGATATTGTCAATCAATTCACTGCTTCCGATATTAGAAGTCATGATAATAATGGTGTTCTTAAAGTCTACCGTTCTTCCCTGATTGTCAGTCAGACGTCCATCGTCAAGGAGCTGCAGCAAAATGTTAAACACATCAGGATGTGCCTTTTCAATCTCATCAAAGAGGATGACGCTGTATGGCCGTCTTCTGACGGCTTCTGTCAACTGACCGCCTTCGTCATAACCCACATATCCCGGAGGCGCTCCTACCAGTCTGGACACGGAGTGCTTTTCCATATATTCAGACATGTCAATTCGGATCATATTCTTTTCAGTATCAAAAAGGGCTTCCGAAAGTGCTTTTGCCAGCTCTGTCTTACCTACACCAGTCGGTCCCAGGAAAATAAAGGAGCCAATTGGCCGGTTTTCATCCTTGAGTCCCGCTCTCGCCCTTAAAATCGCCTCTGAGACAGACAAAACGCCTTCCTCCTGGCCAACGACCCTCGTATGCAGGATATCCGGCAATTTGAGGAGTTTTTCCTTTTCGGATTCGATCAGTTTAGCCACAGGAATTCCTGTCCAGCCAGAAACTACATCGGCAATTTCTTCTTCACCGACTTCTTCCTTAAGCAGACGATTCTCATCCGGTTTCTCTTTTCTCAGCTTTTCATCTTCCAGCTTCTTTTCCAACTCAGGAAGTACGCCGTATTTCAGCTGTGCCAGTTTCTCCAGATCATAGTTTCTCTCGGCTTCTTCCATCTGATGTTTGACTTCTTCTATCTGCTCTTTGGTTCCCTTGAGTTCCGTAATGGCTTTCTTTTCGTTTTCCCACTGAGCGCGCATGGAGGCATTCTCCTCTTTCAGCTGTGCCAATTCTTTTTCCAGGGCTTCCAATCTGCCCTTGGATCCTCTGTCGGTTTCTTTGCCCAGAGCCTGTTTCTCAATCTCCAGCTGCATGATCTTTCTGGAAATCTCATCAAGTTCTGTCGGCATGCTGTCAATTTCAGTTCTAATCTTTGAGGCAGCTTCATCCATCAGGTCGATGGCTTTATCTGGCAGAAATCTGTCAGAAATATACCTGTCGGACAATGTGGCACAGGCAATCAAAGCATTGTCTGTGATTCTGACACCGTGATGGACCTCAAATTTCTCTTTGAGACCTCTCAAAATGGATATAGTATCCTCAACCGATGGCTGATCAACCATGACTTTCTGGAAACGTCTCTCCAATGCCGCATCCTTTTCGATATACTTTCTGTATTCGTCCAGTGTCGTCGCACCGATACAGTGCAGTTCTCCTCTTGCCAATTTCGGCTTCAGCAGATTGCCGGCGTCCATAGAACCTTCTGTTCTGCCAGCACCGACGATGTTGTGAATCTCGTCGATAAATAAGATGATCCGGCCTTCAGACTTCTCCACCTCGTTGAGGACGGCTTTCAGTCTCTCTTCAAATTCTCCTCTGAATTTTGCACCGGCAATCAAAGCGCCCATGTCCAGTGCAAAGATCGTCTTATCTTTCAGACCTTCTGGCACGTCACCGTTTAAGATTCTCTGTGCCAGACCCTCTACCACAGCAGTTTTTCCGACACCTGGTTCACCGATAAGAACTGGGTTATTCTTGGTCCTTCTGGATAAAATCTGAATGGTATGTCTGATCTCACTGTCTCTTCCGATGACAGGGTCAAGTTTTCCATCTCTGGCCATTTCTACCAGATCGCGTCCATATTTGTTCAGTGCATCGTAGTTTTCTTCTGGATTCTGACTTGTCACTCGCTGGTTTCCCCTGACCTTTGACAAAGCTTCCAGGAATTTGTCCTTGCTAATGCCGTACTTCGAGAAAAGCTTTGCAGACGGTGTGCCTCTTTCTCCCAGCAAAGCCAGATAAATGTGTTCCACACTGACATATTCGTCTTTGAATTTGTCTGCATTTTTCTCTGCGTCTATCAGAATCTGATTCAATCTTCTTGAGGAATATATGTTGTCTGCTGCACCAGAAACCTTTGGCAGTTTCTCCATCTGTTCTTCCAAGTCTGCAATCAGCGATGTCGGGTCGACTTCCATATATTTGAGCAGCTTAGGAATCAATCCGTCCTTCTGCATCAGCAGAGCCAGGTGCAGATGTTCCCCGTCCAGCATCTGATGCCCTTCGGAAATAGCGATATTCTGACAATCCATAATGGCTGCCTGTGCATTCTGTGTAAATCTCTCTATGTTCATAATGTTCACCCCCTAATGGTTCTGGCCCCAATTTGTGAAACAAATTGATGGGCAGACCTTATGCTTTAGCGCCCCGCGAAAGAAATGAGCGGCTTGGCGCTAGTCGTATAATTGACTGCAAAGGTCTGTTACTTTATTTTTCATCTCTAGTCCTATTCTATACCTACAAAAGCAAAAAGTAAAGCACTTTTTGGCACTCACCTTGATAGAGTGCTAATAAACTTCAATTTATCATTCACCCTTCGCTTCAAATCCGGCAAAAGTGCCTGAAACGAACAATTTTAGGTGCATTCATGGCGGATTACTTGGTTCATGCGCATTGATCTGCACCGGCATCCAGCATTTCAATAGTTTTGGAGTATGGGAATTTTGCGAATATCTGACGCGGAACTGCGTCAAAAAAGCGAAGAGCCCGCAGATAAAATCTGCGGACCTCATATTCTCTAGAAAATAATCGTATTTACAAGCCAGTCATAGACAAAATTGACAGCCGGAGAAAGGATATAACCTGTAATATTTAAAAATACCAGGACTAATAATATTAAAAATCCTTTGTCATATACTTTGTAGTACCATGAGTATTTCTCCAGATTGAAAATCTGCGTGACGATGCCGAATCCGTCCAGCGGCGGCACAGGCAGCAGGTTGAAAATCATCAGCACTAAATTGATCCAAATAACATACTGCAGAATCTGCACCACAATGCTTCCCATCTCACTAAAGGCCCAGGCAGGATTGATCGTGAAAATCGCTTTGATGATAATCGAGAAAACGATGGCGACTAAAAAGTTCATAGCAACGCCGGCGATAGATACCAGAAATTCGTCTCTTCTCCTGTGCTTGTAATACCTGGGGTCGATCTGCACCGGCACGCCCCAGCCGAAGCCTGCGAGAAGCAGCGCGATAAAGCCGAAGGGGTCTATATGTGAAGCCGGATTGATCGTCAGCCTGCCTTGCAGTTTTGGTGTCGGATCCCCCAACGCATACGAAATCAGACCGTGGGCAAATTCGTGAAAAGAGAGGCCGATGATAATTCCCGGAAGCATGAGCAGCTCCCCCATGAGCCAATCCATAGGATTTGAAAATCTGCCCTCTACAATATTCAGTATGACCAGCATAATCAGAATGACAAATGCCGGCGATTTAAAAAAACGTTTCAAATTAATTCTTTCCTTTCCCAATATATTTCATAACATTTTATCACAAAATCGAACAATTGGAAATATTATATTACAAAGATGGCCTTTATGGTCAAAAATGAAAGGTGGTTTTTTATGAATAATTCTCTTGTGTGTATCGACGTCTACACTGTTACAGCAGGTGATACACTCTATACCATTGCAGATAAATACGATCTGCCCGTCAGTCTATTGATGAAGGTGAACTGCATTACCAATCCGTATAACTTGGAAATTGGAACGAGACTCTGTATCCCAGGGGACGAATCTCAGCTGACAAAACCGGAAGAAAAGCCGACGCCTTCAATGAAAGTTCATGTAGTAGAAGCCGGCGACACCTTGTACTTAATCGCAAAAAAACATGGCGTAAAATTAGACGACGTCATGAACGCGAACCCGAATATCGATCCATACAACCTGATGATCGGTACAGAACTTTACATCCCACTCTAAACTATGATAAAATAGTGAAAAACGAAGGAGGAACGTGAAATGTGCGAAGATACAAAGCAAGCGGCAGCATGCAAGCCGTGTAAGATAAAGGAATTTTTTAATAGACAGCATACGCCCGCAGAAAAGGGGCTTATGGTTACAGTCGGTGTCATGGCCGGAATCGTGATCGGCATGGTCATCTCCCCGATCCGAGGCGGAATCGGACTTGAGCTTTCGCTCGGCTCTCACAACGGCTGCGGCAACTATGATAATGACTGCAGCAAGACAATCCGGAAATAGTCGAAGCAATTATTATAAAAGACGGCGTCACGTTTACGCCGTCTTTTTGCATATCTACGCTTTGCAGTTGGTCAGCCTGCTTTCTTTACTCATGATGAAGTCTTTCTTCGTGGCAAAGGATTTTTCCTCCAGCGATGTATCAAAGTCAAACTGGCAGATTTCAGCCCCTTTGCAGGCAGCTGCCGCTTTGATGATTTCCATGGTCATCTTCGGACTAACCACCAGCATCGGCCCCAGGGTATTGGTGAAGATGGAATTCTTTTTCTGGAATCCCTCTTCTCTGTCCTTGCCTGTATTGCCATAGCCGTAGATCAGTCTGCCAAAAGGCGTTTCCCCCTGGTTGACAAAATCCGCCATCTGGATCTGATTCCCGATGATTTCTATTTCTGAACCGTTGTAGATACAGGAGAAATAGATGTCGTCTCCGTATACTGCTTCGTTTTCTCTAGCCTCTGCTGAGAGAATGCCCATTCCCTCGAAACTGCTTCCGTCCGTGCGCAGAACTTTGCTGCACCATAAAGCCATGGAATTGCCCGTGACGAGGAGAGGCCTGCCCGCCTCTACGAAGGTCTCAAACCGATCTCTATAGGGTTTCAGCCATTCCAGTATGACCGGATAGGAAACCAGCTCGCCCGGAGGGCAGAAGATGATGTCATAATCCATGGGATCGAAGTCTTCCGTCTCAAAATCTATCTTCGTTACGACGGGCTCAAAGCCGCCAAGCTTCGCAAATCGCTCCAGCGCCAAAATGTTCCCCCTCTCTCCGTGAAGGTACAGGGTGTCAGGGAAAAGCCACGCGATATTCATCTTTTCCATTTATTTTCCCTCCTTTTCGATATACTTCTTCATATAATCAAAGGTGTGCAGCCAGGTGATCAGATAGATGTTGTCCGTCTCCACGCTTTCAATCTCCTTGAAAATCGTATCCACTTCCTCAGTATCGGCAATGGTGATCTTTGATGGATCCACGCCCTCGTAGACCAGCCGGTTTGCCGTATCATAACAAACTCTGTCTGAGAAGCAGAAATACTTCTCTACGTCAGACGCAGCCAGCTTGTCCAACTGGCAGTCGAAGGCATAGAAGGTGTTCGCATAATGTGGGATCATGTCGATCAGCGGACAAAGCCCCAGGCACACCATCTTCTTGCCAGGATCTGCCGCCATGACGTTGATACAGGTCTGCAGGGTCTCCGGGTTTTCCTGCTTGATTCGCATGTATTTGATGGTCTTGTCCTTGTATTTCAGGATTTCGAAACGTCCGCCCACATTCTTGAACTGGCCGAAGGCTTTTGCCGCCTCCTGCGGACTGATGCCGCCAAATTCCTTTGCCACCGCAAGCGCCCCGGCATAGTTGTAGCACATGTAAGGTGTATCATAAGGCATGTTGAAGGTGACGTCCTCAAGCTTGAAGGTACGGTTTGCAAAGTCCACGTCGGTAACAGTATAGTCCGCTCTGTCGTCACTTTTATGTCCGCAGTGGATGCAGTGGAATTTCCCGACGCCATCGTTGTTGTAATAGTCGAAGACGATCTTGTGTCTGCACTTCGGACAAGCCATGGTCGGATAGGAATCGTTTTTCGTAAAGGATTCCTGATGTCTTTCCACGCCATAAGTGATGATCCTGTCGCTGTTCTCGTCAAAAGACTTGGTGCGCGGCTCTTCGTTATTCAAAAACAGACGCACATTGCCGCCAATTGTAGGAAAGAGCTTCCTGTAGATGAAATCCGGATCGCCGTTGCGCTGTACCTGGTCTTTCTGCAGGTTTGTGATCATGATATTTTCTGCCGGCAGCTGTTTGTAAATCAATGGCAGATATCTCTCGTCTGTTTCAAAGATGATAAAATCAGCTTTGATCCTGCCTGTCAGGGAAGAAGCTTTTGAGAGCGCTGTGGCAACACCGTAAATCAGATTTGCACCTTCCAGATTGGCGATGATATTTTTGCCGTTGCTTTTAAAAATATGGTGAACCAGATTGGTCGTGGTAGATTTTCCGTTGGTACCTGTAATAAAGAGAACCTTTGAATAGTCAATCCCTTTAAAATGTGCCACCATCTGCGGGTCGATCTTCATGGCCTTTTCTCCCGAAAAGTTAGATCCTCTGCTCTTGTCCACAATGTTGATGATGACATTGATGATCTTTGCAAACCATAATGCAATATAAAATTTCATTCTGTATCCTCCACTCTTTTATCGAATTATAGTATATCTGAAAGCAACCTGGAAATTGCTTCTTTAAACTTGATGATGACAGACCTGTTGTTGTAGTCTTCTAAGGTAAGTTCGTGACCCTGCTCGATGTCCCGCATGAATTGGTCATCCATCTTTTTCGCAAATCCTTCGTCGTAGACAAAAGCATTGGACTCAAAGTTCAGCCTGAAACTCCTTCTGTCAAAATTTGCTGATCCCACAGTGGCCACCTCGCCGTCCACGACCATGGTTTTTGCATGAAGAAACCCGTTATCATAGATATATACCCTCGCCCCGGATCTGATCAATTCACCGCAGTAAGCATAGGTCGCCCAGTAGACGAAAATGTGATCTGGCATACAGGGAATCATGATTCTCACGTCCACGCCTGACTGTGCAGCCATTTTCAGAGATTCCAGCATACTCGGGTCGGGAATAAAGTACGGTGTCTGCAGGTAGACTGTCTTTTCTGCATAAGTAATCATTCTCATCATAGAGCGTTTAATTTCTTCTCTAACGGAGTTTGGGCCGCTGGAGACAATCTGTATGGGCGCGTTTCCCTTATCCTCCATCGGGTTAAAATAGATGTCTGTCAGTTCTATGTTTTCCCTGGAAGCAAAGCGCCAGTCCATGGCAAAGGTCGCATTGAGATCCTGCACCGCGCTGCCGCGGATTTTGATGTGGGTGTCGCGCCAATATCCAAATCTCCGCTTGAACCCCAGATATTCGTTGGCAATATTGAAGCCGCCGATATAACCTTCTTTTCCGTCTATGACCACGATCTTTCTGTGGTTTCTGTAATTTAGTTTCAAATTGATGTATTTCAGCTTTGGCTTAAAAAAGTATGCGACTTTGCCGCCAGCTGCCAGAAAATCGCGCAGTTTCCTATTGGTGATAAATCTGGACCCCATGGCGTCCATCATCAGCTTGACTTCCACACCCTCTCTGGCCTTTTGTGTCAAAGCCTCCAGGAACTTTTTGCCCACCATGTCGTCTTTGATGATGTAGTACATGACATTGATGGATTTGGTCGCGTGGTTGATATCACGCATTAGTTTGTGAAACATTTTCTTGCCATCGTCAAAAATCTCTACATCGTTATTCTGCGTCAGATAGGAAGCGCCATACACCTGATTCAGCTTAATCATGTGTTTCCACTTGCGGGCAGTATCATTGGAAAATTCAAATTTGCCGTTATCGATGCTTTCGATCTGGTATTTCAGCTCTTCTGTAATCACGCTTTTTTCGCTGTCTGACAGTTTGTATATTTTTTGTCTGGAAATGTTCTGCGCCAATATCATATAAAAGAAAATTCCCGCTATAGGCAGAACAAAAAGCACTAAAATCCAGGCAAGAGAGGCCGCCGGATTTTTTCTTTCCAAAAAGATAATCGCCAGTGCGATGATTAAATTGATACTATAAATAAGCGCAGTCCAATCATGTTCTGTGAAAAAGCTAATAAAATATGTCATCTAATATACCCCGATTTGATTTTAGAATTACCATTAATGGGAATATTTTATCACAAATCTGCAAGAGAATCCATAAATTTTATCTTTCTCTTGTAAATATTATGTTCACCTTCTTTTACATAATTTGGTATTTTTACTTGTATTCCCCAATTGCATGCGTTATAATATTGGTAAATAATTACAGGAGGTCAAATCATGAATCAAGAAGCTGAACCAAAGCGAAATCATCAGGACACTGTTTTCCGTATGCTTTTTTCTGAAAAGGAAAATGCAATTGAATTGTTCAACGCACTAGAGGATACGAACTATGGGCCTGATACAGAGGTTGAATTCACCACTTTAGAAGATGCGGTCTATACTAATCTGAAAAACGATCTCGGATTTATCATCGACAAGCAATTTATCATTTTGACGGAACATCAAGCTGCCATTAATAATAACATGCCCCTTCGCCAATTGGAATACATCGCGAGAACCTATGAAAAGCTGATAGATGCAGTCGCTCTATATGGCAGTAAGAGGATCAAAATCCCCCACTTCTGAATT
Organism: uncultured Eubacterium sp.; assembly: GCA_900551775.1. Taxonomy (GTDB): domain Bacteria; phylum Bacillota; class Clostridia; order Peptostreptococcales; family Anaerovoracaceae; genus Senimuribacter. The sequence continues at coordinate 2,609 of URXI01000066.1, read as the reverse complement.
TTTTGTCGTCTATACTGGCAGTCAGAAGTGGAAGACAACGACATTAAGATTATCTGATAGTTTTTTGCATAAACCACCGGAAAATTCGGTAGAACTTGTGGTAAAAATCATCAAGATGCATTATAATAGTGATGACAAACAGAGCCAGAAAGTTTTGGAGCGGAGCGAAAAACTACGGGGTTACAGCCTTTTGCTGGAATACATTAAGGACTACCGCCGCCAGGGAAAAGATACAAAAGAAGCAGTCAATATGGCTATCCAGCGCTGTATCAGTGAAGGTATCCTGAAGGACTTTCTGGAGAAAAACAGTCCGGAGGTGGGGAGTATGTTGTTCAAGGAGATCACAAGCGAAGAATTTGCTGAAATCAGAGCGAAGGAAGCAGCCGAAGAATACTACAACAAAGGCCGCAGCGAAGGCATCGCCAACTTGATTGCCGCCTATAGAGAATTCCATCTGTCCGACGATCAGATTGTAAAAAAATTAATGGAAACATATCAGATGGAAGAGCCGGAGGCATTCGCTTTTATAAAAAAATCTCGATAATATTGACACTCTAAAACAGTCTACTATAGCTGCACGAACTGCAAAGAGGAGTAGAAATTTCTTTCTACTCCTACTATTCTAATAGCATTATACCCCCCCCCCGTTCATTTTTGTCAACAGCTATTCCACAGCGGCTTTCCACAGTTTATCTAAATGATGCTGATCTTTCCACATAAAAAGAGCTGCCCTCAATGGACAGCCCCAACTAGCATGCTATAATATGATACAGATAAAATAGTCTTTTCCTTCATTGCTGATTTTCTGCAGGGAGCGCTGTACTTTCACCTGCAAGGTCTCTGGCATGGAGGTCAGTTTTCCGTCCATCTGCTCCGATACCAGGTCCTTCAGCGATTTGCCGAAGAGATTGGTATCCCAGATATCGGTTTCCTCCTCAGATCCTGTGAACTTCTCCATCAAGAAGCCGGCCAGGTCGGCAGACTGCTGCTCCGTCCCCACGATCGGGGAAATTTCTGTGCTGATATCCGTTCTGATGATATGCAGACAAGGGGCCGAGGCCACCAGCCTGACTCCAAACTTATTGCCCTGTTTAAAGACCTCCGGCTGACCCAGATTCATCTGATGCAGCTTCGGATGGACGATGCCGTAACCTGTACGGCTGACACTTGCCAGCGCCTCTTCCATGTCGTCATAGGCCTGTTTTGCCTTGGAGTATTCCTTCAGCAGCAGGAACAATTCCCTGTCACTTGCGACCGGATGACCCAGCAGTTCTTCAATAATCTGGTAATAAAGTCCGTCTTTCAGCTGAATTTCAATGATGACTCTGCCAGTGGCCATTTCACAGCTGATGACATCAGCCTTCTTTACGTTCTCATTAGCCATGATCGCCTGAATCGACGGCTCCACGCTGCCCATGGTATCAACCGTATCCATCCAGGAAAGAACCGTACCGACGATGCCTGCTTTGATCCAGTGATCTGGAGACAGAGCGTCCATATATTCAGGAAGGTCGATAAACACCTCGCTGACCGGAAACTGCCCCAACAGTTCATCAAAGATTTTCTCTGGAATGTCCTTCTCCATGGTAGCGCAGTTTGCTGGAATGACCGGTGCAGAATATTTCGTCTGCAGCTTTTTCGCCAGTTCCTTTGTTTTATATGACGAAGGTTCGCTGCTGTTCAATATAATTACAAAAGGTTTACCCAGCTCCTTGAGCTGGTTTGCTGTCTTCTCTTCTGCTTTTATGTAGTTTTCTCTCGGGATTTCGCCAAAACTTCCATCACAGGTGACCATGATTCCAACAGTGGAATGGTCAGTAATTACTTTTTCCGTTCCCCGCTCAGCCGCTGTTTCAAAAGGCATCTCCTCCTCGTCCCAAGGTGTTTTTACCATCCTGCTCTTGCCATCTTCCTGATGACCCAGCACGCCTGGAACAAGATAACCCACGCAGTCTACAAGTCTCATCGACATGGCAGCGTTATTGATTTTGATTTTCACAGCTTCTTCCGGAACAAATTTCGGTTCTGTCGTGGTGATGGTTCTGCCGTCACCACTCTGTGGCAGCTGATCGACCACCCTGGTTTTGACATATGTATTCTCGATGCCCGGCACAACAAACAGTTCCATAAATCTCTTGATAAATGTAGATTTACCTGTTCTAACTGGGCCGACAATTCCTGCATATATCTCTCCGCCTGTTCTCTCAGCTATACTTTTATAAATATTTCCATCAGTCATACCTTCATCCTCTTTCTCACATAACTCTATGAAAATAGTATGAAAGAGAAGTCCGATATATGACACTTATTCTTCAATTTTATATTGAATCGCGTTGACGATTGCAGCGGCGATGTTGCTGCCGCCCTTTCTGCCCCTGGCTACGATGCAAGGCACGCCGGAGTCGATGATCAGCTCTTTGGATTCAACCACGTTGACAAAGCCTACTGGCACGCCGATGACGGCGACTGGAGAAAGCTTTCCCGCCTTCACCAGATCATAAATGGAAATCAGTGCAGTCGGCGCGTTGCCGATAGCAAAGATCACGGGCCGGTCCAGACGGCTGGTCTTTTCCATGCTGACCAGTGATCTTGTTACACCCCTCAGCTTT
>URXI01000065.1 GCA_900551775.1 uncultured Eubacterium sp. | reverse complement strand
CTACGGGCGGGTGACGTATCTGCGCCGCACTGATTCCATTATAATAGGAATGCAGCAAAGCCGCTACGCCGCTTACATAAGGCGTCGCCATAGACGTCCCACTCATGTTCCGATATCTATCTCCAGGCACGGTACTGTAAATATCCGTTCCCGGTGCCGCCAATTCTACAAAGCGGCTGCTGTAGTTAGAAAGGCGGTTCAGTGTGCCGTTGGATTTCATGTTGGCTACGCAGATGACGTTGTCCAAGTCATAGCTGCCGGGATAAATCGGTGCATTGTTCAGGTTCTTGCCGTCGTTTCCCGCAGCACAGACGAAGAGCATTTTGGATTTAGCAATTGCAATATAGAGCGCCGTATCATTGCCATAGGAACCCATACTTAAATTGCAGATATCCGCCCCGTTTTTTTCCGCATATTTGATTGCGCGAATCACATTAAAAGAAGTGCCCTCGCCATCTTTGCCTGCCAGCACCTTCAGGTTCATCACCTGAACCTTGTCCGTGATAGAGGCGATTCCCGTGATGCCGATATTGTTATTGCTGACCGCACCGATGATGCCCGCGCAGTGGGTTCCATGTTCATATTCGCTGCTCGTAGGACGCATTGTCACAGAAGAACTGGAAGAGAAGTCATAACCATATGTATCGTCCACGTATCCGTTTCCATCGTCATCCTCGCCGTTGCCTGGAATCTCGTCCTTGTTGATCCACACGTTATCCGCAAGGTCATTATGCGTAAAATCAAATCCCGTGTCGATGACTGCCACGACGGTCTTTTTCAGCATCGGTTTTTTTGACTCAATAAAACTCTGCGCTGCTTCAAATCCGATATCCACGCCGCCTGCAGTATTGAGCAGCCCCCACTGCAGATCGTAGTAAGGATCGTTGACGCTGGTGGTCTCGTACACGTAGTTGGGCTGCATCGTCAAATCTGGAAATTGGTCACTCAGTTCCTGCTGCACCTGATCCAGATTGGCCGTGCTGTCCAATTTGATCAGCGCTGTGTGGCTATCTGCGAGAATGACATCGACGACATGCCCTTCTTCCCTGACAGCCGATAAATCACCGCTGGATGTGATGATATACTCTTTTTTGATGGTCTCCGGCTGTGCATCGCCATACGCCGTCACTGGTATGAAAACGGCAATCAGCGTCACCATGGTGATCATCAAAACCACTCTCTTAAAATTTGTTAATCTTTGCATTCAGATATCCCCCTGTTAAAGTCCTGTAATTACGTTATTTACCCACTTTTTTGATATAAATCGTTTGGTCAGAATGATGCACTTCACCACTTCCTCCGCTTTGATCATCAAGACCGCGATGAAGATCGGCACATGCAGCACCTGAGAAGCCAGAAACGCCAAAGGCACGGCTACGATCCAGACACAACTGCATTCCGCAACCATGGCAAAGCGCGTATCCCCGCCGCCCCGCAGGGTTCCTGTGATGTTGATTCCATTATATAAGTTCAAGCCCATGCATAGGCCGTAAATCACTAAAATCCGAAAGGCGTAAGTCTTGCCCAAAGCGGTCAGGCTGAAAAATCCAACCAGCGGTTTTGCCGCCACAACGAGCAGCAGTCCCACGATAATCCCCAAAACCGTACCGATTTTCAGCAGCTTCTTGCCCAGAAGGTAGGTTTCTTCACTCTTGCCCTCTCCCAGCTTCTCGCCTACCAAAATCAGTGCTGCATCCCCTACGCTGAAAGCTGCAAAGGAGAAGATGCTGTTGATGGAAGCTGCCGCCTGATAGGCTGCATAGGCCGTCGTACCAATTCTGGAGAAAGCAGCGACATACATGGACTGTCCCACGCTCCAAAGCAGTTCATTGAGCGTTGTAGGCATAGAATTCCTGACGATTCTGAGAACCATTTCTTTTTTCCAGCCGAAGAACTCTCTGTAAGGGCCGTGAAAACAATTACTCTTTCTGTGAGCGAAAATCAAGCTGATCAAGACCTCCAGGAATCTGGCTATGGTTGTCGCCAATGCCGCCCCTGCTACGCCCATAGCCGGCGCGCCAAATTTGCCGAAGATAAATATGTAATTCAGACATGTATTGGTACTGAAAACTACGGTACTGACGATCAGCGGCACCCTGGTCTGCTGTGTCGCTTTGAATGCCATCTCCAAAGGCACAGAGACTGCCAGGAAAAAGAAATTTGCCGTGCCGATTTTCACGTAAGGATGGGCCAATTCTATAATACGCGGGTCATTAGAATAGATGCCCAGAATCTTGTCCGTGAAGAAAAAACCGCCGATAAAAAAGACAACAGCAATACAAAGGGCGACGATGATAGAAAAGCCCGCGACTTTTCGTATGTTCTTGTAATCCTTCGCCCCGTAGAATTGCGCCATAAAGGTAGCTGTCCCACTGGTAAATCCGTAGAGTATCAGATAGTGGATAAAATAAATCTGTGATGCGATGCCCACAGCTGCAAGCTCCGCTTCTCCCAAAAAACCGACCATCAGATTGTCAATCAGATTCAGTGTAGCAGAAACCACCCCCTGTATGGAGATGGGGACTGCAATTCGGGCCAGCTTCCTATAAAGCTGCCTGTTATCGATCTCTATTCTTCCTTCTCTTCTTGACACTTCGGCTCCTGCTTCTCTTCTTTTCGTTCTTCTTTTGCAATGTTGACTGCCTTGATCTGCGGCATCTTGTGGTTCGGATCCGTCAGGAATACGTAGAGGTAGATTGCCGCAATGGCTACCAGGACAAAAGAGTCCTTATATAACTCACGGCTGATCAAAACTGCCGCCATACCCATAATGGCGCTGATACCGTACAGCATCAGGACTGCTCTCCGCTGCCCATAGCCTGAAGCCATCAGCTTGTGATGCAGATGCCCTTTATCCGCTTCCATGATCGGTCTCTTGTTTATGAGTCTGCGGAAGATGGCAAAAAAGGTATCAAAGATCGGAATGCCCAGAACGATGACCGGTACTACTACTGCGATAACCGTGGAACGTTTTAACGGTCCAACTACAGAAAGTGCCGCCATCATAAAGCCGAGAAACAGCGAACCGCCATCACCCATAAAAATCTTTGCCGGATAAAAATTGAAGGGCAGAAATCCGATACAGCCTCCTGCCAGTGCCAGCATGGCAAGGCAGACGACCATCATCCCGTATTCGTCACCGTGGATGTATGCCACATATGCAATGCAGAGAGCAGCGATAGAAGAGGTTCCTGCCGCTAAACCGTCCAGCCCGTCAATCAAGTTAATGGTGTTGGTGATGCCCACAATCCATAAGACCGTAACGATGAAGCACATCGCCGTACCGAAGTACAGGGCGCCTTCGCCAAAATAATTGCTGATAAATTTGATCCTCAGTCCCATATAATACATGAGAATGGCCACCAGAGTCTGTCCGGTAAATTTAATTTTCGCATCCAGGTTCACCAGATCATCGATAATGCCCAATAGGTAAATCAAAGTGCCGCCTACGGCGACTGCGATGATTTTTTCGTTATTTCCGGCATAAATCAGAAGGGAGGCGATTGTCCCCAGATAGATGGCTAGTCCGCCAAATCGCGGCATGGCCTTCGTATGCATTCTCCTGCCATCCTTTGGTATATCCATAGCCCCTATTTTGGGTGCCAGTTTCATTGCTACTGGCGAAAAAATCAGCGCCAGCACCAGGGATGTAACAAAGGCAGCCAGTAATGTCATCCTAGTAATTTCCATAATCTTATTTCAACATCTCCTAGTCCGTCTATTTGTTCAGCATGACAATCTTCAGTCCTGCTTCATCCAGAATTTCTACTGAAAGGTCGTCAGGATACCCTTCCTTTACGACAATTCTCTTCAGCCCTGCGTTGATGATCATCTTTGCACAGATGGCACAAGGCTGATGGGTGATATAGATGGTTCCGTCTTCTATACTCTGCCCCAATGTCGCCGCCTGTATGATCGCATTCTGCTCCGCATGGAGCGCTCTGCAGAGTTCATGCCTCTGTCCCGAAGGAATCTTTAGTTTTTCTCTGAGGCAGCCGCCCAGTTCGACGCAGTGTTTGAGCCCTCTGGGCGCCCCATTGTAGCCAGTGGCGATAATGTGCTTGTCCTTGACAATCACCGCTCCCACCTTTCTGCGCAGACAAGTGGATCTCTGTGCGGTCAGCTGCGCCATCTGCATAAAATACTCGTCCCAGCTGGGTCTATTGTCAACAATCTCAACCATCTCTTCATGCCTCTCTTTCATAAAACTCTCCGTAATAAATTTCTACCAGATATAATCCTTCTGGCGGGGCAGTATGTCCCGCCCTTTGCCGGTCTCTGCCCTTGATGACGTCCGCAATCTCTTCGGACTTTTTCTTACCCTGTCCGACTTCGACCAGTGTTCCTGCAATAATCCTCACCATGTTGTAGAGGAATCCGTCACCGCTGATTTCGATGGCGATATCGCCGTCATCCCTCGAGATGATATCCAGGCTGTACACGGTTCTCACCGTCGTCTCTCTGGGATTGCCGCCTGCTGCCTGGAAGCAGGCGAAATCATGGGTGCCGACGATCAAAGAAGCTGCTTCCCGCATAGCCGCAAGATTCAGCGGTGTTTTTACCTGATAGCAGTAATTGCGGGCAAAGATGTCCATCTCCCCGCTGTTTCTGATGATATAACGGTATTTCTTTCCTTTGGAATCAAAGCGTGCGTGAAAATCCGCCGGCATTTCTCTCACCTCGCGGATTAATACGTCAGAAACCCTGCCTCGGGCATTCATGCCGCCGCAGAGCAGATTGTTCGCCGCCACCATGATTCTGTCTGTAGGGATGCCGAATTCTCCTTTGAAAGAAGCACGTTGTCCCAAAGCGTGCACCCCTGCGTCGGTGCGGCTGGTTCCATTGAGTCTGACTTCTCTGCCACAGACCTTGGATAAAGCTTGTTCCACTTCACCCTGTACCGTGCGGACGCCTGGCTGTCTCTGCCAGCCACAGAAATTGGTGCCGTCATATTCTATTGTCAGAAGAATGTTCCGCTCCATGTCTATTTCTTCGGCAGCTCGATCTGCTTGTTATCCTTGGACTCTCTATATAAAACGAATTTTCTGCCGATGGCTTGTACAAATTCTGCATTTAGTTTTTCTGCCATATCGTTGCCCACATCTTTAGGACTGAGTTCCGTACCTTCCTGCAGCTTGATTTTTACAAGCTCACGACATGTGAGTCCTGTATCGATTTCCTTGACTACATTCTCGGTCAGTCCCTGTTTTCCAATATATACAGTAGGGTCCACCTGCTGTGCAAGACCCTTTAAATAACTTCTCTGTTTGCTTGATATCATTTTCAAATCCTCTTTCATCTTATTTCTAGTTATAATCCATTATAGTATACCATAAATCACTATTTTTTTCTCTAAATAATTGCCGATTGTGCAGATTTTTGACATTGACAGCGAAGAAAAGAGGCGGCCTTGCCGGCTGCCCCTTGTAATCACGCCTTATATTTCTGTTTATCTGCATACATGTTCAAATCCGCTTTTTTCTGCAGCTCTTTCAAATCGCCGCAGTCGTCTTCTCTTGCAGATGCAAAGCCAAAAGCCAGTGTAAACGGATATCTTGCCGTTAGATTGTTCTTTTCGATTTCCGCCCTGAGCTTTTCCCGATAATCATGACCGTCCACATCGTCTCCCTCAATAATTACCAAAAATTCATCGCCGCCGATTCGATATACATCGCCTACATCTTTAAAGATTATTTTGATGCATCTGGCAGCATCGACGAGAACCTGATCGCCTGCATCATGACCATAGGTATCGTTAATCTGCTTGAGATCGTTGAGGTCAAGCAGAACGAGAGACAAATTTCTCCCTTTCACATCAAAATCAGCCTTATCGCTTAAAAAACGTTCATAGGCAGAGCGATTTCCAGTCTTGGTCATGATATCCATAAATGCCAGTTTGCTGAGAACGCGGTTTTGTTCCCATTCATCAAGAAAGGCACCCATTCTCTTAATATTGACCAGGATCAGAAGGATCACAAATAACAAAATGCCCAAACGGTAATAAAGGCTGTTGTTGTTGCTGCTTCCCGTTACGTAAAAATTTACTAGTGCAGCCACACCGAAGAAAACCAATACGAGGATGGCAAACAAAATATCGTTGGTAAATCTGGCCTGGCGGCTTTTGGAGTCTCTGACAAGTGCATAGACGATACATATCAGAGAAAAGACGAGGATGGTATGCGTTATCGGCAGCATCTGTGGAAAATCCATGACACTCAACATATAGAGCAGCGTCTGTCCAATCATATTGATCAAAATCGCCTTCTCGGCAATTCGAAGCGCTTTTTTCCCATAGCGGCATAGATCCTCGACTAAGTTAATAACGGGTATAGGCATCGCCATAAACGACCAAAAGGACAGGACTGTGATGAGAATGGTGTTGCCAAAGAGGAATTGCGGCAGCAGGGAGTCTGTAAAAATCCATATCGCTCCGATAAAGGAAACCATACCTAAGTGAAGAAATAACCTATAATCGTATTTAAATCGTTTTGATTTTTGTAATAGATATAAGACAAACATGGCGAGAGAGAGAAGTAACATCAGCAACGTACATGCCAGCACCCCTACATTGGTTTTCGCATAATAAAAACGTATTTCGCTGCCGGACCCCAACAGCATCTCCTGTATCTTGAAGTTGGCAAAATCATATTTCTTCTCTAATCGGATGGAAACCCTCTTCCCACTGTATTGGCTCTTCAGCGGCACATTGCACGACATATTCCCCAGCATCGAACCAAATGGCGGTGCCAATGCTTCCCCGTAGTCGTAAACTTTGACACCATCAACAAAGACCTGGCAGCTATTGTATTGATTGGAAAAAGACAGGAATTCACCTCTATCCAGATGCGGGAGTTCTGTCGTCAAAATCAGATATTCTTCTTTTCCTTTTTCAACAAAAGGAAAACGATCCACAGTTTCCTGCCGAGCGCCTATCTGATAGGTCCATCCTTCCTCAAAGACGGGCTTTGCCATCTGCGGTATCGTTTTATCAGCAAAACGGTCCATTTCGATCACCCCTGCAGAACAAATGACAACACATAATAGGAAAATGACAATCATCAGGTTTCTCAAGCTGCATTTTCTCTTCATCGATTTATCATACCACGCTTTCTATCTTTTATATATTAAACTTATCATTTAGGCAAGCCTATGTCAATTAAACATTCTTGTTTTACACAAAAAACAGGATCCTGCCCTCAAGGGAAGATCCTGATTCTTATAGAGTGAATGGATTGCTATTTATCTTCTTTCATCTTTAAAATATAGAAGCCGTCATCCAATGCGTCGATGATGATGTTGCCTCTGTCGTCTACGATACAGTCTTCCGTGGTGGCATTACGCGGTCCAGGGAAACCTGGGAAGTAGGATTCTTCTGGTTTCTTATTTGGATTCGGCGGAATGAAATAAGCGATTTCTTTGATGTAATAAGGATCGCTGACGTCATAGACCCTCAGTCCCGCATGGAAGTAACAGCAGTACACTCTGTCCCCTCTCTGTTCCAGCCAAGGTTTTCCATCCATCGGCTCATGAAGATTATGCGGTCCAAACGGACCTGCATTGACTCTCTGCATCACGTTGAAGTTTTGATACGGGAAGTCTTTCGGAACTTCCGGATAAGGGAATTCTGCAATCAGTGTCGGTCTTGACGGATCACTGACATCCACCATATGAATGTTGTTCATAGCCTGAGGCGGCAGCTTTTTGTCGCCAGGGAAGAACTGAAAACGCTCGCCTTCGTTGGTCACTACCACCAGATCTCTGCCTGGAAGCGGCAGCGCCGTATGGGTTCTTGCACCTGCAAGCTCACTGCAGAAAGCTGGCATAAAGCGCAGATTTCCAAGGCATTTAGGCCGTGTCATATCTTCCACGTCCAGGACGTAGAGACCGTCTCCGCAGTAACCCAGATAGGCTTTGCCGTCCCTGACAAAAGGAGGGCCGTGCATCCAGCCTTTGTCCATGAACGCTGGCACGTGCGGCGCAGTGTGATCTACGGTTCTTCCTGGGTAGCCGTCCACGAACTGCTCTGGAGACCACCAGTTACCCACTTCCACAGGGTGGGTCGGATCTTCGATATCGACGATTCTATAAATCATGCCTTCAAATCTGTCCGACTCGCAGGAAAGATGTACATATCTCCCTCCATTATACATAAATCTGTGTACACCGATAGAATGCGGTACGCCACAGTCCCAGTAACCTAGGAATTCAGGATTGAGTGGGTCTTCTTTGAGGCTGTAAATGCGGATACCAACCTCACATTTCATGTCTTTCAGCTCTGACTGATCCACAAGGGCATCAGGGCCGGATCCTGCACTCATTGCACAGATCATCAGATCGTCTGCAATCTGCAGCTTCGGAGTCGTTGTCGTCGGATACTCCTTCGGATCTACCAGCTGAAAGTGCTTGATGAATTCAGGATTTTTCGGATCGGTCACATCGCTGATCATGACACCGTTTTTGGTGCCGCCAAAGCAGGCCCCGTAAAGATAATATTTTCCATCTTCGGTCTTATATAAGGCCATCTGGAACATGCCGCATTCTCCATCCAGATTGCAGAAAGACTGCACTTCCAGATTCTTGATATAGCCTTCGTTTCCAGGTCCTTTTGCATAGAATTTTTCTTCTGCCATATTGTCTCCTTTCTGTCTCAAATCGGCGAAAGACCGGCCGGCGCGGCCAGTCTCTAACCAGATTTATTTATCTCATTGTAACATATCCATTGTACTGGGTCATGTTATCTGATCTTGCGATATCTGACAGGAATACGCTAGAGATGCCATAGGACTGTGTCAGATATGGGAAGTCCTCCGTCTCAAACCATGCAGGTCTGCGCACCTTTTTAGAAGCCTTGTCTACTGCAGCTTTCCAGGCGCTCGGTCCTTCAAACCACATCTCAACCACTCTGTCAAATTCACAGCCGTTGGCCTCTTTGATGACTTTGCTGGACAAAATTCTTGTGGTCTCTTCACATTCTACGAAAGCTGGAATGAATTCGTCACGCAGCCACTTGTCTCCAGTGTCTTTGGCGTCATCTGGGAACTTGATGACCATCTGCCATCTGTAATTGGGTCCATCTTCGATGGTTCTGCCTGCCCCCTTATAATCTTCTTCCCACCAAACCGGTACGAAAGCAAAGATAAAAGGTACGGTTCCCTTTGCTGCATCACCTTTGACAGCTCTTGCCTCATCACCCTCCACGTTCTCACACTGGAAGTCCTCATCCGGCAGATTGCCCTGCCACTTGAGCACGTCTGGCGGAAAATACTCCGTCAAGGCCTTGTGGTGGTCGAACATTGCGATTGTTAGGATTTGCCAGCCAGTAATGCTCTGTAAGCTGCATTTTGATGGCGCCAAAACGTTCCCCGCCTTCTGGCACAGGCAGCGCCTGGTAGAAAGCATATTTGGATACATAAGGCCCGAACTGAGAGATACTGTCAGGAATGTGATACTTATACAGCCAGTTTTCTAGCTTTACTCTGTAGTCTTCTTTAGCTACGTCAACATAAATCAGGCTTCTCATGGGCTCAAAGCCCAGCATGTTCTTTGTCATGATGCACTCATCTCCTATTCTTATTTTGCCGGTTTGCTTGCCGAAATGAAATCAATGTACTTCTGTTTCTTCTGTTTGAATTCGTCTGTTTTCTTCCACTCCATCAGCTTGCCTTCATTTTCTTTGATGTCGTCAACGTGGATGAACTTGCCAGACAGAAGATCGTGAGCATGGTGCTCTGTCTCTGGATCAAAGTGGAAAGATACTTTTCCGTCTGTGACTTTGATTTCGCCTTCCAGTCCGCATGCACAGCAGATTGCTTTTGTTGCATCATCATTGAGGTAGAAGTTTCTGCAATGGCAGTGAGGACAGATTCCAGGATCTCCGATCCACTTGGCGTTTTCAATATCCTTTGCTGCATTGGCAAGGTCCACGCCGATCTGATGACTTCTCTTGACCTTCTCATCTTCCATGACGATGCACTTTGACCAAGGGAATACTTCTGTATCTACAACGGTCCATGCCGGTGTCAGTGACTGGTTGAAGAAGTCGCACTGGATTCTCGTGGACCAATCGGATCCGCCAATGCCGATGTAAGATACCACTTTTTCCTTGAGCATTCTCTGATCAGGAAGGGTTCCGCCAGTTTCCTCAGCAATCTTGGAGCCTACGATGATCATAGCCTTATCGTTTCTCGGTCCCATTCTGTCTGTAATGGTTCTGAACAGGCCGGATGCACCTTTTTCGAAGATTGGAATCGCCCAGACGATACCATCTGCATCCATCATCTTGTCTCTCAGCCATTCAAAGTCGTCTTTCAGTGGACATGCGCCGCCTTTTCCGCTCATCAGACTCATAACACAGGCTGTACATCCTGTGCAGTGCTCGATATGTAATTCGTTCAGATTGATAAATTCAACCTCTGCACCTGCTTCTTTGGCACCCATCAGTGCTTCTTTGCACATTGCATCGTTGTTACCGTTTTTGCTTCCGCCGGAAATTCCTAAAATTTTCATGATTATCCTCCTTAATGGTTCTCGCCCCAATTTCTTGTAAAGAAATCGCCGGGGAGACCTTATGCTTTAAATCCCCAAGAGTGCAAGCAGATTACGTAGCACGATTGGATGGATTTAGTCGTATAATGGTTCTCGCCCCAATTTCTCGTAGGGAAATTGTCGGGGAGACCTTATGCTTTAAACGCCCAAATCTGTGATTTGGCTGCGTTTAGTCGTACAACTCTAACTTAATTATACTTTATTACTTATCAAAAGGCTAACGCCAAATCAGTTATGCTAATTATGCCGCTTTGTTGACGTCGTCTTCGGTTCTTCCCAGGTATGTATCCGGTGTGACCATCATGACGATCAAAGCAAGCGCTGCCAGTCCGCCAAGCACGCCGTAGGCTACTACGTAGGAGAAGGTCTGACCCAGGATTCCTGTGATGGCTACGCCGCAAGCGCCTACCAATGCGACCATCGGTTTCAGCACCTTGTATGCCATCGGGAAGTCATAACGGCCCCAGATGGTATTGGCAAGGGATACCAGATAGTTGGATGCGCCGCCAAGCATCATTGCCAAGAACGGCAGTGACAGGTACTGTGTCGGTCTAGTCGGAATTAAATTCAGGATAATCGCAGCGATGGCGATGACCTGGGTGATCAAGATAGCTTTCTTTGATCCTACGTGAGCATCAAGCTGTCCGCAGAGGTAGCTTCCGAAGCAAGCTAAGATCCCTGCGATGCCCAGCATCTTAAAAATTTCTGGCGGTTGATATCCCGCTTGAACAAATCTAGGTACGAAATTGGTCATGATACCGAGAGACAGCAGTTCCAATACTCCCAGAGAAAATGCCATCTTCCATACGGTTGCGGTCTTGAACAGCTTGCCAGGCTTCCATGCTGACGTCTTCATGTATTCCAAGCCCTTTGCAAGCTCTCTGTCAGCCTCTTCTTTGGAATAGGATTTGTCGTTATCTGGATAACAGCCTGCCTGCTCCGGATAGTCTCTGATGAAGACAAAGGCGATGACTGCGAAGATCGCTGCTACGATTGCATATATGGTATAGACCCTTTCCAGTCCGCCAGACTCAAGAACACCTGTCATCAGCGGTGTGGTGATGGATGCGGAAAGTGGGAATCCGATAGTTACCCATCCCATTGCGATGCCCTTCTTCTTAGGGAACCAGTTGGAGATGACGTTCATGTTAGCGATGTAGCAGAATGCCATGCCGCATACGGTGGAAACTGCAAGACAGACAAAGTAGATTGTGCTGCTCTGTGCGCTTCCCCAGAAGAAGCAGGCTACTGCCGTAACTGCAAGGGAAATTCCCCAAGCAAATCTGATGTTGGTCTTGTTTGTGACAAATCCCCAAAATGCTGCACCTAGTACTGAGATTGCAGAACAGATTGAAGAAAATGCGTACAGTGAGTTGGTGCTCCATCCTCTTGTCTGTGCAAAAGGCTCAATGACGACGTTGAGTGAGTCGTTGATCAGTGAGCTCTGCAGCAGGATACACAGGAATGAAAAGATAATTACGAACCAGCCTTTGCCACCAAAGTTGCTCTTACTGGCTTTTACTGTGGATGTTTGGTTACTCATAAATAATTCCTCCGATACTTAGTTTGTTTTTAATAAGTCCGTTATTTTTCTGTCAATATCAAAATACCACAATTATCTGACATCGTAAAATGCAAAAATTTTATAAGCCCATAACCTAAGGTTATGGGCTCGCATGTATTCGTCTGATTATTCTGTTTTGATATTCTGATAGATTTCTTCATACATATTGTGATAAAAGGTGATGATCGGATTCAGGTTGTCCTTCTTCCAGGCGGCTACCAGCCTGACTTTTCCCAGTTCTTCGCTTCTGTAGTACTTGACGTTAGGGCTTCTAGTGACCATGGTATCCTCTCTAGCGATGCTGATTCCCTTTCCCATCTCTGCCATCATGTTCATGTGGTTCAGATCCACCGCCTGAATCTCCTCTGGAATAAACCCTTCCATCATGCAAAGCTCGCGGAAGTCGTCGTAGACGGCAAAAGTCTCTTTCTCATCGGGTATGAGGATCTTCTGGTTTTCCAGATCCTTGATCTTGATGGTCCTCTTTCTGGTCAGGGGGTGGCCTCTTGGAATCAAAAACCCCAAAGGCACCTCGGCCACTTCCTCGTACAGGACCCCTTTGATCAGCTGGGCCTCTTCCTCATAGGTGACTACCATATCTGCCGTACCGTCCTCCACCCAGGTCCTGAGGTCACGAAACCCGCCAGAAAGCTTCTCTATTTCTATCTTGGGATACTGATCATCTATATGGTTCAGGACGCTTCTGGTGATCTCATTAAAAATCTGCCCGAAGAGGACCGCAATGGTCAGATGCCCCTCCTGGCCTGATTCAGCCCTGCGGGCTTTGTCAATAACACCGTCCAAAATCTGTTCCATTTTCTGAAATTCGCACAAAAGCACCGCCCCCGCAGGGGTCAGCTTGACCTTGCTTTTCTTTGTATCTCGATAAAAAAGCTTCATGCCGCACTCTTCTTCCAGAGATGCGATGTTCTTTGACAGGGCTGGCTGGGATATGTACAGCTTTTCCGCTGCCCTGGTGAAGTTGAGGCATTTTGCCGCTTCCATGAAGCACTGAGATTTCATATCTATAAACATACTGTCTCCTCTCCGCTATCTCTAAAAATGAATCCGCCAATCCGGCGCAAATCCTGTATTTTTGATATCTGAACGCCGGATTTTCACATTATTACACCAATTCCAACAGCACAATTATACATTATATGTAATAAGCTGTTTGTTTTTACTAATTTTGGCTTTATACCCCAGGCTTGCAAGGCATGATTGGCTTTTTTTCGTTTGAAATCCGACGATTTCTTCTCTAGTTTCATCAAAATCCGGCGTTATCATAACATAAAACTGGCTTTTGCGCCGGATTCCCTCGATTGACGCGAGACTTTACTGGCGCCAGCAGCCTCTGCCGAACATCTAAAGCAGCAATACATCGAAGGCGCCCCACAAAAATACCAGATAGACTGCCGCCGAAATGGCGATATAGGGCACCATGGGAACGGTATCGCTGCGTTTGATCTTCTTGCGTGCCAAGAGCCAGATCAGGTGAGTCGCACTGAGTAACGTCGTCATCACAAAGATGACCAAAATACCGCTGGTTCCCGCAATCAATCCCAGGCTGGCAAAAAGCTTGATGTCTCCGCCGCCCAAGGTCTCCCGCTTGTAGGCCATCTTCCCCAAAACGGCTACGAATCCCATGACGCCAAAGCCCAGAGCACCGCCGATCAGGCAATCCAGCCAGCTTGCGTGAAAGGGAATGAAGCCGAATGCGGTCAATGCCAGAAGAAGAATCAACTGGTCCGGCACAATGCGGTATTTGGCATCTGCAATGGCCATCTCCAGCAAAAGCCAGAGGGCGCAGACACCTGCCACGGCGAACTGCCAGTTATCCATGACCATTTCGATCCCCAGAACCACGAAAAGCATGGTGAAGATGAATTTCCACGGATAGCTCTTGACCCTCTGAGTGTAAGGATCCAGCAGTTCCTCCGATGGCTTCTCTCCATAGTCGCAAAGCCACGCAGCCGGCATCTTATTAAAAAAGTACACAGCGCCGTTGCCAGCAAAAATTCCCACCAGAATTGCCGACAGGCACTTGATTCCAATTAACAATGCATCTGTCATCTCTAAACCCTTCCTTGTATCTCCTCTTGTCTTCCCTATTATGCTACCATATTTTTACATGTTGCACAACCGGAATATACAAAAAAGAAACAAATGTACAAGTTTTCAATCTGTTGCGGGGGTTGTAACCCCTTCCTATTGCTATATAATTGACCATAGTGTTGAAAAATAACTACAATGGGAGGACGGAATGGATTTTATTCACTTTGATTATATGAGCCTGCTATTTAACCCCTTCGTGCTGATGTTCATCACCATCGCACTGGGACTTCTATTCGGAAAAATCAGGTTCGGCAAGTTCAGCTTTGGTGCATCAGGGGCACTTTTTGTCGGCCTGGTCGTCGGCTGGATCGTATACAAATACGCAAACGGCATCTATGAATCCGGCGACGAAGACGCGACAGGGTTCGCCGCAGCATCGGCGATTTTCTCTGGCAACGGCGGAAAACTGATTCACACCAACTTCTTTTCTACCTCGCTGATCTTCTTTGTGGCGGCAGTAGGCTTGCTGGCGGCAAAGGATCTGGGCATCGTCCTCAGAAAATATGGTGCCAAGTTCGTCATACTGGGCCTGGTCATCACTTTGGTCGGCGCAGGCGCCACCTATGGAGCGACAGCCATCGTCAAAGGAACCAACGCCTATGCGGTATCCGGCGTTTACACCGGTGCTTTGACCAGCTCTCCCGGCCTCGCTTCCGCACTGGAAACGTCGGAAAAGCATGCCGAGGAAGTAGCCGAACCACTGATCGTAGTTGCTCTTCGGGTAGGCGTCATCCGGGTTGTACCCCATGCGCTCGATGATCTCGCGGAAGACGCGCTTCTCCTCGCGGGCCTCGTACATCGGCTTCACCAGGGGTTTCCAAGCGAGCAGGGCGTCCTTGCGCTGCTTCTGGCCGTTGCCGTCGCCGAAGGGGCTCGGCCAGGACAGCTCGCCCCAACTCTCGTCGTCGTTGCCCTCCCAGTGGGTGCACACCGGCAGGATGATGTCGGCGAACTGAGCCGTGAGCGAGAACTTGATCTCGAAGGACACGCAGGTGTCGGCGGCGCGCATCACCTTGATGGCCGTGGACAGGTTGCCGCGCGTCTGCATAAAGTTCGAGTTCGTCTGCACGAGCAGGCGCGGGTTCACCGG
>URXI01000064.1 GCA_900551775.1 uncultured Eubacterium sp. | reverse complement strand
AGGGGACAGGACCTCCATTTCGGCAAGCGCACGCATACCGGGTCGGTCTGCTGCTTCATCGGAAAGATTGGTGCCGTCGATGATCGTCTCGTATCCGTCCGCCTTTGCCGCCTCCGCCAGAACGCCGAAGATGCGGTTTTTGCAGTAATAGCATCGGTCCTGGGGATTTTCCCGCACCGTCTGCTCCGCCAGGATGTCGCAGTCTATCACCCGCAGCCTGGCATCCAGCTGCTCCGCCAGACGCTTTGCATCCGCCAGTTCAAAATCCGGCTGAAACTGGCTTTTGATAAAATAGGCGCCAATCTCCGCCCCATACTCTCTGGCAGCATAGAGCAGATAGGACGAATCCACCCCGCCGGAAAAACCTAAGGCGACCTTCGGATGCTCTCTAAAAAATGTTCTTAATTCCATGCGTATCTCCTTTTTGTACAAAAAAACACCACAAAAGCGCGGGATTGCCTTCTGGAATCCAGTCTGCCTTCGTGGCATAAAATCTCAATATCAAGTCTATCTATTCATAACTTTGTTTTCTTCTTGAAAACGACAATTACTTCTTCTTGAAGCACACTAACATGTATAGCATAAACCATGCCAACAGAAAAATCAAGTATTTTCCAGGGGTTCAAAGCCTCTTGCCGCCCGTTTTGTTGCAGCCTTGCATCTGTTGTTGCTTTATTGTAACACCTGGAGCGGACTCCAAGTCAAGAAGATTTTTCAAGTTTTTAAAATGGCGCTATTCGGTGGGAAGATCCTTCAGCAGCGAAATCCCCGCCAATACGACAAAGACTGCCGCTGCCGCGAGGATGAGCCCCAGAAGATGGGACTGGCTGATTGCGATCACTGCCACGCACACGATATAGCAGGCAAGAATGACGGCAAAGAGGGTCTCGCATTTGTTACCTCTGACTGCACAAGCAATTCTTGCACCATAGTATACAGCAAGAAAAGCCCCTGTCGCGCGCAGAAACTGCTGTACGCCTGTATAATCATAGGCCCAGCCGTCAATATAATGGTATGCGCTGTCGTAACTTCCCTGCTCGATCAGTCTGCTGATGATGCCTTCTGCACCGTCCTTCATTTCCAGCAGACAAAAAATATAGAATCCCAGTGATATACTAGCAAATAGTATTGGTAATTTCGCTTTCATTTCTGACTCCCCTTTGATTGATACATTATCCCTTTAACTATATACACTCTATTTTTTGAGGGATATTGCTAAATTTTGTCGTATAAATATATAACTCGAAATTTGTCAAGAAAAGGACAAAAATTTTCAAAAAAACATAAAAGAACAAAAAAGAGCTTCCCCAGGAGCATTTGCTCTGAAAGGAAACTCTCGTAATCTCGCTGATTAATATTCTTTTCCGCAAGCAGCCTTTGCAGTTTCGCAAAGCTGTGAGAAGCTTGCTGCGTCGTGAATCGCCATCTCAGAAAGCATCTTTCTGTTGATTTCGATACCGCTCTTCTTGAGGCCATCCATCAGTCTGCTGTAAGACATGCCGTTGATTCTTGCAGCTGCATTGATTCTTGCAATCCACATCTGTCTGTACTGTCTCTTCTTCAGCTTTCTTCCAATATAAGCAGATCTGAGCGCTCTCATAACTGCCGGATTTGCAGCTCTGAAGACCTTGCTCTTCTGTCCATAATAACCCTTCGCCTGCTTTAAGATTTTTTTATGTCTCTTGTGCGCATTTACGCCTTTTTTAACTCTTGCCATATTTCCTTACCTCCTATATTATTTCGCCATTGATCTTAACATTCTCTTAGTGTCAGCGCTTGTCAATGTAGTAGCTTTACGTAAGCCTCTTTTTCTCTTTGGGGCTTTTTTTGTAAGAATATGGCTCTTGAATGCCTTATTTCTCTTTACTTTTCCACTTCCAGTTAATTTCATTCTTTTGCATGCGCCTCTGTGGGACTTCATCTTATTCTTTGCCATGATGCTATTCTCCTCCTATGTTAATTCTAAACGTTTACTTTTCAGCTTTCGGTGCCAGGAACATGATCAAGCTTCTACCCTCAAAGGTAGGTCTTTTCTCAACTACGCTCACTTCACTGCAGATTTCAGCAAATTTGTTCATTACCTCACGGCCCCTTGCGGTATTGGCATTTTCTCTGCCTCTGAATCTAAGGCTGACCTTTACCTTGTCCCCGTCCTTGAGGAACTTGCAAGCAGTCTTTGCTTTCACCTGAACGTCATGCTCTTCAATAAAAGAGCTCAGTCTGATTTCTTTTACCTGAATGGTCTTCTGCTTTTTCTTTGCTTCTTTTTCTCTCTTCTGGATTTCGTATCTGTACTTTCCATAGTCGAGAATTTTGCAAACTGGTGGATTTGCATTGGGTGAGATGTTTACCAGATCCAGCTTTTTCTCTTCAGCCAAAGCCAGCGCCTCATCTCTGCTCATAACACCAAGCATCTTACCTTCATCATCAATAACTCGCAGTTCTCTATCACGAATTTCTTCGTTGATCTTGTTTTCCTTGCTAATTGTTCGCACCTCCTGTGATACCTTCGCATTAAAATAAGCGGACACACAAGTATCCGCTTCAAAACACACTATGATAGTGCTGATTTCTAATCATATAGACCTGTCAAACGCGATTGCCCGCAGGTGAGAAGCGGATAACTTCTTCTTCATTACTGAACTACTATATCATGTTTGCGCCCATCTGTCAACCTAAAATTATCAGCATCGCCGGAATTGTGAAAAGTGATAGAATCGTGGTTAAGACCACGCCGGAAGAACCCAGTTTTTCGTTGTTTTGATGTTCGATGCATCCCATAGACACCACAGAAGCGACGGGCATTCCCATGGCTACCGTGGCAGTGCCCAGCAGTACGCCAGTAAACCCCAATGCAGAAAGAATAAAATAAGTCGCAGCCGGCATCAGCAAAAGTCTGATGACGGATACAAAATACAGCCTCTTGTGGTCACTGAAAATGCTCTTCAGCGAATAGGTGCCGATAGAAGCGCCGATAATGACCATAGACAATGGCGACGAGACATTGCCTAGAAAGCTGCACACCTCCGTAGCCGCTTCTGGCAGCATCAGTCCCGAAAAGAAAAGCACAATCGCAAAGACCGATGCGACGGTCCCTGGAGTCAGTAGCTTCTTAACGTCAAATTTTTCTTTTTCCTTATCTTTTCCACTTTGAAACAGCCTGATACCATAAGTATAGTAGAGCAAATTAAATCCCAAGTTGAACATGCTCAATTGAAAGATACAGCCGCTGCCAAAAAGAGATGCCGCCACAGGATATCCCATGAACATGTTATTAGAGAAGATATAAAACGCCTCGTAAGTCGAGCGTTCCCCCTTTGGAACCCTCAGCAAAATATCAAAACCCTTCGCCAAAAAAGGGATCGCCACATAAAAACAAGCCCCCGTAAGGATATATCGAAAAAGTTCCTCTTTGTCGGAAGTCTCCGTCGTATTAAGTGATGTCACGATCATCAAAGGCAGCGTGATATTGACGACGAAATAAGAAAGCTTTTGGCTGACTTCTTCCGTAAAGACTCTTTTTTTGTTGAGATAATAGCCGACGCCCATGGCCAGCAGCAGTTTACAAATAGTTGATATAATCATGTAAATCCTCCATTTGCACAGCGGCAAATTTTTTAGTATAATAAAATAACAGAATATTTTAAAAGGTGGTGATAGTATGACTAGCGATAACAATGTACAGTCCATCGACAGGGCGCTGGACATCATCGAGGTCCTTTCACAGGAAAATGAAGGGCTCGGTGTGACCGAAATCGCCGGCAGAATCGGACTCCCCAAGAGCACTGCACACAGAATTATAACGACCATGGCAGACCGCGGATATCTCAACAAGACAGACAGAGGCACCTACAAAATCGGCCTCAAATTGATTGAAGCTGTCAGCTGCTATATCAACAATCTTGAGCTGCAGACAGAGGCCAGGCCTTATGTTGCTCAGATCACCTCTGAGTTAGGTCTCACTTCCCATCTGGGGGTTCTCGACGGTGACCAGGTCGTTTACATAGAGAAAATGGATGTCTTCTCAAATGTCAGGATGTATTCCCAGATTGGCGTCCGTGTCCAAGCTTACTCCTGCTCTCTGGGAAAATGTCTGCTATCAAATTATTCAGCTCCTCAAGTTCGCAAGCTCATGGCAAACTGCAGCTTTATCAAATTTACCAAAAAAACACTGGGTTCCGTCGATGAACTCATCGCCGACCTGGACAAAGTCAGAAGCCGCGGCTGGGCCATAGACGACGAGGAGGCGGAAATCAGACACCGGTGTATCGGTGCCCCAATCTATGATTATCGCGGCGATATCATCGCAGCCATTTCTGCCAGCGGCCCTACTTCCATTTTGACGGTCGATCGTATCGAGCCCGTCGCGCAGTACGTCAGAAAACAGGCCCTGGAGATTTCCAAATCCATGGGTTACATAGAATGAAGCGCTTTTTTGAATTGTAAGCGGAACAGAATCATCGTAAAAGTCACGGCGATAAAATCCGCTACTGGTTCTGCCAGATAGACTGCCATGGTCTGATTTTCAAGAAAGTTTGGCAGCAGATAGATCAGCGGCAGCAACAGGACGAACTTCCTCATAATGGCTACGATGATAGAATCCTTTGCATTGCCAATAGAAATGAAGGTCATCTGGCAGGCGATCTGAATTCCCATCATGAACAGGCAGGCCGTGTAAATTCTCAGCGCCCACCCCGTAAAGGCGATCAGCTCTGCATCGCCAGAAAAAATTCCGGCAAAGACTTTTGGCAGCAGCATGACCAGCGCCCAAAGCACGACAGAATAGGTCAGGCATACTTTCAGCAGAGTCCAGAAGGTCTTCTTGACTCTGTCTTTGTTTTTGGCGCCAAAATTATAACTGGTGATGGGCTGCGCCCCTTGTGCGATTCCATTGAGAGGCAGCATGGCAAACTGCATGACGCTGGTCAATATGGTCATAGCGCCTACCGCGATATCTCCTCCGTATCTCAAAAGAGAAGAGTTGAAGCATACAGAAATGACGCTTTCGCTGGCCTGCATGATGAACGGCGCCAGACCCAGAGCCAGGCAGGGCAAAATGATGCCGCGGCTTAGCTTCAGATTCGCTTTCCTCAATTTGAGCAGACTCTTTTTGCCTCTGAGAAATTTCAAAACCCAGAATGCCGAGACCGCCTGGGACAGAATGGTAGCCAACGCCGCCCCCTTTACACCCATATGTAATACGAAGATAAAGATCGGATCCAGGACGATATTCAGCACCGCCCCGATCATCACCGTGTACATGCCCACTTTGGCGAATCCCTGCGCCGTGATAAAGGCGTTCATCCCAAGGGTCAGCTGGACGAAAATCGTACCCACAGCATAGATCCCCATATACCCAGTGGCATATTCTATGGTATTCTCACTGGCTCCAAACTGCATCAAAAGATCTTCGTTCCAGATCAGCAGGATCAAAGTCAGCACAAGAGATATGATCACCTGAGCCACAAAGCAGTTGCCCAGTATTTCTTCCGCTTTGTCATTTCTCCCCTGTCCCATAAAGATCGACGCCTTTGGCGCGCCTCCCATGCTGATCAGTGCAGCAAAAGCCGTGACCACCATGATGATCGGCAGACAGACCCCTACTCCAGTCAGCGCCAGTGCGCCAGTTCCCGGAATATGTCCGATATAGACCCTGTCTACAATGTTATAGAGCATGTTGATCAGCTGGGCCGTTACCGACGGCAGCGCCAGCCTGAATAAAAGTTTTCCGATGGATTCTGTTCCAAGAAAGTCATTATTTTTGTTGTCCATATCTAAATCACCTCTCGCAAAGCACGAAAAATAAACAGCCGAGCGGCTGCTTATTTGTATAGTATACAATATGAAATATTTTACCACTGTGCAGAAAAAAAATCAAGGGGACATGAGGAGGTCATTGCAACTTTCTTTAGAACGCCAAAATTCCAGCTTTTTGGTTATAGGCTGCCATAATCGTATGGTTACTACATACTCTTGCATATTCAAATGCGAAAGAGGTCAGCATCTTGCCCTTCTCGTCCATAACGCCATAGGTTTCTCCATCCAAGGTAACCACTGCAACGCCGTCACAAAACCCAGAAACATCAAACAATTCCTCCGGATTGACCACCTTAGTCATCTCTTTTGTAAAGAGCTTCTTTCCTCCATAGTTGTAGCAGAGTAGGTGGTTTTCTGTATATACAAGAATTCTGCCGTCGCCCGGAAAACCTCTCTCACCCTTCTTTAACCTGAAAATCTCTGTCCCGTCTTTGTCCCTATACGTTATCCTGCCGTCCTCTTCTGTGGCGTAAATCAATTCATCATCTCCACCGGTACCCTCGCTAATAGAGTCAAAAAGTCTGCCTCCCCACAGTGGCATGAAGTCCTCGTCCACTAGAAAGCACTTTTCTTTTTTCACATCGTAAAGCACCCATCCCTGACGGACCTTTGTAAATGCATCGCAGTCCTTCTGGGTATGAATCGCCTCCCCTTTCTTCACATCGACGAACCTGGTCGTGTGATCCTTGATTTCGACAAATATGCTCCCCTGCGCGTGGTAGAACTCCACGTTTCCTGATTCCGTGCGGTAGACGATGTTTCCCTTCTTATCCAAAGCTACACCGTGCCAGTCGCGGTCATATGCGTCTGCATATTCCCCCTCGAACTCCGACGCTGCAAAGAAATCACCTTCAAAAGCTCTTGTTCCGTCGGCAAAAGCGTAATAGTCCATCCCGTGCTCATCATCTCTTTGAACCAGCGGAAGCTCCGCAAGATAGGCATACTCCCCTGTCATGGAAAGCGGCTCTCCTTCTGGCGTAATATATCTGTTTTTCTTAAATGGGTAAGAAATATAGTAGACTTTGGCGCTATCGTTATAGCAGAGGCTGTCGTAGGCATCGGCTGGTTCATTGCCGTCGTTAACAAGATAGCAGTCCCTGTTTGGCTCCATCAGCCAGACCAATTCTCCCGCCTCCTTCTCGCAGCCTCCTTCTGTCATCTTTGCAAAGGGCCCGCTCGCCCCACATCCGCTGAGCACGAGTACCGCCGCAAGAATAAGAATTGCTCCCGCTGTCTTGATAATCCTCCGGTTCATATCTCTATCTCCTGACCAGACACTCTTTTCTAAAGAAACAGACACCGTATTTTTTTATTTCCGGATAACCTTCCTTTTTCAGTTCAGCCTCGTAATCTCGCTCTTCGATCTGCCTTATACCTTCCCTGCATCTTTCTTCCATCGCCGTCGCCAAATCAGCACTTTTCAATTCCAGTATCATTGCCATTCCATTGCGGATTCTGGTGCTTTTGAGTATCAGATCCGGCCTGCCCGTGCCGCTCTCACGATTGGAAAGCACCTGGTAGCCTTTGATCCCCGTCAACAATCCTGTCAGGAATCCGTGATAGTAGTTTTCTGCATAGTCGAAATAGCTAATGGTATCCTCAAGCTGCCTTGTGATAAAATCCCCTGCAGCCTCACAGTCACCTTCTTCCAGCGCCCTGATCAGCGGCTCGCGGTCCATCTCTTTGATTCGCCGGTCAAACCAGGTGGTAATCGAGTCTTTGTAAACCGCCTTGACCTCTTTGTTGGGAATCATCATGCGCTGGTAGACAGTTACATCCTCCTGCCTCTGTCCTGCCGCCCGTAGATAGCCGGTAAAAAACAGGAAGTTCCACAGGTTGTCTGCATTGATGTGGATATCCCCATAGGTGATCTCTTCGTGGATGGGCTTCTCGATGGTCCCGCCTGCGATGAGGGTTTCCAGCTCTCTGCGGGTCTCGTCGCCAGCTTCCTCCACAAGCTCCTTGATGATGCTGTTGGACGAAGTGTTGATCCAGTAGGGGCGCGGAAATGTGCTTGCGTCCGCCCTTGCCATGTCCACATAGTTGATGATACTCCATGGATTGTAGATTTCCGTGCCGCCGAAGAGATAACCGTCATACCATTCTTTCAGCTCCTGATATTTTTCCATCAGATCATAGTAAGCCAGCATCCTTTTGATGTCGTCCTCAGTAAAACCGAATCTGCTGCTGTAATGTGGGCTGATGATCGAGTGGATCTGCAGATTGTTCAGCCCCGTGAAAATGCTCTCACGGCTGATCCTGAGGCATCCCGTTATCACACCCCGCTCCAGCGCAGGATTGGTTTTGAGGGCGGACTCAAACAGAGAACGGATAAAACCGATCATCTGATCGTAGAATCCCTCAAAGTATGCAGTCTCTAAAGGCACATCATATTCGTCGATGAGGATGATGACGCCCGTCTTGTGGTATTTGGCAAGGCACTCAGACAGAAACGCCAAAGCTCTTCCATATTCGGCTTTCGTTCCATTCTGTCCCATGATCATCCTGAACCGCTCCTGCTCTTCTGGCAAAATGCAGCCTTTTCCTAAGATGTATCTGTGTCTTTTGAATTCCTTTGCGATCTCGTTCACCAAACTGTCATAAGCCATGTCAAAACTGCTCTGCTTTCCAGACTTCAACGACAAGCTGATCACCGGATACTTCCCCTGATAGGCAAGATATTTCTCGCCGCAGCCCGAAATCGCCAGGCCGTCAAAGAGATAGCCGTTGTCAACAGCCTCTCCTTCTTCCGTCCGCTCATCTTCAAAAAAACGACGGATCGTGCTCAAGTTCAAGGTTTTTCCGAACCTTCTCGGTCTGGTGATCAAAGTGGACTTGCCTCCAGAATCCAACAGTTCCTTGATCATGAGAGTCTTGTCCACATAATATAAATCCTTATCGATGATTTCCTTAAAATCCTCATATCCCACTGGGATCGGTTTTCTTTCCATGGCCTCAGCGCCCCCTTTTTCTGCATGTTTTCACCTATCTATATTATACGTGAAAGAGATAAAATTCACAACAACTACAGCATATTATTTCAGCAGAGGCTTTTGGACTATATCAGCAATACCGATAAAGCAACAATGATCATACCCGCTGCAGTATCGAGCCACTTTCTCTGCTTTAGGAATTTCAAAGTCATCAGGTGCCATAGATAGGTAAGGAAACCATATCCGATTAGCTCTATTGCGATCAGCCACGCTGGCACATGGACGAATGCGATTAACAATACCATCGAGACGATTATTTCGACTACCGGCAGCATTGTATAACAGAGGGCTATTTTTCCTAACGTATAGGGAAGGAACAAACCCTTTTCTCTTTTGGCTTGTAACGTGATCATCGCTTCGATGCTGCATTTATTGATAAAAATAACGAGATAACTCCATGAGACGATAAATAAACAAGATTTCAAAGCGTCACTGAATGGCAACAACAAATTTCAGCATACTATCACCTCTCACGCCGCATATCTCCTCTTAAGAACGGAACAGGTATACAGAAATGCGACAACGGTAGCCAGACAAATCGCTATCACCGCACTGCCGATCAGCATTTCCTTTGTCATGCTGTAGAGAAAAGATGGTGTTTTCGAGGTCATAAGATAAAGCCCTATAATGATCGGAATAAAGGTAAACGCCATGATGACATATTTCCCGTTTACCGCCCCAAATCTGTACATCACCGGAATCGCCACATCCCCCATGAGAAGTCCGTAGATAAGCCCATACAGGGAAAAGAAGAACAGATACTGACCTGTTATTTGTACCAGCCCTGCGGTAGAAGCGAGAAACCCCAAGGCCATTATCAGCGCTGCCGACAAGACTGATAGCATGAGCAGCAGGACAAATCTCGATATCGCTTCGATCTGCGGCTTTACGGGAAGGGATCGCATGAACTGCTTCCATCTGGTACTCTCGTCAAGGGTCATCACCTGGATGAGCAGTGCAGGGAAAAATGCACCCAGAATCAGCACCAGCAGCATCATGAAGAACTCGGGATTTACAAAGGCGACGATGACCGAGATAAAGATCGGCATAGTGGCTGCAGGTGTCAGGCTCCTTCTCAGAAGCAGCAAATCCTTCTTAATCAAGGTAATCAGTATCATCACATCTACCTCCTCTGATATAAAGCATCATCATATCTTCCACAGTCGGGACGGACGCATTGAAATCCTTTTCAATATCGTCATCCTTTTTGCACAGGACGATGTATCATCGCCCCATCTTCGTCATCTTGGAATCCAGCCGCTTAGAGAGCGCTTCTGCCTTCTCTACGTCTTCCTTTGGGAATTTCAATACCAGGTAATTCTCTCTGATATTGTTCAAAGAATCCACTAGTACAAGTTTCCCTCTATCCAGCATCAGCAGATGGTCAGCATAATTGTCCACATCGCTGGTAATATGGGTAGAGAACAACACCGCAGCACCCTGGTCTGCACGCATTCTGAGAATCTCCATGATATCATTTCTAGTCAGAGGATCAAGCTCCGATGTGATTTCATCGAGAATGATATATTGTGCTTTGTGCGATAACGCGGCGGCGAAGAGCAGCTTCTTCTTCATCCCTTGGGAAAAGCTGGATATCGGCGCATTTGTCTGCAAGCCGAAATCATCCAGCAAACCGTAGAAGCAGTCATCAGACCAGTCTTTGAAGAAGCCTTTCATAATGCGCCTTACATCATTGGGACGATACTGTTCATAAAAACAGTTATAATCCTGTACCAGTCCTAAGGCTGATTTTATCTCCATCCGATTCTTTTGCAGGTCAAGACCGCCGTATTGAATTTTGCCATCATCAGCGGCAAGCTGGTCTGTCATGATGGAAATCAGCGTCGTCTTCCCTGCGCCGTTTGCGCCGACCAAAGCCGTAATCTGTCCGCTACACGCTTCAAAGCTGATATCGTCCAAGGTGAAATTCGCATAGCGCTTTGTCACATTGGAAACGGCTATGGAATTCCCGCCCGCGTCAAAAGAGTTCTTCATCCTCTGCCTCCATGGAAATGTATTTGGTGTCTTTGTGTTTATTTATTAATTATATTACAAAAATACCTATTGTCAATTGTCTGCACTGACAAAAAAACAAAACTTGTCCAAAAACTGCCCACCACAAAAGGGACCGCCAATCAGCGGTCCCTTTCTACACTACTTTTTCCTATAATATATTCTTCAATACGATGGTCTTGGACAGGGTCATCTCGTCAAAGGTGGAGAATACGCCCTCTGTTCCAATGCCGCTGTGTTTCCAGCCGCCGAATGGCATCTCAAAGGCTCTGAAGAAGCTGGCGCCGTTGATGACGGCTCCGCCTGCTTCCATCTTGGAAGCAACCTTGAAGGCTCTCTTTTGATCCCTGGAGAACACGCAGCTGGACAGTCCAAAGATGGACTTGTTAGCGATCTCTATCGCCTCTTCATCGGTGTCAAAGCCGATGACCGGAACCACTGGTCCGAAGATTTCCATATCGACGGCAACATCTGCAGTCTTTGGCACATCTACGATGACCGTCGGTTCATAGAAAGCGCCGTTACGCTTACCGCCCAGGACAATCTTACCGCCCTGCTCCACGGTCTTTTCCACTTCTTTTTCCACTTTGATGGCGGCCTTTTCACTGATCAGGCAGCCCACCTGGCTGCTTTCATCAGACGGCATGCCCACTTTCAACTGCTTGATCCGCTCTACAGCCTTCTGCGCGAACTCGTCTTTCAGCGAATTGTGCACCAGGAACCGCTTGCTTGCGCAGCAGACCTGCCCCGTATTGTACATACGTCCCCAGATCATCTCTTCTACTGCCAGATCCACATCGCCGTCCTCCAATACGATGAAGGCATCGTTGCCGCCCAGTTCCAGAGCCGTGTGCGTCAGGTTCGCTGCTGCCAGCTTTGCTGTGTCGATACCCACTTCCGTGCTGCCGGTCAAAGTGACCAGATGTACTCTCGGATCGGTCACTGCCGTGGACTTTACACTGCCCGGCGCGGTCAGGCACTGGATGACGCCGTTTGGCACGCCGGCCTCTACCAGCATTTCCGTCAGCTTCATCAATGTCAGAGGATTATCCGAAGAAGGCAGGACGATGGCGGCGTTGCCCATCATCAAAGCCGGTGCAACCTTTTGATCGTAGAGGTCGCAAGGGAAGTTAAACGGGATGATGCAGGCCACGACGCCGATAGGTTCTCTCGTCACCAGCTGCAGGTTGGCATCCTGGCCCTGCTCCTGGCCCTGCGGAATGATGCTGCCGTAATAGTGCTTTGCATGCTCGATGAATCCGGAGAATCCGATTTTGATATTGCCGATTTCTGCTCTCGCTTCTACGATTGGCTTTCCATTTTCTGCACAAAGTGTCTGCGCCAGTTCTTCTTTGTTGGCATCCACGATGTCGAGGAATTTATAGAGTACCTCTGCCCTCTTCCATACCGGAACCTCTGCCCAGACCTTCTGGCCGTCTACTGCCGCATCGATGGCCGCTTTGACGTCTTTCTCCGTTGCCTTTGGCACAGATTCTATCACTTCGCCAGTAGCCGGATTGAGCACATCAAAGGTCAGTCCGCTTTCACTGTCTACTTTTTTTCCGTTGATTATCATTTTCATATGTAAGATCTCCTTTCTATTTTCCAAATGCTGTGAAGGATAACATCAGGCCGCCGCAGGTGTTTTTGCTGTCGTCCTCGTATCCGTACTCGCCAAAGGTGAATTCCGTCATGAACGGCACGCCGCCAGAAGCTTCCTTCAGTGCCTTTGCCACCTCGTCAATGCGCTCTCCGATGCCCGCTCTTCTGCCGCCGCAGTGTACCAGGTGGAAGGCTGCCGGTGTTTCTCCCAGTTTTGCCTTCAAAACATCCAAGGTTTCTCCGGTGGATTGAATCAGTTCATCTACAGAACCTTCCATCAAAATCACAGCCGTGTGTTCTGCCAAGTTGTTGCCGATGGCCATGGAGCCGTCATCATTGCCGTTCATCGGATGTCTGATCGCTACCACGTCGCCCAACGGGTCTTTGACGCCCAGAGGCGCTGTGATGGCGTATGCCAGCAGGTTGCCGCCTGCCACATCCTCGCTGGATGCTCCAGTCCACTCCTGATATTTCTTCAACGCAGGCACACCGTCGATTTCAACCAAAGTCCTGTTATCCGCTACTTTGGTAATGATGCCGACTTTGTCCGTCTCTTTGTATGCCCCTGTGTATTCGTTGGCAAAGCCTTTGCCGGTGTAGAAGAAGGCAACTGCCACGCCGTCAGCGGTGACCATCTCGTCTGTATAGAGCATCCACTCTCCTGCGATGGCGTTATCTGCCGCGCTGCCGCCGAAGAACGGCACTCTGCCGATGACCTCAGTGATGCCCTTGAGGTAGAATTCCTCTTCTCCCGGAGGCGCCGTCATGTAGAAGTAATCCGGAGCGGTAGTTTTTCCTGCCCTCTTCAGCGCTTCTTCTGCCACTTTCTTTCCGGTTTCTCTAGCCGTACCCTCTTTTGCCATGCCGTAAACGCCAACGGCCATATCGTCGTCGCCCATAGCCATGACGCCGACAAAACCTTCGTCACCTGTCACATATCCATCCTGGGTGATCACGCCGGTAAAGGATGTGTTTCCTACCAGCGGTACACCCGGAAGCTCTGCGGAAATTGCATCCAGCAAAGCCTTTTGGTCATACTGTACCCCGCTGTATACAAACGCCATCTTCGCATTCTCTACTTCTTTTACCTTCTGTGCAGCTTCCTTTGCAGCCAATGCCGCATTCCCATTTGTACTCGTTCCTGTCTGTGCTTTTAACATCTCACCTTACCTCCTAAAAACCTATATCAACTTGTTGCCAATACGTTTTTCTTATGTCCGTATCATAATTCAGAATTTTCTGCGCGTCAATATCGCCCGTTCTATAATGAGAACCCTTGGTTTCATAATGCGGAACAAATCAAATCAGTTTTGTTTTTTCAATGGGTTTCGGGATTGAGAAATTATTTAAAAATTTAAAATCTTTCTGCGATGAGGCGTCATTACGCCCCTAACAGTCCGCAATTTACTCCTTCTCAAAAAATGTCTCGGACTTTTTTTCAAATCTTGTCATTTGCGGACCGCGGGACTGGCAATCTACCTCTTGACTGCCAACCACCGCCGAACTACAACCTCCTCGAGCAGTCGCAGCCGCCGAACCACAAGCTGCTGCAATCTACCCCACTTCACAAGCTGCCAGACCGCCGCCCTCGCAGGCAGAAGCCCGCAGCTTTTGAACCCAAAAAACAAAGCACCCCCTGAAAGCATCACATCAGATGCTCTCAAGGGGTGTTCCAAGGCCGGAGGTCTAGCAAAGGGCGAAAGCCTAAGAATCTTAAGGGGTGTTCCAGAGGCAAAGACCCAAGAGAATCCCCAGGGGGGTCCGGGGAGGGGAATCTCCCCGGGGATTTTAAAAAGCACTCGTCATTCGATAATCAGCAGTACCAAGAAGGCGATGACGCAGAATACGATAAAGGTCTGCATGAACTCGCCCACCGGCCGCTGTTCCTCAAAATTCTCTTCCGCATTGGCCTCATCCAGCTCCAGCCCGCTGAACACTTTGCTCGGATTGCGCAGAATGGTTTTGATGATCCTTTCAAAGCTGTAATAAGTATGTTCAAACCTGGCGAAGATGCGATAGATCCATTTGGATAGACCCGATAGAAATTCAACCAGTGTAATCCGGTAAATCCAGTCGAAGTCCAAGGTAATCACATCGTGAGGTTCCATCTTCTTGATATAACGGGCAAACGGAATCGTTGCGCCGATGAAAAGCGCCACATATTCCACAATGTGCTCCGCACTGAAAGGATGCGCCATGGTCGCGTTTGGCATCAGCTCATAGCAATAAGATGGGAACAAGCCAGTCACGACGCAGAGCAGGGTCCCCATGACCATCGCCGCCTTCATATACACTGGCACCGGTTTCACAGTCATCTCCGCTTTCGTCTTTCTGAAAAAGACAAAATAATTGATCTTCAGGGTGATTGAGAGCCATGTTCCGACACCGGCAAGGGTAACCAGCCAGTAAGCAATGGTAAAGTGTCCCTCATGAAGCGCTTCTGTAATCAGTGCTTTACTGGCAAAGCCGCTGAAGAATGGGACTCCTGCAATGGATAGAGACGCGATGAAAAAGCAGGCAGTCACAAGAGGCATTCTTTTATAGAGGCCTCCCAGTTCGCTGATCTTCCTCGTTCCAGTCGCATAAACGATCGCGCCTGCCCCCATGAGCAGCACGCCCTTATATAAGATATTAAAAATAGCGTGCAGTGCGGCTCCGTCAATACCCGCAGCGCTGCCAGTGCCCAGAGCCGCTACCATCATACCCAGCTGACTGACGATGTGATAAGACAGAAGCCTTTTGATATCGTTCTCCATCAAAGCCATACAGGCTGCGAAGACTGCCATGACCGCTCCTGCAAAGACCAGCCACTCAGTTCCTGCAAAGAGCCTGATCAGCGCGTAGATGGCGACCTTTGTAGTAAAAGATCCCATATATACTGTACCTGCGGAAGTCGCTTCCGGATAAGCATCCGGCGCCCACGTATGGAGCGGCGGTATCGCCCCATTGACTGCCCGACCGATAAAGAAAAACCAATAAGCCCAGCCGCTGCCGCCGGTCAGCATCTCTATCTGCCAGCCGTTCT
>URXI01000063.1 GCA_900551775.1 uncultured Eubacterium sp. | reverse complement strand
GGGCTCTTTGGTCAAAATGTTATGTATACGATTATTTTCTTGGCGGCAGGCTGAGGATTTCTCTCGCTTCATCAGGTGTTGCGATCTCTCTGCCCAGCAGTTTCGCAATTTCAACTGCCTTTGCTACCATCTGGCCATTGCTTTCTGCAAGAACTCCTTTTTCCATGTAGAGGTTGTCTTCAAAACCGACTCTGACATGTCCGCCTAAGCTGATGGTCGCAGCAGCGATGTGCCATGCATTTTTGCCCAGACCTGTTGCAGTCCAAGTGGAGCCTGCAGGAATGGATTCAGCCATGAATACCAGGTCTCTGATCGTAGCAGTCATCTGTACGCCCAACACGAAGTCGAAGTGCATCGGATGAACCAAGAGGCCTTTTCTGTCTGCTACCTTCAGGGCTGTATCAATCATGCCCTTGTCGAATACTTCCAGTTCCGGCTTGATGCCCTTCTCTTTCATGATTCTGGCAAAGTTCTCAATTGTAGTGTCTGTATTTGTGAAAATCTCGTCTCCTCCGAAGTTACAGGTACCGCAGTCCAGGGTAGCCATCTCCGGAGTCGGAGTGATATCTGTTGATTCTAATCTTTCCAGGTCTGTCATACCTACAGCGCCGCCTGTGGAAGGCTGGATGATGACATCCGGGCATTCTTTTCTGATGGCATCGACACATTCCTGGAATCTTTCCTTGCTCTGGGTCGGTGTACCGTCATCCCATCTTACGTGAAGATGAATCAAAGCTGCACCTGCATCGTAAGCTGACTTCGCTTCTCTGACGATTTCCTCTACTGTGTAAGGAACGTTAGGATTCTGTTCTTTCGTAACTTCTGCTCCGCAAATACAAGCACTGATGATTAATTTGTCCATTGGTCTTCTCCTTTTATTTTACGTTTTAATTAATTATGACCTTTTCTTTACGCACCTCTATGCGCATACCTCTAGCTTATTATACCATGACGATTCCTCTGAAAGTAGAATCGAACGTCATGATTCAATGAACGTATCCTTTCAGCGAAGCTGTTTGGATCGTCACGTTCATTATACCATCAAAGGTCGCGGTGTTCAAGGGTGACTCTGTAGCCGTCTTCTTCAAAGACCTCTGCCATCTTATTCGCCATGGTCACAGAACGATGCTGTCCGCCGGTACATCCAAAGGCGATGTTCAGATGGTACTTTCCCTCTTTGACGTAACAAGGCACAATGGTGTTGATCATTACCCTGAGCTGCGAAGCAAAGGTCTGGGAGATGTCATACTTCATCACATACTGAAAGACTTTTTTGTTGTTACCCGTCAGCTTCTTGAGGCTGGGCACGTAATAAGGGTTGGGAATGAACCGCATGTCGAAGATCATGTCTGTCTCCATAGGGATCCCGTTTTTGTAACCGAAGGAGATGACGTTGATGGCGAAGGCGCTTTCTTCCTCCATGCCCACAAAGAGCTTTTCCATTTCCAGCTTAAATCCCGCCACCTTCATGTTGGTGGTATCTATGATAAAGTTCGCCCGGCTGCGCAGCTCCGCCAGCTTGTCCCTCTCCTGCTGGATGACCTCCCTGGTGGTAGAGCCTTCTGACAGCGGATGGTTGCGCCTGGTCTCATTATATCGTTTGATCAAAGTCTCATCGGAGGCCTCGATAAACAGCACCTTGCAGTCGATTGCCTCACTCTTGTCCAGGTAATCCAGGCATCCTCTGAGATCGGTGAAAAACTCGCCGCCCCGCACGTCGACCACAAAAGCAGCCTTGTTGATTTTTTTGTTGGAGTACACAGTCAAGTCTATGAAGTTCCTGATCAGCGCCGGCGGCATGTTGTCCACGCAGTAATAGCCCTGGTCTTCAAACCAATCCGCCGCATTGGTCTTGCCCGCGCCGGAAAGTCCTGTAACGATCACTACCTTCATCTTTTCCATAGATTCTAAATCTCCTCAATATTTACAATGCGGGATACATCAAGTCCCGCAGCAAGTGCTCTTTCGACGCCGCCCCAGAAACTACCGACCCGGTCCGGCGCATGGGCGTCGCTGCTGACGATAAACGCCGCGTCTGTTTTGGCAGAAATCTTGATTTCTTCCGTCGTCAGATGGGCGTGCCAGGTGCTGATCTCCATCAAAGTCTCTGTATCCGCACAGGCTCTGGCAATGGCAGCGATGTCAAAGCGCCCCTTGTCCCCCGGATGGGTCAGGATCTTCAAATCGTTCTCATAGAGCGCTTTGATCGTCATATCAGTGTTCTTTATGAGCAGCTTCTTTCCGTAGAAATCAGGTGCCGCATGATGGGCATCCAACCAATTCCCAACACAGTATCCGTGAAGGATGCCATAGTGATAGCCCCCCAGCACAAAGTCAAAGTCAGCAAACTCCTCCTTTGTCACATCGAGATAATTTCCGGTTGAAATGACATTGGCCTCCACGCCTAAATAGATGGAGAGCTGCGGATAAAGCGGCTTCAGCCTGTCGATTTCAGCCCTCATTACAGGAAAATCACTGCGTTTCACGCCATAAGTCAGATGGCCGGGACCATGGTCCGTGATTGCCAGACCCGTAAGCCCTGCCGCAATGGCTGCCTTCACGTTGTCCTCAATGGATCCTTTGCCATGAGAAAAGGTCGTATGGGTATGATAATCAAAGATCATCTTGTATTTATCTTTCGTCGCCAATAATTCTTACCTCCGGTTCCAGTCTTACCCTAAATTTATCATATACAGTATTCTGTACCAAATGCATCAAATCTATGATATCAGTTGCAGTGGCCCCGCCTTTGTTGATGATAAAACCGCTGTGCAGTTCCGAAACCTGCGCGCCTCCGACAGTTGCTCCCTTCAATCCGGCATCCTGAATCAGCTTACCGGCAAAATATCCTTCTGGACGTTTAAAAAAACTGCCTGCACTGGGATACTGCACCGGCTGTTTTTCATTTCTGCGTTTGGTCAAGTCTGCCATCTGTGCAGCAATTTCGTCGTGGTTTCCTTTCTTCAGTTTTAAGGTAACCGTCACTGCTACATCCCTGGTCTCCTCTAAAATGCTGTGCCTGTAGGAGAGAGCCAGATCTGCCGCCTTTACATCTACCACTTTGCTGCCGTCATTCTTTACTAATTGCACGCTTTCTACAATATCTTTCATCTCACCGCCGTAGGCACCGGCATTCATAAAAATCGCTCCGCCGATGCTGCCCGGAATCCCGCTGGCAAATTCAAATCCAGTCAAATCGGCAGCCAGTGCTGCTTTGGCAACCACTGACATCAGTGTACCGGTTCCGCAAATCAGCCTATCGTCTTCAACGATGACCCGGTTAAAAGCATCTCCTAATTTGACGACAACGCCGTCAAAACCAGAATCTTTAATCAGCGTGTTGGAACCGTTGCCGAGTACGATGTATTTCTTCTTCAATTTGTGAATCTCCTGCATGATCTCCTGCAGTTCCTCCACGTTATCTAAAATCACCATCTCGCGAGCCTTTCCCCCGGCTTTAAAAGAAGTGAATTCTCTCATATCTATGTTTTGCAATCTCTCCATCTACAATACATCCTTCCTATTTATATCATATTTATTAAAATCCTCATATTCAATCGTCGAAATGGGCAGGTTTTTCTTAGCCAGCCTCTTGTTAATGAACTTTCTGGCGTAATAGTAAAATACAGCAAATACCGGTACGCCCAGGACCATACCCAGAAAACCAAAGAGTCCGCCTCCTACGATGATGGCAAACATCACCCAGAAGCTGGCAAGACCAGTCGTTCCGCCCAAAATCTTCGGACCGAGAATGTTTCCGTCAAACTGCTGCAGGACGAGAACCATGATCAAAAAGTAAACCGCCTGCAGGGGACTTTCCAGACAGATGATGATGGCTGACGGAATGGCTCCGATGAAAGGGCCGAAGAACGGGATGATATTCGTTACACCAATGATCGTACTCACCAATATCGTATATGGCAGATTCAGGACGCTCATCAAAATAAAGCAGAGCACGCCGATGATGGCTGAGTCAATCAGTTTCCCATTGATAAACCCGCCAAAGGTTTTATTGGTAAAATATGCAAATTCGAAAATAGCATCCGACCGTTCTTTATTCATCGTTGCAGAGATGATCTTTTTTGTCTGCGCCTTGAACAATTCTTTACTGTTGAGGAAATAGACACAGATGATGATGCCGATCAAAATATTCAGCACCGTCTTGAGGGTAACGATAACCCCCTGCGAAATCTGCGTCATATAGATGCCCAGCTTTGGCAGGAACTCGGTCTGCGTCCATTCGACAAAATTATCTCTCGTCTTGGCGACCAGACCTTCGAAAGCCTTTACCATCTCCGGGTATTTCTCAGCGGTAAAAGTGTGTTCCACCCAGTTGAGCAGG
Organism: uncultured Eubacterium sp.; assembly: GCA_900551775.1. Classification (GTDB taxonomy): domain Bacteria; phylum Bacillota; class Clostridia; order Peptostreptococcales; family Anaerovoracaceae; genus Senimuribacter. Next base: position 11,133 of record URXI01000063.1, on the reverse strand, counting down.
TCATTGAGCCGATCCGGCATGACCTGAACCAAGCCGACGATGCTGCGGATGGTTTCCGGCAGAACCATGGCAAAGAGACCCCCTACGACGCCGATGAGGACGACCAGCGAAATGATCGTCGCTACAACACGGCAGAACCGCAAAGCGCCTTTCTTTGTTTTCCAGCGATTGGAAGTCAATTTGTACATCCGGCGCACAACCGCATTATAGACAGGACAGAGCAGATACGCCATGACCAGCCCAAAAATAAAGGGAGATAAAATCGACTGCACTGTATCAATATCTTCTCTCAAACCATCAAAATGGCTTATCATCTCATACAGCACGATCAACGTTGCCCCCGCTGCAACGAAAGTCACTCCCAATTTCACGTATCCATTTTTAAAACGTTCTCTCACCTAAACACCTCTACTGACTATCCGCACAACAACTCTTTTCTAATGTTATACTACCACAAAGACGTCGTTTTTACCATATTATTTATTTTTAAGTATAATCATAAATTATTTCAAATTTTTATAAATTACCCCTTGACTTTTGCATACAAAGTCGTATAATTATTTTAACATTCAAATATTTATTCAAAGGGAGATCAGAAAATGCAAAAATCAATTCATGTAGATTGTCCGACATATTTAGAATTAGGACTGAAAAACGGCGAAGTCAGCACTGTTAATGGAAAAGAGTTAAATCACGAAGGCGTCAAACACGTTATCGATTATCTTTGTCAGGAAGTAGACGTAAAGGCTGACGATGTTCTGACAAAAGTTAAATCAATCGGAAAAAACGAGGGTGCTGTGACACTCAAGCTTTATAATGGTGCCGTAAGTACGTTCTAGAAAACGGAAGTGGATAATGAATCATTTTAAAACATAAAAGAGAATTGGCAAGTGCGCCCAATTCTCTTTTTCGTCTTTCCATTGTCAACAGCCATTCCGACTGTCCTGCATCAGCTTGTTCAGACGCAGGTTCTCATAGATTACAGCCTCCGTCCCCTTTTTCAAAAATTCCGCCAAAGCGCCGTTGTATTCACTTTCTGTCAGGGTCAGCGGGATCATGGCCTGCCCGCTGTACAGAAGTTCGTATTCCATCGCAGTTCTGGCGATGACTTCGCTATATTGGTCGTAAGGATAAACCCTGATCAGGTGATTATGGACGTGGACAGCCCGTGCCAGGGGATCTGTAAGCCTGCCGTCGTGAAGGCGTGCGAACAGCCTTTGCAGTTCGCCCTCGATTTCTGGCGGCAATACGGGATTATAACTCAAGTGGAACAATATAGGCGTACTTCTCCTGTACTCCCCTTCTTCTCCGCCGGATAACTTCTGATAAAACTTGCCCAGTGTCTGCACAGAAAGCTCTTCCTGCAAATCCAAAAGACTTTCCATCAGAGGAAGTACGTCCATCAGGCGGGTTACCATCAGGTGCTCCTCCAAAGTCGCATCCAAAACGTATTCCCCTCCTGCGATTTTTGCCGCCTTATCTTCGTTCATCAGACTGCCTGAAAGGCGCATGTTCATGGTCACCCATTCTATTTTCATTTTTTCTCTGCGTGTATCCTTATCCATACTTGAATTCTAACACAAAACCCATAATTTGTGCTATAATTAATAAAATATTTATGGAGGCTGACGATGAAAATTTTGTTATTGAGCGATACCCACGGACTTTTGGACAAGGTCTATGAGATTTATGGAAAACTGAATCATATTGATTTGATCATTCACTGCGGGGACTACCAGAGAGACGCGCATACCCTTGAAGATACCCTGGGAATCCCCGTAGTCAGTGTAAAAGGAAACTGCGACGGTGCCTCTCGTCCTGACAGAGAAATCGTGGAGACTCCCGCCGGGAAGCTGCTCATCACCCACGGTCATCTGGAAGGTGCCGGTTATGATTACAACAACCTGCTCTATCTTGCCGAAGAGAAGAACTGTATCGCAGCCTGTTTCGGGCATACCCATGTCCCAATGTGTGAAGACTTTGGCGGCATCTATCTGATCAATCCCGGCAGTCTGACAAACCCGAGAGACGGCAGCAACGGTTCCTACGCCATTCTCCACAGCACCGAAGAGGATTTTTATGCCAACATCGTCTACTACGATACCATCTGCGGCAGTCAGAAAAAGAAAAAGCCCCAGGGAGGTTTCATCCGAGGGCTGCTCAACTACAGCGACCGGTTCTGAAAGAGAAAGGGCTGTAAAAAATGATTTACCATTTTTTACAGCCCTTTTTGTTACTTACTTTCCCATACTGTAATATGCCTGCATCTCTTCTTCCGGCACCATGTTTCCACCCGTAGCCCAAAGGATATGCGTCGCATTTTTCAGCTTGTCTTTCAGATTGTTTTTGATCAGATATCCCTCTGCAGACAGGACATGTCCCGGGCCGGTAAAGCTTGCACAAGCCGATGGCTCGATAAAGAGATCCTCTGTATCTGCCAGCTTTGCCAAGAAGGTATAGAGTTCTTCGTCGTTGATGGTGAAACAGCCGTCCAGCAGCGTTTCCATCACACTCCCAACCAGTCTGGATGGTCTTGACACAGCCAGTCCGTCCGCTGCCGTCTTTCCGTCCAGTCCCACGTCGGTGACTGCGATCTGGTCGTGGAGCCCCGTCAGCATGCCCAAAGTCATGCACGGCGCATGGGTCGGCTCTGCAAAGAAAATATGGATATTCTCTCCGAACATCTGCTTCAGCCCAAAAGCGACGCCGCCAGGCGCTCCTCCGACGCCGCAGGGAATATATACAAATACGGGATTGTCCGCATCGCAGACGATCATCTGGCGCTTAAACTGTTCTGCAATCCGTTTTGCTGCTACCGAGTAGCCCAGGAACAAGTCGCTGGAACCTTCGTCGTCTACAAAATGGCACATCGGATCCTGCTCCGCACCTTTTCGGCCTTCCGCTACAGCCTTCTGATAGTCATCCTGGTACTCGACCACCGTGACCCCTCTCTGTCTCAAAAGATCCTTTTTCCACTGTCTTGCGTCAGCAGACATATGTACCGTAACCTTAAATCCCAGTTTTGCGCTGATGATTCCAATGCTGAGACCCAGATTACCCGTAGAACCTACCGCAACACTGTATTCACTGAAGACCTTCTTAAACTTCTCTTCTGTCAGAATAGAATAATCATCTGATTCTGTCAGCATGCCATGGTCCATGGCAATCTTCTCCGCCAGCTTGAGCACCTCATAAATGCCTCCCCTGGCTTTGATTGAACCGGAAACGGCTAGATGACTGTCGCATTTTAAAAAGAGCCTTCCTGGTATCTCCTTGTCAAAAGTTTCTTCCAGAACCTTCTTCATCCTATTGATCTCTACCAGAGGTGACTCAATGACGCCGTCTGTGCTCTCCGTCTCGGGAAAGGCCTTCCTGATATAGGGTGCAAACCTGGCAAGGCGCTTCTCTGCGTCCTCGATGTCACCCATGTCAAAAGGCAGCTCCGCCTCCTGTCCCACTTTTTCGTTGAGCCAGAAAACTTCCTCACAGTTTATCATATTCTGTATCATAGGATGTTCTACAATCAATTTATCAATGTCCATACGTACTCTCCCTTCTCCATCGCTAAAGAGTCTTTTTCCATTATACACTAAAACATCAGAAAAAAAAAGTTCCATTTGTGAGAAACCGGTTCGCTTTTTGACCCATTTTTGGTTCATTTTTTCACAAAATCTACAAGCACCCGTCTGATTCCTTGCAATTACGCAAAAAACTTATCGTCGAAACCCCTTGCAATTCCAAGCAATTAAATTTTTTATCCAAATATTTCTATATATTTCATAAATTTGGCACGGTTTATGCTTTATGTATAGGCAAATAGAAAAATGGTGTCGGAGGTAAGAAAAATGAGTAAAGAAGTAATGTTAAAGAGAGCTTTTAGCCAGGCGAGCGCAAACGGCGCTGTCCGTTTTGTAGACAGAGACGTAGATTTCGCTGTCATCAGAAATTTCATGATCCAGTACGCAGAGAAAAACGACGTTGAAGTATCCGAGAAAGAAATCGAGAGCTTCATCGGACAGCAGATGAACAAGATCAAAGAAGGCATCAAAGACTTCACATATCAGACAAAGATGATGAACTAATAAAAGGGATTGTGAAAAAACAATTTCTTAAAAAGAACCCCGATTTATGATTGCGTATCATAAATCGGGGTTCTTTTATATATAATTCAGACTATTTTTTCCGCTACGAAAGCAATTGTCCAATGATGTCTTAGTTAAAAATCATATTATGCTGAGTGGCCCCTGATATTTCAATAGTAAAAGTAGGCATATACATATATATATATCAAAACCAATATACTTTTTTCTCAGCGTCTTATCTTCATCAATATGAACAATGCCAATAAAATGTACTATGACTAAACCTATTAAGGCTAAGATATTTATCCATTTATAGCCCGGAATATAGCAGACTACCGAAATCAGAAATACTGCAGGGATAAGAACTAATATATCAAACAGCTTATAATTAAATGTTTTATATATTTCTTGATATTTTAACCTAGTCCTTCTATATTGAACTCTTATAATTTCTCCAGTGAGAACAATCATAATACAGGTTTGAACAATAGCGCCCATATTCCCCCACTGCGAAAAAGTAAGCAATCCAACCATAAACAATGTCATGCTAATGAAGGCAATCAATTTTATCCCCCTTCCTTTAATTATGAAGTTTGCTCACCAACTTTCGTATAACGTGTCCCTGACGTAATACGTACCTCTATAGTTATAATAAATCATATCCCAATCATTGTCAAGTAATATTCAAAATATTTAATTAATTCAAAATATTCTTTATGTAAGCCCTCTGTTTCTGCTATTATTGAACACTACGAATAAAAGCCATAGAGTCTATGCTGTATTTAAGATGGGTTGAACTGCAGCCAATGCCCCATCAGCATGACATTGGGAAAAATCTATCTTCTTTTCTTTATTTATGATTTATCTATCGCCGAATCCGAAGCGCAAATTTCTCAACCTTCTCATCCAATCCTTCCACATCTAAAATACTGCCGGGATCGTTTGCCGTCTCCACCAGGGCGAATTTGGCAGGCAGGATGAAGTTCTTATTAAAATTCATGGCGCTGAGAATCTGTTCCGCCACGATGTCTCCTCCGCTGTAACCTGATATCACCAGGGCAAAGATCTTTTTCTTTGAAAAATCGTGGGTGCGGAACACTGCCGTCAGTCTGTTGATAAAGGCTGTGATATTTGCACTGACGGCATCGTTGTAGTTGGGACAGATCATCACCAGGCAGTCGCACTGGATGATAGCAGGATACACCTGCTCCACCATGATACCTCCGTAGAAACAGCTTCCCTTTTCGCCAAAATGCATGCATTCCTCGTATTTGCAGCCTCTGCAGTCCAGCATCTGTCCGTTGCGCAGAGAAATCTCTGTGACTTCTATAGATTCATCCAGCCGATTCTTTATATTTTCCCAGAGCAAAAGACTGTTAGAAGTCTTCCGGCTGCTGGCATGAACGGCGAGAACTTTGGGATGACGTATTTTGAGCATTTCAAAATCGAGCAGGCGTTTTATGAGGCGTTCTGTCAAGTTCTGATAAGTTTCCAGCAGATCCAGCCCGAGCACTCTGCTCATGGTCTTGAAGTTGTAGAGGGAACCAGTGGCTTCCACCATGGGTCTTCCAATAAATGCACATCCTGCCGCATTGGCCGAAAAAACCAGTCTGCGGGCCAGGCTTTTGGTAAAAAGCTCCCCGCTTCCATCGACGATGACTGCACCGCAGCAGCCCGTCAGACAGTCCGGTTTCCTTCTGAAATACTCCAAAATCCTGTAATATTCCAAATTGATTCCCGCCTCGGACAGGCAGACGGCAAAGAGAATTTTTCTGCCGCGAAGATCACAGGCCTCGATTTCTTCAGCCGTGAGCAGATATTCTGTTTCAACGCCCGCAAGGGCATTTGAGAGGATCTGATCCATTCTGTTTTCTCTATGAAATTCATTGCAGAAAGGTTTGATTACAGTTAGCATTGATTTCGCCTCTTTTATCTTTTATTTGATTTTACACAAGTTGTCATAAGCGTTTTTGATGCGCCCGTACAGTTCTTCGCAGAGGGGTATATCTTCATATTCTGGTCCTTCTGTTCCCATTCTATTCTTCATGCCCATAAAAGCCCCCTCCTCTTCATTGCCAAGGTAGAGGGAACTGTAATGCCATTCTCCCCGCAGTGTCAACAAAATGGAGATGGCGGCAGAAGACAGGGCGGGTGCGATATAAGGTTTGAATCCCAGCTCCCGCACTCGCATGTTAGCACTGACAGTCAGATCGGTCAGCTCCCTCGACAATTGATCGTCATAGGCGGTCACACTGTCTGCGATGATCAGATCTTCTCCGTGGGGGCCAAAAGCGCGCCCCTCACTGGCGTAATGATACAGCCTCTGGTCTTTCTCTGCAAAATACAGCGCACGGGCGTTCATGACGCCCAGGCCGTATCCCTGCACCTGGGAAGGCCGCAAACCCGCGCTGGAGAGAAAAGCCCTGCACAGCGGGTCTACCGGGACGCTGACCACAGCGACCAAACCGCCAAAGGCGCTATCTTTTGCCAGTTTCCCGTAGCGGCTGATGATTTCCCGATTGGCGGCAAGCTGCGCCATTCTCACATCGCCCTCTGCGCCGATGGGCGGCACCCCTTTGCTGGCACAGAAAATCAGGACATCACAGTCAAAGAGGTCTTTTTCCCTGATCATTCTGACGACAGGAAGCTCTGCCATGCCAAAAGGATAATTGATCTGATTGATTTCCTCTTCACAGCGAACCATATTTGGTTCATGAATGTCGCAGATACCGATCTCAGAGATCACATCGCTGCCCAGCAGCCTGAGACCGATCAAAACCGTCGTGCCTACATCTCCCAAGGCTAACAAATTGACTCTGTTTTTTTCTCGTAAATTCACGGGACAGCCCTTGAGAGAAAGTCCGCCCTCAATCCCCGCATCCTTCAATAAATCTTCAATTCTTTTCATTTTTTCCCTCTATCGTTTATAACGCAGCCTGATCAGTTTCTCTATATCGTTTTCCACATATACAGACGGGGCCAGATTCTCATCGTAACTGATGCCCTCTCCCACGTCAGGTCTTCTCGGATAGGTAATGACTTCGCCCAATCGCTTCAGTGTCAGTTTCCTCTCAAAAGTAGCCTGATACTCTTTTTCTAATACCTGCAGAATATCCCGCGCATTTTCCAGACAGACACGGGAGTATTCAAAAACTGCATCAGCGTCTCCACCCCGGATAAATACCGGAGAGGTATATGGCAGAACCAGATTCATAGATACATCGTTCTCCTTGTCAATGCTGTCGCCGCCGATGAACGGATAACAATCTCGCTCATTGAGCCATGTCTTTAAGGTCGGCAGAAAATATGCACTTTCCACACTCCTGTTTCTCACTGTCATCAGATCTCTGGCGTTGCCGGTGAGAACGCCGACAATGATTTCTTCCACCGCTACGTCATTTTCCTTCAATATCGGATCCAAAATATTCATCCGATGGCCTTTATGCAGCAGATCATCGATGAGGATAATCGGCCGGTCAAAGGATTTGATCGTCTTAGCCTGATTCTCCAAAACAGCGTGGTGCTTTGACTCCGCAATGGTAAAGTGGCTGAGATCACTGGAAAAGTATTTTTCTGTATGCAGCGCTTTCGTCACTGTATTAGGCACCACCACCTCAGCTAATGTCTTGCCGAAAGGCACCGACATATATGGTCCTCTCTTGCTGCCGACGGTCTCTGCCGAAACTTGATTCAGTGCTGCTACCTTGTTGATGATCTTGTGATGCATGGCGCTGGTGTTGAAGGAAAGAACCAACTGACCGTGGTAAATTTCCGTCAGCACTCTGAGCAGCCTGCTGTGGGCTTCATCGATGACTCGCAGGACCTCTGCATTTTTGTTCAGCGGATTCTTAATCACCGTTTCTACATCCCGGAAAATGACAATGGGCGACTTCATATCTACGGCATAGATTGGCTCACTGCCCGGCTCTGCGATGTTCACAAACCCCTGCTTGCGCAAGACATCCAGAATTCTATGATTCATTCCCGCCTTGTCTGCCGGATGGTAGACGACGTAGGCAAAATCCCTCGAGAGCAGTTCTGTCAGAATCTCCGTCAGCATGATCTGGTTGATGTTAGAGATCGTCCGATTTTTGCCGGAAAAGAAAGCTCCGATGACAGCGATCCCGCCGGCAGCCCGCTCGCGGACATGAGCCGCGATGGAAGGATCTTCAAATTCTGCAAGCAGCTGGCTGGTTTCCACCCTGTGAGCAGCAGCAAAGGCCGCCATTTTTTTGGTTCTCACACCACTTTCGATGTAAATGGTACGCACGCCCGGACGCTCCAGATACGCAGTCAGACAATCCAGGTGATAGCCTCTATGAAGCAGTTCTTCTCTGACAGGGGCAAGACAGTCGGCACGCCTCTCTTCATAGGTACTGATGCGAATTTCTTTTGCCTGCAGAACATGTTTATAGGCTGGCTCCCTCAAATACAGATTTCTATCATAGATATAGTTCTGCGCTGTGATATCGATCAAATTGGAAATATCCCGGTTGAGGTCGATATTCTCCCTGATACGCGTCGAACTGATATCTTCATAATATTTTTTCAGAGTCAGATTGATCACTTCTCCGCTAATCGGATAACGTTTTTCCTCACCGCGGCTTTTCCCCTGCTCATTAGATTCCCTGGCAAAGGCGATGTGATTCAGCGAGTGAATGGAATCCTCTTCCGGCGGCGCTTTATAGCAGGAAGCGTTTTTGATGACGTCCGTACCCACCGCAATGTACAGTTCTTTTCCGGCAAAGGTCTCCTTCAGACGTTTGATATCGGCAGGATTTGCGATATTGACTGGAATATCCTCTGGAAAGATGAAGATATTGTCTTCATCTGCTACGGACATGGTCATAATCTTTCGGCGCTGCAATCTTGGCTGAGTATTCTTCGACCAGGAAAATTCATCCAGCGCCAGGTAAACTTCAAAGCCCATATTGCGTATGGTGGTCGCAACAGCCTTATGTCCCAGGCTGAATGGATCGAAAGTTCCCGGGAAAAATGCCGCCTTTCTCACAGGCGGAAAGTCGAACTTGCCTGTCTCAGCCTGGTGCTGTGAAATATAACGGTAAATGTGGTTCAATACTGCTGCATCGTTGTAAAAATCCAGTTCGCCCTCTTTTTTCTCATAGAGCAGTGTCATGATCTTCTTATAGCAGTGTTTGAAAAGCACAGTCTTCTCCGATAACGTCAACACCTCTCCGCCAAAGATGCGCACGCCCAGGGTCCAGAAAGCCTCCTGGGAACAGAGGTTGTTGAAACCTGCGAAAGCTTTGATAATCAGGTTCAACAGCCGGAATCTGCGTTTTTCGCGCACATCTGTCGGCTCCATGAATTTCCCCTTATAGATGCTGTAGTTTTCTACCATGACGCCCAGGGTATTGATCACGGAGGAAGCAGCCTTCTCATTGCCAGTCTCCAAAATCTTCTGTAATTCGTCGATAGACTCGTCCAGTTCCTTCGGCGGCAGGTAGAGCATGATGATGCCCAGATAGTCAGGGATGTATTTGGAGAATTGGTAGTCTCCGATTTCCAAACCGTTAAACAGTTCCACCGTCAGTTCATTTCGCTGCTCCAGGGGCATCTTTCCGATAATGGAAAGTAATCCCTCTCCCGCCGCTTTTCTCACAGTGATCGTCTCACTGACCTTGACCAGATTGGCAAGATGTGTCGCAACGTGGAGGGTGCGCCCTCTGTCAGCTGTACGCTCCACATGCTTCAACATGAAGGAAATGTTAGCTGCCTTCTGTATCCACGGCGTGCCCGTCTTCAAGTCATCCAGAAACATGGCCGCCAGATTTTCGTCAAAGGCTTCACCGTCTTCAGGAATGTCCATGACATTTCTGATGTCTTTCTCATACCGATCTTCATCATATTCGTCAAAGTAATGGCGGCTTGCTTTCAGCACTGCAATGTCCACACTTTTGCTGTAAGCGCCAAATACTTCTTTCAAAAAAATCTTCAGCTGCAAAATAAAACCAGGTGTACAGATCGCCCGATCTACGACCATGGCAGTATCAAGCAATACCATGATTGTTCCTTCCTCATAACTGTTCAGGATGTAAAACTTCTGCAGAATATCAAAGTAATTGTGCCTGCAGGATAACTTGCAGTGGCTCAGCAGTGCTTTACAAAAGCTGTCCAAGGTGTTTGAGATCCACTTCTTATGTTGATCTGTCAGCTTGTAATCAGGGAAGATGATCAGACGCAGATACTTTTCCCAAAGTGTCAGGTTGTTCACCAGTCTGTCAGGCAGAGTGATGTCCGTCGGCACCTCTTTCTTATATTCTTCGCTGAAGGCTGCAATCATCCTGCCCATGATTTCCGCCGCCTGGCTTCTGATGTCGCTCTCCTTATGTACCAGCAGCTCATAGAGAAATTTCAATGTCAGCAGCTTCTGTTTTTCCGTCATGTACGTGGAATACTCATCAAATATGCTCACATAGGTACGCAAGTTTTTCCACTGCCGCTCGCTTCTGGCCGCTTCGATGAGGCTTGCGAATTCACTTTCTTCGTGAAAGCGGCTCATGAGACGGATATTATGGTCGATGGCGCTGAACTTCAACTGATCTACCAGTTCTTCACCGTGAAGCAGCGCAATCTGCCGCTTTGCCGCCTTTGGCTCTTCGCTCACAGTTTCGCTGAAATCAGCCGGCAGCTGCGTCACGACGCCGCGCTCTATCATGTAGTTCTCGAAATCCTTCAGCTTGTCATAGACCTTCTGATACCGCAGCCGCTTTGCTTCGTCCACATTATCCAGTTTGCTCAGGATGACGTCAAATGCCTGATCCAGGCTGTAGAAGTGGACGATTTCTTCGCCTTGTTCATTTCTGCTGCTTTTGACTCTGAAGTCAGCGTAAATCAGCAGCAGGGACTCGACTGACAGATTTTCCAGTTCCAGATCCCAGGTAGAGTGGTTGGCTGCGATATGTCCAATCGTGGGCATTTCAAAGCGGTTGTAACATAAGTCTGTATAATAATAATGTAAGTAAGGGATTCTTTTCTCTTCACTTTTTCGGCAGCCGTACTTTCCGATATCGTGGCCGCAAGCGGCCCC
>URXI01000062.1 GCA_900551775.1 uncultured Eubacterium sp. | reverse complement strand
TGGCTACTATGGCAAAAATTGCGAAGCAGGCAGAGGAGGACATGCCGAGAAAAGAAATGGTCTGGCACGAGATGGACGTCATGGATGTCACCAATGCTGTAGGACATGCCGCCTGTACCTTGGCAAAAGATATCCAGGCTGGCGCCATCATGGCCATTACAAAGACAGGATATACTGCCAGGAGGATGTCAAAATTTCATCCCGACATCATGGTAATCGGTGCTACCCCTTATGAAAAGACCTATCATCAGCTCTCACTGATCTGGGGCGTTTGTCCGATCATCGCAGGCTATCGTTATGATATCGAAGACTTGTTCGCTCACTGCGCGAGAAAGGCCATCAGAGCCGGTTTGATCAAATCCGGTGACAAAGTCGTCATCAGTGCAGGCCTTCCAGTGGATGTTCCTGGAAATACCAACATCATCAGGGTAGTAGAAGCGGAGCTGAAGGAGTAAGACTTTAGTCCTATTTTTTACGATATGGGTAATCAGGCGAAATTTAGGAGCCGTTTTTGGTTGAACAGATTTTCCCCAGATAGTATACTTAATTATACGTACAAATCTATAAATATTAAAGGGGGAGATCATCTGGAAAGAAAAAAGTTCATTCTATTTAAGCAGAACAGGACGATTCTGGTAGAAAAAGTCCGAGAATCTCTTACATCTGTTCTTCCAATCACCGCTATCGTTTTTCTTCTATGTTTTAGTCTGATCCCAGTACCCAATAGCATCCTGATGGCATTTGTCATAGGCGCTGTATTTCTTATTTTGGGAATGGGGCTCTTTACACTGGGTACCGATCTGGGCATGACACCGATAGGGCAGCACGTAGGTTCTGCCATTACAAAGTCTAAAAGTATATTTCTCATTGTTTTAGTTTGTTTCCTAGTTGGAACAATCATCACCATATCAGAGCCGGATTTGCAAGTTCTGGCTGAACAAGTACCCAATGTTCCTAACATGGTACTGATTCTGGCAGTCGCCGTAGGCGTAGGTATTTTCCTGGTCGTATCACTTTTGCGCATATTGCTGAAGATAAAGCTGGCTTACCTGCTAATTGGATTTTATCTCATCGTCTTCATCCTGGCACAATTTGTTCCGTTGGATTTTCTGGCAGTCGCTTTCGACTCTGGCGGTGTGACCACAGGACCCATGACAGTACCTTTTATCATGGCACTGGGTGTGGGCGTTGCCTCCATCAGAAGTGACAGAGATGCTACCAATGACAGTTTCGGTCTGGTCGCACTTTGCTCTATAGGACCTATTGTTGCAGTGATGATCTTGGGTATTTTGTACAATCCCGAGTCGGCTGTTCAATCAGCGGTATCAATGCCTGATGTGTCTGATTCTGTGGAACTATCGATGCTGTTTATCAGTGCACTGCCCAGATATTTTAAAGAAGTCGGAGTCGCGCTGCTGCCTATGGTCTTTTTTTTCCTTGGCTTACAGGCCTGGAAGCTAAAACTCTCAAAACATCAGTTGATACATATCATCGTAGGTGTGGGGTACACGTATATCGGTTTGGTCCTATTTCTAACCGGTGTCAATATAGGGTTCATGCCGGCGGGAAATTACTTGGGGCAGCAGCTTGGTTCTTTGGCTCACCCGGCGATTTTGATACCAATCGGCGCGCTGATCGGTTACTTTATCGTAGCAGCAGAGCCTGCGGTTCATGTGTTGAACAAACAGGTATTTGACATCACTGCGGGAGCCATTCCGTCAAAAGCTCTGAGTACCAGCCTGTCCATCGGTGTGGCGATTTCGGTTGCACTGGCGATGATGCGGATCGTAGTGGGAATGCCGATCATGTATTTGCTGGTGCCGGGTTATCTCATTGCGGCGGTGCTGACATTTTTTACACCTCCGATCTTTACGGCCATTGCCTTTGACTCTGGCGGTGTAGCCAGCGGACCGATGACGGCCACATTTTTACTGCCTCTGGCAATGGGAGCATGCAGCGCCTTGGGAGGAGATGTGACGACGGATGCCTTTGGTGTCGTTGCGATGGTCGCCATGACGCCGCTGATCACGATACAGGTTCTTGGCCTGTACTTTAAATTAAAAACCGAGCGAGGTGAGAGACATGCCGAGGAAACCACGGCAATCATGGATCATAATCACAAAAAGAGGGAGATAGAGGATTGAATCGTTTGTATTTTTTAATTACCGTTATACGTCGTGAACTAAGCGAGTTATATTTTAACTATTTTCACGACAATCATGTAGGCTGCTCTTTTGCTGAATTATGTAATGGGACTGCACAGCAGAAAATGCTTGATTATCTGGGCGTTGAGCAGACTGAGAAGGTCATGTTGCAAGCCATCGTAAATCGTGAGACGAAGGCCAGACTGATGAATGGTTTTGTCAGTGACATGGGAATTAACATGGTGGGGAATGGAATTGCGGTTTCAGTGCCCATCGACTATATTGGAGATGAATCCGGTATGGAGTACCTGCTAGAAGGTCAGGGAAAATGTAACAGTGAGGTGAATGATGTGAGCAATGGCATCAATGATGCACAGTATGCACTTGTGATAGCGATCACGCGGGGCGGTTATGCCGAGATGGTCATGGACGCAGCCAGAAGAGTTGATGTAAAGGGCGGTACGGTGGTTCACGCCAAAGGAGTTGGCGATGATTTTTCTGCCAAGTTCTTCGGCATTTCCATCGCCAGCGAAATGGAACTTGTCTATATCGTCACTAAGCGAAAGGATAAAGATGCATTGGTCGAGGCCATCAACGAATATGCCGGCATGAAGACCGCAGCGAATACAGCAGTTCTGACACTGCCTGTGGAGAATGTCGTTGGATTACGAAGTGTTTCAGAAGAATAGTATGACGTTTTGATTTTAATATAAAAAACGCAACCGCCGGAATTCAGGTGGTTGCGTTTTTTTCAAATTCCTTTATTTCAGGCATCCATTTCTTAGCCTCTGCTTTCGTTTTCAGGTAGGACTCTCTGCTGATGTGAAAATCCTCAAGCACGAAGAGTTCAAAATAGGAATCGGTAATCTGATCCAGATCCCTGTATAACAGCTGATTTTTCATCGCCTTGAAAATGGTTTTCATAAAAGCGTCTGTCATCAAAATCTTGAAGTTCATGAAATCTTCTATGTCTTCAATTCCCGCCTCTTCTGCCATCTCCATCAAGATATAGAACCGGGTGTTTCGGCTGTGCGCCAGTGAATCCTGGTCGAAGTCTGCGTAGTTGTATACGTCAAGGAAGACGGTTTGGAAAGCCTCGTCTTTGAGCAGCCTTTCGGAGAACAGCAGAGAAAACAGGACGACCAGGAGGAACTTGTCCTCTGTACGGGTCCGGCACTTCTGAATAAAGCTGATCAGTACATCGACCCCCTCGTCAAAGAGAACCCCCGCTAAATCAATTTTGTTATTAAAATAGTAATAAAGATTTGCATGGGTGATGGAAAGTTCCCTTGCAATATCCTTCATGGTCACATTGTCATACCCTCTTTCAGAAAATAATCTCTGGGCTGTATCGAGAATTTTTCTTCTGGTATTTTCACTTTTTTTCGTACTCATAATCCCTCCTGTGATAAAATCCTTGGCACCATCATAACACATTCCAAATTATATTTTAATCCCCAATTGTTTTTTTGTAAAATTTTCGCACTTTTCGGTACTTTTTTTACACGTGTAGAAAATACCGTTGACTTTATTTTTTACACGTGTAAAATAAAGAAAAAATATAAAAAAGGAGACACAAAAATGAACCAACAAGAAAAAATAATGGACGTCAGCTATAAGTCCTTTATCAGTTCTATCGTCGTCATGGTATCACTCATGATACTGGCCTATATTATGACCTGGCTCATACCGGCAGGCCTTTTTGAGCGGGAATACGCTTACGGACAGGAACTGATTGTTCCGGGAAGTTACACCCCGACAGAAGGAGGCATTCCTTTCTGGAAATGGCTATTATCACCAATCTTGATTTTAGGCAGCAGCAGTATGTCCATCATCATCATCTGCGCCTTTCTCATGGTCGTCGGCGGCGCCTTCAGCGCTCTGGATGAGTGCGGCGTGCTGAGATACATGCTGGGAAGGCTCCACGACAAATTTGCAGACACAAAATACAAGCTATTATTCATCATCCCTTTATTCTTTATGCTGCTGGGATCCTTTGCTGGCTCCTTCGAGGATATGGTGCCTCTGGTACCACTGGTCGTAGCCCTTTCTTTTGCCTTAGGCTGGGATGCCCTGATCGGGCTGGGCATGAGCATCCTCGCCGTCTGCTGCGGATTTGCGGCAGGGGTTGGAAATCCATTTACCGTAGGACTGGCGCAATCACTGATCGGAATACCGATGCTTTCCGGCATGTGGCTGAGAGCCATCGTATTCGTCATCATCTATGCGATGCTCATGATCTTC
This sequence comes from uncultured Eubacterium sp., assembly GCA_900551775.1. Classification (GTDB taxonomy): domain Bacteria; phylum Bacillota; class Clostridia; order Peptostreptococcales; family Anaerovoracaceae; genus Senimuribacter. The sequence goes on along the minus strand of URXI01000062.1, from coordinate 11,555 downwards.
CTTTACAGATATGCAAAGAAAATCGATAAAGACCCTACGAAGTCTCTGGTTTATGACGAGCAGAAAGTCAACGAACTGGGTGCAGAGCGTCCGGAAACAAAACGGGAAAAGCATATGGATCGCGCTGTCATTGCTTTCGCAGGCTGTCTGGGTATGGGCGTGTTATCTACCATCTGCTCCACATTCATCACCGTGCTGCAGAATTACATGATGTTCATCCTGCTGCTGGCTTTCCTTCTGGCAGGTACCATTTCTTCCCTGCTTTCAGGTTTCAGCTTGAAGAACTATCTGAAGTATTTCGGAAAAGGCATTATCAGCTTCCTTCCGGGCATCGGCATCATCCTCATGGCAAGCTCTGTCAGATATACCCTGGAGAATGCCCAGGTTTTGGACACCATCCTTTATTACTTCGTCAAAGCGACGGAAAACGTACCGACGGGCGCAATTATCATCATGATTTATCTTCTGATTCTGGTCATGAACTTTTTCATCACGTCGGCAACGGGGAAAGCTTTCTTACTGATGCCGCTGATTGCGCCTATTGCACAGCTCAGCGGAATCGAAAGTCAGGTTTCGGTTCTGGCCTTCGCTTTCGGAGATGGTTTCTCCAACATTTTCTATCCAACCTGTCCTGTACTTCTGATTTGTCTGGGACTGACTGGTGTAAGTTATGGCAAATGGGCGAGATGGAGTCTCAAGCTGCAGCTGCCAATCTTAGTTGTCACTTGCGGTATCCTGCTCTTTGCACACGCCATAGGCTATCAATGATAGAAAGGAAACTACGGCAATGCTTGACTTATTAGTTATAAATGGTACTTATCCGGACTTTGACAAAGACCAGCTGATTGAAGCAAATATCGGCGTGAAAGACGGAAAGATTACCTATATCGGCTGTGACCGGCCTGACGCTGCCAAATACATAGATGCTGAAGGAAGCGTCGTCTCTCCTGGTTTTATCGACATCCACATGCACGAAGAAAATTTTGCTGTAGATGGGGAGAAGTATATCATCGCTGATCTGATGCTGAAGATGGGTGTCACTACGGCTTGCGGCGGCAACTGCGGTTTGCAGTTTCAATATCTCAGGGACTTCAAGCGGACTATTGAGAAGCTGGGAGGAAGTCCCGTCAACTATGTGATGCTGGCAGGGTACAACGTAACCCGGTTCGATATGCTTGGCGGAGGCGGCGTACGAAATGACAAAGCCGCTACAGCGGCCATAATCGAGGAAGAGTTGGCAGAAGGTGCCTTTGGTATCTCTTTTGGCATTGAGTACAGTCCGCAGATGACTTACGAGGAAATGCTGGATATCCTGGCGCTGCTGAAGACAGATCATCGCTATCTGGCCGCGGCCCACTACAGGGCTTCTGACGCGGAAGCGGTTCCTTCTGTCAAAGAAATGATCAGGCTCTGTGAGGAAGCCGGCGTCCGTTTCCAGATTTCCCATCTGGGAAGCTGTGCGGCCATGGGAGAGATGACAGAGTCCCTGCGCCTCATCGAAGAATGTGCATCTAAAAATCCGGATCTGCGTTTTGACATCTATCCATACAACGCCTTTTCCACCATGATCGGAAGTGCCGTCTTTGAGCCGGAAAGTATGGAGCGGTGGTGCAAGGATCTGGGACAGGTCATGCTGACGGCAGAACCGTACAAGAATGTATACTGTACAGAGGATATCCTCAAGGACGCCAGGGAAAAATATCCGACCATGACAGCCGTAGGCTTTACTATGAAAGAAGAAGAGGTGGCGGCGGGGATTGCAAATCCTTACGGCATGATTGCCAGTGACGCCATACTCAACAGCGGCCAGGGACATCCTCGGGCGTCGGGAACTTTTCCGAGAGTCCTGGGCAAGTATGTCAGAGAAGATAAGGTACTGTCCATGGTAGAGGCGCTGAAAAAGATGACACTGTACCCGGCAGAACGGCTTTCGCTCCATTCCAAAGGGAGGATCGAGCTGGATGCCGATGGAGACCTCACCGTATTCAATCCAAATACTGTGACGGACCGCGCGACTTATACTGATATTTACATTCAGCCTGAAGGCATTGATTATGTCATTTTGGGCGGCAGAGTCGCCATGGACCACAAGACGATCGTGAACGACAGACTAGGCAGATTTATTCCATTTCAATCGTTTTAGATAACTCTCTTGAAAAAGCATTGGACTCGTCATCCGATGCTTTTTCTCTTTCCCGCATAGTAAACAAAAAAATCTCCAGTCACATGAACGACTGGAGATCAGAATTTTCCTTATTCTATTCTTCTGGCTTTTCTGCATCCTTATCTGCCAGAACCTTCTCGTATTCTGTAAAGATCGCTTCTTTGATCTTATTTCGGGTTTCAGACAGAAGTGGGTGAGCAATATCTCTGAAGTCACCTTCTCCCATTTTTCTGCTAGGCATGGCAATGAAAAGACCGTTCTGACCTTCAATTATCTTGATATCGTGTACTACAAACTCGTCATCAAAAGTAATTGATACGACGGCTTTCATCTTACCTTCATCATTGATTTTGCGGATTCTTACATCAGTTATGTTCATACTTGACCACCTTTCTTGCCTTCTCCTACTATAGATAGGGTTATTATACATCATTTTACAAAAGTTGGCAATACCAATAACTAAAAAATCTGATTATTCGGAATGACTTCGATATTTTTTCTCTCCTCATCTACTTCTCCCAGGAAGACAATTGCAGTATAATCGTCTATTTTTTTCTTTTCCGGCACAATGCTGGCGATGGCGATGCCAGTTCCCACGACGGTGACTTCAAACTCGGAAAGAATGTCGGAGATGCCTTTGGTACTGCCGCCGCCACGCATGAAATCGTCGATGATGATGGCCTTTGAGCCTGGAGTTACAGCTCTTTTGGATATGGACATCTTCTGTACCCTGTCGTAAGAACCAGAAAAGTAATTGATACTGACTGTAGAGCCTTCCGACACTTTGGCTTCTCGCCTGATGATGATCAGAGGAAGATTTAATTGACGTGCGGTCATAGAGGCTAAGGCGATTCCCTTTGTCTCTACGGTGGCCACATAATCGGCTTCCTTCTCCTTGAATTTCTTAGCAAATACTGTTGCCAGGCGATTCATCAGATGGGTATCGAACATGATATCGGAAGTATAGAGAAAGCCTCCTCCCAGAATGCGGCTGCTGTCTTTGATGCGGCTGCAAAATTCTTCTTGCAGTTTTGAGAGCTGCTGGGCAGTTATGTCGGGACTGAACCTGACTCCGCCTTTTGCGCCGGAAATGGTCTCGATATAACCCGTCCCCGTAAAGCGCACAGCGGCGTCTGCCATATTGATATCCTCGCTGACGCTGGATTTTGCTACATCAAAGGCATCGCAAAAGTATTGCAGCGGGTAAAGTTTATTTGGCGTATCTGTCAGAGTTTTGATGATTGCTCCAACGCGTTCTGTTCTTTTCATATTCTGCCTCCTCCCGTTTCCTATGTACATATTATTTCTTTTTTTATTTTTTGTCAAATGGTAGGCAAATTTCTTATAAATATGGTATAATGATTCCGTCAATCTTATCGACGTTGTCGAAAGGTAGGAATCATTGAATCATGTGCTGCGATTCTAATTCTAAAGGAACGCACATGATATAATATTTCCGTCAAGGCTATTGCCATAAGGTGGGGTTTATGGCAGAATAGTGTATGTTTGTGATCGACATTTTACAATTTCACCGCAAATCAGGAACCATTGCGGTGGATTTATACTATTATGTATTATAATGGAAAGTTTGTGCAACAATAAAAATACAAATAAAATTGGATCTGGAGGATTAGTTGATGATTAATTTATCTGAATATAAAAATATTCACTGCATCGGTATCGGAGGAATCGGTCTTTCTGCCATTGCAGAGATTTTGATTTCGAGAGGATACCACGTTTCTGGATCAGATATGAAGCAGTCAGATATTACGGATAATTTAGAAAAACATGGAGCTAAAATATATATAGGCCATAGAGCGGAAAACGTAGAAACAGCAGACTTGATTGTATATTCTGCAGCCATTGCAGAAGAAAACCCAGAAATCATCAGAGCAAGGGAAAAAAACATCCCCTTGGCGGGCCGGGCAGAAGTCTTAGGTGTATTGATGGATGATTTTGAAAACAGCATTGCAATCAGCGGAACTCACGGAAAAACTACAACCACTTCTATGGTTTCTTTAATTTTAGAAGAGGCGAAGCTTGAGCCTACCATCCTGGTAGGAGGCAATCTGGCCGAAATCGGCGGAAACGTAAAGGTGGGCCGCAGCAAATATTTTGTCACGGAGGCCTGCGAATACAGAGACAGCTTTCTCCAGCTGAGGCCGAAGATCGAGGTCATCCTGAACATCGACTCTGACCATCTGGATTATTTCAAGGATATTGAACATATCGTCAGTTCCTTTGACCGATTTGCGAAGATGGTACCAGAAGGAGGGAAGATCATCGCCTATGATGCAAACCCTTTTGTCAATCAGGTCATCAAGGACATACCCGGTGCAATCACCTATGGATATAACGAAAACTGTACCTATTATATCACCAATGTGGCATTTGATGGGAATGGAATGCCTGTTTTCGATGTGAATTATCAGGGAGAACATCTGGGAAAAGTCAAGCTTTCGGTGCCGGGAGAACATAATATTCTCAACGCAGTAGGCGCTTTTGCCTGTTGTCATCAGCTGGGTGTCGCGCCTGCGGTCATCATTGACACACTGGACAAGTTCAAAGGCACGCAGCGGAGATTTGACATCGTGGGAACTACAAGTGACGGCGTAAAGCTGGTTGACGACTACGCCCATCATCCGACAGAGATCAAAGCGACCCTTTCTGCCGCCCACAATATTCCGCACAACAGACTTTGGTGTCTCTTCCAGCCTCATACTTATACGAGAACGCTGGCGCTTTTTGATGACTTTGCAGAAGCTTTTGCAGAAGCGGACATTTTGATCTTAGCTGAAATATATGCGGCAAGAGAAAAAAATATCTATAAAGTTTCTTCCAAGGAGCTGGCGGAAGAAATTAAAAGGGTACATCCTGATAAGAAAGTCTACTATATGGATACTTTTGAAGAAATTGCCAATTATGTAAAGAAAAATGCAGAAAAAGATGACCTGGTCATCACCATGGGCGCAGGCGATATTTACAAAGTCGGCGAACTGATTATTTCAGAATAATGGAGAAGGGCATATGGATTTTAATCAATACAAAGAAAAAGAACAGAAACGATTAGAAATAGCGATCAGACATCTGGAAAACGGGGTTGATTTTGTGGATATCAATACCGCTTATATCGATGAAGGTGTGACGATTGGCAGAGGAACACTGATCGGCCCCTGCGTGACAATAGAAGGCGATACTGCCATCGGAGAGAATTGCCGGATTCTGCAAAACAGCAGAATCAAAGACTCCAAGATAGAAGATGATGTGGAAATTCAAACTTCTGTCGTGGTTGAGAGCCAGGTAGGAGCAAAGACCAAAGTGGGTCCCTTCGCTTATCTGAGACCGAAGAGTGTCATCGGTAAAGAATGCAAAGTGGGAGACTTTGTGGAAGTGAAGAATTCGTCCTTTGGCGACGGTTCGAAAGCATCTCATTTGACTTATATCGGGGATTCCGATGTGGGAAGGGATGTCAATATAGGCTGCGGCGTCGTCTTTGTCAATTATGACGGCAGCCAGAAACATCGTTCAACGGTAGGGGATGGAGCATTTATCGGATGCAACACGAATCTGGTATCTCCAGTAAAAGTTGAAGATGGTGCATATATTGCAGCAGGAAGTACGGTGACGAAAGACGTACCGGAAGATGCACTGTGCGTAGCACGGGCAAAACAAAAGAACATCGAGGGTTGGGCAGCAAAAAGAGGACTTTATAACAAGAAATAATTCAAACAAGGAAAGCGAAGAAAGAAGAGGTGTACTAGACATGAAAAATGGCGCATTTTCAGATTACAAGGTTTTTACAGGCAACTCACACACTGAACTTGCTGAGGAAATTGCATCCATAATGGGAAAGCCCCTGGGAAAAGCTACAGTGACAAAATTCAGCGATGGCGAAATTTCCGTGAACCTTTGGGAATCTGTAAGAGGTATTGACGTATATATCGTTCAGCCTACTTGTAATCCGGTCAATGACAACTTGATGGAACTGCTCATCATGATCGATGCGATGAAGAGAGCTTCGGCAGGAAGAATCAACGCAGTCATTCCATACTATGGTTATGCAAGACAGGATAGAAAAGCGAAAGCGAGAGATCCGATCACAGCAAAGCTGGTCGCTGACCTGATTGTTGCCGCCGGTGCGGACAGAGTTGTGACCATGGATCTGCATGCAAATCAGATTCAGGGATATTTCAACATTCCTGTGGATCATCTGGTCGGTATGCCGATTCTGGCAAGATACTTTAAGGAAAAAGCGCTGGAGGATGTCGTAATTGTGTCTCCTGACCATGGCAGCGTAACGAGAGCGAGAAATATGGCAGAATATCTCAACTGCCCAATCGCTATTGTAGACAAGAGAAGACCGGAACCGAATAAGAGTGAAATCATGAATATCATCGGAAATATTGAAGGCAAGAACTGCATCATCATCGACGATATGATTGACACTGCAGGAACCATTACCAATGCAGCCAATGCAATCAAGGATCTGGGGGCTACAGCCGTCTATGCCTGCGCAACGCACCCTGTACTTTCTGGTCCTGCCGTAGAACGAATCGAGAAGTCTGCCATTGAAGAACTGGTTCTCCTCAACACCACCCCGATACCAGAAGAGAAAAAGATCGACAAGATGAGATTTTTGTCTGTAGCGCCGATTTTTGCAGAAGCGATGACAAGAGTATTCACTAACGGATCGATCAGCAAATTGTTTGATTAGTATTAAAAATGAATAAATAGAAATAGAAGGAATAAATTTATGTATGTGATAGCAGGACTGGGCAATCCCGGCAAGAAATACGAGAATACGAGACATAATATGGGATTCATCACCATAGACCAGCTGGCGGAGAAGCACAACATAAAGACTGATAAGTTAAAATTCAAGGCTTTGGTCGGCGAGGGCAGAATCGCCGGCCAGAAAGTCTTGCTTGTAAAACCGCAGACTTACATGAACCTCAGTGGAGAGTCTATTCGAGAGGTGATGAATTTCTACAAACTGGAACCGGAGAATCTGATCGTCATCTATGACGATATCGATATCGAAGCGGGGACCCTCCGCATCCGAAAGTTTGGCAGTGCGGGAACACATAATGGAATGAAATCTGTGGTGTACCAGCTGCAGTCAGATCGGTTTCCACGAATCCGACTGGGCATCGGCAGGCAGAAGAAAGGCGACCCGGGCAACTTCGTCATCGGCGGATTTTCCAAAGAAGAAGTTCCTGTACTGGAAGAAGCCGTGAACCATGCGGTGCTTGCCATAGAATGCATCATTGAAGATGGCATCGATAAAGCCATGAATCAATACAATACTAAGAAAAGGTCTAAGAAAGACGATGAATAAAAAGGGAATTATTAATATTTCGGGTGTTTCCGAAAGCTGCTCAGCGCCGATAATTTCTGATATCGTAAAAGAAGAAGGACAAAGCTTAATTGTAACAGCGACTTTCGCAAGAGCAAATAAATTAGCTTCGGATCTTTCTTTTTTTTCGCAAAAGGGAATTTACGTGCTTCCGGCAGAAGATCAGGTCTTCCTGCGCTACGAAGCGAAGAACCACGATCAGTTAATTGAGAGATTAAAAATATTAAAGGCGTTGCGAACCAACGAGGATTGCGTTGTCATAGCGCCTGTTTCTGCTGCCGTAAAAAAGATCACGCCACACAAAAACTTTGAAAGCGCTTCTCTGAAAATCACTTTAGGCGATGACATCGATCCGGAAGAAGTGAAGCGGACTCTCGTAAAATTGGGATATGAGAGAATGGAACTGGTCGATACCAGGGGACAGTTCTCCATCAGAGGGGGCATCATCGATATCTTTACGCCGGACAGTGACAATCCATATCGAGTGGAACTCTTCGATACAGAGGTGGACTCTATCAGGACCTTCGATATCGACACCCAGCGTTCTGTGGAAAATCTCAAGTTCATCGAGGTGTATCCAGCAGAGCAGATGCTGGCGGACAAGAGTATCTTCAACGATGCGGCGGATAATTTGTATAAAGAATACACGGCTCAAGTGAAGCGGCTTGTGAAAAAGGGCGACGACTTCACAGAGGCTGCAGAGAACCTTACGAAGCGCCGCGATGAGCTCTGCGAATACATTAGAAACGTGTCTAACCTGCAGCTTTTGGAGAATTACCTCCATTATTTCTATGAAAAGACAGAGTATCTCTGGGATTACATGGAAAAGGGCATCGTCATCGTCGATGACCCCGACCGGATCTGTGAATATCTTGACACGAGAAGTGCGGAGACCAAGGACGATTTCAAAGTATTTTTGGAGAGGGGCCAGGTCATCCCGAAGGATATGGAGCTGGTTTCGGGCAAAGAGGACTTTTTTAAGATCTACGACAGGGAATCGGTGTACATACTGACCCCTTTCCCCAAAGCGATCAAAGGCGTGGACTCGCTGGCAGAAGTGAGAAACCTTCACAGCAGGCAGATGATCACCTTCAGCGGGCGCATGGATGTGCTGGAAAGTGAGCTTGCCAGCTTTGCGAAAAAGGGTTATCAGATCCACATTGTCTGCTCCAGCAAGGAAAGAATCGACAATTTAAAAGAATTTGCCGACCGTATCGGCCTTTTAGAGAAAATTATCTTTGAAGAGGGGACTTTATCGGCGGGAATGGATTTTCCTAATGAGAAAATCTGCTATATCAGCGAAAACGATATCTTCACCGGTCAAAAGTCTGTCAGACGTAAGAAGAAAAAGAAAAAGACCAAGTCGGAGCAGATCCAGTCCTTTGCCGATATGAGCAAGGGAGACTACGTCGTCCACGAAAATCACGGCATCGGTAAGTTCTTGGGCATCGAGCAGCTGACGGTCCAGGGCGACAAGAAGGATTATCTGAAGATCAAATACGCCGGCAATGATATGCTCTACGTGCCAGTGGAACAGATGGACATCATCCAGAAGTATATCGGTTCTGACGGTATGTCCCCTAAAGTCAATAAGCTTTCCGGCGGAGACTGGAAGGTCACGAAGGCGAAAGCGAAAGCGGCTATTGCCGAAATGGCAAAAGAACTGCTTGATCTTTACGCCCAGCGAAAGATGCAGAAGGGCCATGCTTTCAGTGAAGACACTGTCTGGCAGAAAGAGTTTGAAGACGCCTTCCCTTATACGGAGACCGACGATCAGCTTCGTTCCATTGAAGAAATCAAAGAAGATATGGAGCGTCCGGCGGCCATGGACCGGCTGCTCTGCGGTGATGTAGGCTTCGGTAAGACCGAAGTTGCGGCAAGAGCCCTTTTCAAATGTATCGCCGATGGAAAGCAGGCGGCAGTTCTGGTTCCTACGACGATTTTGGCCAATCAGCACTACTACACTTTGAAGGAACGATTTGAACAGTTCCCTCTGAAGGTGGAAATGCTTTCTCGATTTCGTTCTGATAAACAGCAGGAGCAGATCATCGACGAACTGAACAAAGGGCAGATCGACCTGATCATCGGAACCCACAGGCTGCTTTCGAAAGACGGGAAGTTCAAGGCCCTGGGCCTTTTGGTCATCGACGAGGAGCAGCGCTTTGGCGTAGCCCACAAAGAGAAGATCAAACAGATGAAAAAGAACGTCGATGTGCTGACCCTGTCTGCAACGCCGATCCCGAGGACCCTGAACATGTCCCTTACGGGAATCAAAGATATGAGCCTGATCGAGGAACCGCCGGAAGAACGGTATCCCGTACAGACCTACGTTTTGGAGCAGGACGATTCCATGATGAAGGAGATCATCACCAGAGAGCTGGACCGGGGCGGCCAGGTCTTTGTGGTCTACAACAGAGTCAGAGGCATCAATAAGATTGCAGACACCATCCGGGATCTTGTCTCAGAGGCGAGGGTGGTAGTGGGCCACGGGCAGATGAACGAGCATGTCCTGGAGGACGTGATGCTCAGCTTCATCAACGGTGAGAACAACGTGCTGGTGGCCACGACCATCATCGAGTCCGGCATCGACATCTCCAACGCCAATACCATGATCATCATCGACGCCGACAAATACGGACTTTCTCAGCTCTATCAGCTCCGCGGGCGTGTGGGACGCTCCAATAGAATGGCTTACGCCTACCTGATGTATCAAAAGGACAAAGTCCTCACCGAGGTAGCCGAAAAACGTCTCAAAGCGATCAAAGAGTTCACCGAATTCGGCGCCGGTTTCAAAGTCGCCATGCGAGATCTTGAAATCAGGGGGGCGGGAAATCTGCTGGGCAGTGAACAGAGCGGCCATATGATGAACATCGGATATGAACTGTATTGTAAGCTGGTAGACGACGCGATCCGCTCCCTGCAGGGTGAAATCGTCAATGAGAACAAAGAAGAGATTTCTGTGGAGCTGATGGTGACAGCCAATATCCCTAATTGGTATATCGAGAATGAAACCCTCAAGCTGCAGATGTATAAGAAAATCGCCGGCGTCAGAAGTGAAGCCGATGAAGACGAAATGATCGACGAGTTGATGGACCGTTTTGGCGATGTGCCGAGAGAAACGCTGAATCTAATCAGAATTTCCAGAATCAGGAGCCTGGCAGAAGATCTTTCTGTCACTAGAATTCACGAGCAGCAGGGCAAGGTGATCGTGACCTTTGCAGAAAAGAATCCGCTGAATGGCTATGCTTTGATGAACGTCAATGATGCCTTTGGACAGAAAGCCTTTGTCCATGGCGGAAAGGAACCGTTTATCAGACTGACGGTGAGAACTGCAGATAAGCTGCGCGACACGGTCAGGCTGCTGCAGATTTTGGAGGACCAGAAGAGCGGCGTGAACAAGGCTGGCTGATGAATCGATAGCCTTTGCAGTTTTAACTTTAATTTATCCATCGGACGGGATTGAGTATAAAAAATGTAATTATTTAGTAAAAAAGAGCGGGTATGCCTCGAAAAAACAGGCTTAACCGCTCTTTTGCGTTGAAATGGACCTGCATTTTATACTCAAAATGGAATTTGCAGGTGGGTTTAGTTAAAAGATGATTTGCTCACAGCTTTCTTTGCGGCGAGTGCGATACCTGCTGTAATCATTTGAGAAAGCGGAGCGGAGACCCAGATGCCGGTGATGCCCCAGAATCTTGGAACGGCCAGGAGGAGCAGAAACAGCATGACCGGCTCTGCATAGACCAGAATATAGGCGAAGCTATTTCTCTCCGTAGCGTAAAAACCAGAAGTGGTGACTCTGACAAAAGCTAGGAACAGAAATCCGGCGATGAAATATGGAAGGATTTCTGCTACTTCTCTCTGAACAGTGTCTGATGCGCCGAAGAGAGCTGCTGCATCATGGCGGACGGCGAAGAGCAGAATCATGCAGCCGAGGGCGATGAACCCTGCCGTGACATAAGCCAATCGCTTGGTCTCTCGTACTTCTGCAAATGCCTTTTGCCCATAGTAACGGCTGATCAAAGGCTGGCAGCC
>URXI01000061.1 GCA_900551775.1 uncultured Eubacterium sp. | reverse complement strand
GTCTGTGACGGCTCTGATGTGGAAGTGCAGAACACCATCTTCACAGGCATGATCTCTAAGAGCGTCCGCCTGGACGTCCTCTTCGAAGATGAAGATTCCCTATACAGTATCGAAATGCAACGCTTCGCTCCTCCGGGAGTGGGGCTCCCTACGCGGTCCTTTTCGCCAAGCCAGCTGAAGCTGGGGCGAAAAGGCAACACTTCGGAATGGAGGCGAAAGCTGATGACATTGGAAGAAAAGATAAAGCTGGAAGTAGAGATGGCAAGGGAAGAAGCCTTCAAAGATGGAGAACTGAAAGGTAAAACTGAGGCAAAAAAGATGGCCGCCAGTAAAATGAAAGAAAAAGGCTTCGATATAAAAGAAATCGCAGATATCACCGGACTCACCGTAGAGGAAACCAAAAATCTATAGACCACATGACAAAAGACCGCACAGCAAGCGGTCTTTTCCATTAGGCTTTTATCTTGAAAGAACTTGTCTAAAACAACGGGGACAGCGATGCAGCTACAGTATGCATGATGACAGGGAAGATAATGATTTCCAGAACCTTTACGATTAGGCCGCCCATTATCAGCAACTTCCTCTCCCGCTTCCCTATCACCAGCGGGCAAAAAGGTTGTCATTTTATCATATCTTTACATTAATCACAAATTAGTATTCCCATTTGGAATACTAAAATTCTTTTAAGTCCAACTGCACCCGCCAATTGCGGGCAAAATCAACAAAATCATGGGTCAGTCCGTTGAACCTTGCGGAATTCTGGATCACTAAAGCGATGATGCTTTTCACTGGATGGGTAAGATGAACAGCCCTCAGGGTTTGCCGCTTGTAGGTGGACAGGAGTCTTGCGGTCAGCAGGCTGACGCATTCTCCGTCTTCGACCAAGTCTAAAATGGTCTCAATGTTGCGATAGGTTTTCACTTTTTTCAGCTTGGCGCCAGAGGCTTCACAAGCGCTCAGGCAGAGGTCGTACATGCCGGTTTCGTTGTCGGGTATCGCAAAGACTTCCGCTGACATCTCATTGAGGTTTACTGAGCTGCGATGGGCAAAACGATGTTTTTCATTTACGATCAGACAGAGTTCGTTTTCCATCAGGTGGTAGCTGGTCAGAGAAGTCTTCAACGCCTGGTTTGGCGAGATTGCCAGCAGAGCGAGGTCAATTTCATTTTTTTCCAAAAGCTTCAGGAGCTCTTTGCTGGGACGATCGATGATTTCCACAGAGTCGACGGGGGAAAGGGTCTCTTTAAAAGATTTGATCAGGGGAATAAACCCGAAGCGGCCAATGACTGGGATAATACCAATTCTGAGGGTACTGTTGTCAGGCACCTTATATTTTTCCATCGAAAGCAAAAGTGTTCCGTATTCTTCTGTAATGCGGCGTGCATATTGAACAAATTCTTCTCCTGCGGTGCTGGCGCACGGCGCAGGCAAAACGCGCGGCATCCGCGGGCAGGCTGCTGATAAAGTACCTCGTCCTTCTTCCCCGGACAGGTCCTACACGCGGTTCCTCGCCATCCCGATGCTTTTCAGGTCCTTCCAGCGCCCTTCTGGATCCAGCCATGCGATGTCGCCGCAGACGTAATAGTCACGGCGTTCAATCCGCCCGTGCCCCTTCTCCTTTTTCGCGGTATACAGGATTCGTGCGTCCGCCTCCCTTCCGCAGGCGAGCGCCGTCCACTCACGGAAACGCTGGCGGAAAAGTTCCGGATCCAGCCGGGAGAAGACGCGCTGCATCGTGTCATGGGACGGGATGCCCGCCGGAAGTTCCAGATATTTACGGAACCAGGGTTCCTTCTCCCTTGCAAACCATTCGGTCTCCTCCCAGTCGTCGCAGTCGGCAATAGTTACGACGACGATGAAGATGATGTCCACAAGGTTGTGCTTTACCTTCCGCTCCTGCCTCTAATACAAAGCATACTTATTAAAATAGAAACACATATATTTATATTATATACTTCTATTTTATTCAATAAAATACCGCTAAAATCAGGGAATATCCTGTCCTAGCGGTATTTTTTCTTCCTATTTTTTTCATGCGTCTGCCGTGGTAATCAAGCCAGGGTTAACGCATGAAGTGATTCATGATGATAGTGCCTTAGTTAAACTGGATCCGTAGACAGCTGCATCTTCATTAAGCATGTTTCTATGCGGCCACCTGCGCACAGCTGCGCCATGCACCCAGGTGATGCAGCCCGGCTGATTGCACCTCCGCTGGTTTTTGCATGGCGTTAGATGATGATGTTTTCTTGTACTTTGCCCACTTTTTGTCATGTCATACTTTTTCATGCGTTTGTCGTAACGATATAATAGGGGCACAAAAGAAAACAAGGAGAATATGATTATGAAAGGTAAAATCGCATTAGAGGAGCATTTCGCTACAGCGGAATATCTGGGTGATGTGAAGAGATTCTCGATACGAAGGAGGCGGTGGACTGGTTTGACAACATCCCATTCTCAGATATCGACAAAGAGAAGATGGGTCGTACCAATGCAGCAAAATTATTTAACCTGGATCTGTAGGAGGAGAAAAGGCTATGAGAGATTATGAACCTGCAAAGAGGTTTCACGGGAAAAGAGAGAAATAAGTGCAGAATTTTAAAACCTCCGGCAGACACCGGAGTTTTTTTGTATAAGTAAAACCACGCGTTAGACGCGTGGTTCCGGAAAGGTTATACCTTTGAACAAAGAACTCCTTCTGCTATACTTAGAATGCGGTCTGCCAACTGCAAACGAAGAAAGAGAAGGAAGGCATTCTTTGGGGAACACAAGGCTGCAATCGGTAAGATCCTGAGGCAGCTGTGTGAGTGGAAGGGAGTCCATATCATCGCTGCAGAGATATGCCCTGACCACGTCCATATGCTGGTGGAGATCCCGCCGAAGTATTCCGTGTCAAAGTTCATGGGATACCTCAAAGGGAAGGGCAGCACCATGCTGTATGAACAGTTCGGCGAGCTGAAGTACAAATACCGCAACCGGGAATTCTGGTGCAAGGGGTATTATGTAGACACCGTTGGGAAGAATGAGGCAAGGATTGCCGAATACATCAGGAACCAGCTTGAAGAAGACCGGCTGGGTGACCAGCTGACGATGGCCGAAGTGGGTCCGTTCAAGAATTCGAAGAAGTAAGATATGAAACACGCAGCTGGCAGACTGCTTACACGTTTGACGTGTCCGCGAGGAGCAGAGGGCTTTGCCCGTCAAACGAAAACCACGCGTTTGAGGCGTGGCTGGTTTTTTAGCAGATAGTAAAGGGAGTGTCTATAGACACGTGTATTTAAATGCACGATTATGTTCATAGATGTTCAAACAAAAGAAGAACACAATAGCGATGTGTTCTTCTTTTGTTTTTTGAAAACGTTGAAATTTGAAAGCTTGTAACGATTCAACTCTCACTGGCACAGATTTTGCTCTTATAGTTATCAAACAAATAGAGAGGAGTTAGATGAATTGTATGAAAGAAGTAGTAATTGTTGATGGAATGCGTACGGCATTTGGTAAAATGGGAGGTTCTCTGAGAGACTTTACGGCAGCCCAGCTTGCAGGCCTAACGATAAAAGGGCTGTGTGATAAAACGAGGATCATGGAAAAGGGCAAAGTAGATGCGGTATTTGCCGGCAGCGCTTTTGGAGACGTGAAGACGCCCAATTTCGCAAGATATGCGTCTCTGTTGGCAGGATTGCCTTATGAGACAAAGGCAACTTTTCTGGAAATGCAGTGTGGATCTTCTATTGCCTGCATTAATCAAGCAGCCCTGCAGATACAGGCGGGACTCATCGATACGGCGATTTGTGGAGGAGGAGAAACTTACAGGCAGGGATATGCAAAGTTTTCAACCTCTGTACCGCCATATAAAGCAGTTCCCCCGACGGCAGCACCTGTCAGACTTGCGCCCATTGATGAAGATGATATTTCAATGATAGAAGTTTCTGACTTGATGGCGAAGACCTGGAACATAACGAGAGAAGAATGTGACGCTTTTGCTGAAAGAAGCCAGCAACGAGCTGCTGCGGCAATTGGAAAAGGGTATTTTAAAGAGGAAATTGTTCCCATTGAAGTCATCCTTGATAAGAAGTCGGCACCGGTAGTCTTTGATCAAGATGAGCATCCCAGAGCAGCCACAACGATAGAAAAACTGGGAAAATTGAAACCGGTGAATCCGGAAGGCGTTACGACAGCGGGAAACGCTTCTGGTAGAAATGACGGGGCTGCATTTATTTTAATGATGAGCAGGGATCAGGCTGAAAAGTTGGGTTATACGCCGATTGCAAGATGGATTTATGGTGTCGACGTGGGCGTTGACCCAAAGGTTATGGGAATCGGAGCAGCCTATTCCAATTGTGAAATTTTGGACAGGATGAAGTTAAGGTTATCCGATATTGACGTTTATGAATGTAATGAAGCTTTTGCTGCGCAGAATCTAAGCGTAATTAAGCAAATGGAAAACTTGACAGGCGAGAAGATGGAGATGGAGAAATGGAATCCCAACGGAGGGGCAATCGCCTTTGGCCATCCAAATGGAGCATCGGGTGCAAGGGTCTGTATTTTTACTATGAAAGAGCTGCAGAGGCGCGGTGGGAGATATGGAATGTTCTCGTCGTGCTGCGGCGGCGGACTGGGCGTTTCTACATTGATAGAAAATTACAATATCTGAGAGGTAGAAAATGAAAGAGACAATTTTAAACCAAGGACAAATCAAGAAGATTCTTCCGCATAGGGCACCATTGCTGCTGGTTGACAGAGTAACGGCATTGGAACCAGGAATCAGAATCGAGGCGGAATTCTATGTGCGTCCGAAAATGGAAATCTTCAGAGGCCATTTTCCGGAGGAACCGGTTTTGCCAGGTGTCTATACGGTGGAAATCATGGCACAGACGGCGGATATCCTGATTTTGTCACAGGAGCGATATGCAGGCATGAAACCGCTGTTTATCGGTATTGATAAAGTGAAATTCAGACGTAAGATTCAGCCTGGCGATACACTGGAGATCTGTTGCGGCATCGAAACGGAAATCCCAGAGAAAGCCATCATCAGTTGTAGTGCTAAAGTATTTAACAAAGGTGAACTGGCCTGTGAGGGAATTGTATCCCTGGCCATGCGGAGGTAGTTATGAGTAAAGCAAAAGTAATGTGCCGGACAGAGGACGGCATCGCATTGGTAACGTTGAGCAACTTACCGATGAATCCTTTGAGTAAACCCATCATAGACGGGCTGAAGGAGACGATGTACAAGGTAGAAGAAGACGATTCAGTGAGATGCGTGATTATTACAGGGGATGGGGAGAAATCCTTTGTAGCAGGAGCGGATATCAAGGAGTTTCCAGATTGGACGCCTGAGATGGCCGAGGAACTGACTGCTAAAGGACAGAGGCTGATGACTTATATTGAGAACTTTCCCTGCCCGGTTATCGCGGCAGTCAATGGATTTGCACTTGGGGGAGGCTGCGAACTGGCTCTAGCCTGTGATTTTCGCATCGCTTCTGAGAATGCCCGTTTCGGCCTGCCGGAGACTTCCCTTGGAATTATTCCGGGTTATGGTGGAACACAGCGCCTTTGCCGGACGATCGGTATAGGACAGGCGAAGCAGATGGTGTATACAGCCAAGCATATGAAAGCACAACAGGCATTGGAACTGGGACTAGTCAACGAAGTGATGCCCCAGGAGCAGCTGCTTGCCAGATGCAGGGAGATTGCAGCAGCAATCTCAGCTAACGGTCCCATTGCCGTCAGGGCGGCAAAAAAAGCTATGAATATGGAACGAAATCATGCAATGGAACAGGGGCTGCGAGTGGAACTGATGGCAGCCAGAGAGGTCTTTGCTAGTGAAGATCACCTGGAGGGTATCAATGCATTCATTGAAAAAAGAACCGCCTCGTTCCGCAACAAATAGGAAAGGAGGCTGTAGATGGAGGAAATCAAATTAACAAACTGGCGGAAGGCCTACGAGGAAAAACTGACTACGGCAGAGGAAGTCGTGCATTTAGTAAAAGATGGTGATTTCATGGCCTTTGCCGGCGGAGCTAATTATCCCAAACTCTTTGATCAGGCTTTGAGTCGTCATCTGCTGGCCAAGAACTATCATATCGGCCTGTATACGCAATTCTTGATAGAAGATCAGGCGTTGTTCAACCGAGAACTAAAAGACTATGTGGATATTTTCGATATTTTTCTTTCAGCAGAGCGCAAGTATGCAGCCAATGGTAACCTGAACCTGATTCCAGTCAATATTGGGAAAAACGGTGAGGTGATCCAGTATAGAAAGCCGAGGATTGTAGCGATGACGTGCTCACCGCCTGATGAAGAGGGGTGGATGAGCAGAAGTCTGTGGGCACCACATCTCCACAGAGATAACTTCGAAGATCCCGCCTGTGAAATTGTCATTGTGGAAGTCAATAAAAATATGCCCTTTGTCAGAAGTACAGGAGATAAACACTGCCTGATTCACGTATCTGAGGTTGACTATATATTGGAAGCCGATTATCTGTGGCCGGAGGTCAAGAGTATTGAATCGACGGAGGTTGAGAAGAGCATTGCAGGCTACTGTGCAGATCTGATAGAAGACGGATCTTGCCTGCAGCTTGGTATCGGCGGCCTGGCCGATGCTATCGGCTTTGATCTGGTTCACTCGAACAAAAAAGATTTGGGCCTTCACTCGGAGGTGATGTCCAATTGTTTTGCGGAACTGATTAAAGCCGGAGTTATCAACAACAGCCGGAAACAGCTTGCGAAGGGAAAATCCTGTTTTGGCTATGTCATCGGCGATCGAAACCTTTGGGATTTCTGTAGAGAAGAAAAAAATCTGTGCCAGAAAGAAATCGATTGGGTCAATGACCCGTATAACATTTCGCAGAACCATAATGTGGTTTCCATCAACGGGGTGTTGGAAATGGACCTCCTGGGACAGGCCGCTTCAGAGGCCATTGGAAGAAAACAGTATTCTGCTACAGGCGGACAACTGCAATGGGTATTCGGTTCACAGCGTTCTCCCGGCGGGAAGAGCATTTTGGCGCTGAATTCCACATACGTGGATAAGCAGGGCGTTATGAGATCAAAGATCAAAGGCTGTTTGGAAGCGGGCAGCATCATCACGACACCCAGGACGCTGACCCAATATGTGGTCACCGAATACGGTGCTGCCGATCTCAAGTATAAGAGTGTAAAGGAGCGTGCGGAAGCTTTAGTCCGTATCGCACACCCGGATTTTAGAGATGAGTTAAGATTTGAAGCTGCAAAGCTGAGATAAGGAGACAGAGATGACAATGATGACAGGGGCTCAATACATAGAGAGCCTGAGGAAAATGAATACACGTGTCTACATGTTCGGTGAGAAAATCGATAATTTTGTCGATCATCCGATGATTGCACCTTCCATCCGCTGTGTTGCAATGACTTACGCTCTTGCCCACAAGCCGGAATACGAAGATTTGATGACTGTGCAGTCACATTTGACGGGAGAGAGAATCAATCGATTTACCCATATTCACCAAAGCAGCGAAGATTTGGTGAAAAAAGTAAAAATGCTGCGGCTGTTAGGACAGAAAACGGCCAGCTGTTTTCAGCGATGCGTAGGAATGGACGCTTTTAATGCTGTATATTCGACTACCTTTGAAATCGATGAAAAGTACGGCACCAGCTATCATGAGAACTTCCGCCAGTTCCTGAAAAAGGTACAGGAGAACGATTGGACAGTGGATGGCGCCATGACAGACCCAAAAGGGGACAGAAACAAAGGCCCGCATCAACAATCTGACCCGGATCTGTTCCTGCGTATCAAAGAAAGACGAGATGACGGAATCGTGGTCGGGGGAGCAAAATGCCATCAGACTGGTTCTGTGAACTCACATTGGCATATCGTCATGCCGACGATGGCTATGGGACCTTCTGATCAGGAATATGCAGTCTCCTTCGCCTGCCCAAGCGATGCGGACGGTGTCTTTATGATTTACGGACGGCAGTCCTGTGACACCAGGAAGCTGGAGAATGAGGCTGCCTTGGATCTTGGAAATAAGAAATTTGGAGGACAGGAAGTTCTGGTCGTCTTTGACGATGTGTTTATTCCAAAGGAAGACATCTTCATGGCGGGAGAATACGACTTTGCAGGGATGATGGTGGAGCGTTTTGCAGGCTTTCACAGGCAGTCTTACGGCGGTTGCAAAGTGGGCGTAGGCGACGTCGTCATCGGCGCGTCGGCTTTAGCGGCGGAGTATAACGGTGTGCAAAAAACTTCTGCCGTGAAGGATAAATTGATAGAGATGATCCACTTGAACGAGAGCATGTATTGTTGCGGCATCGCATGTTCCTGTGAAGGTCAGAAGACGGCTTCAGGCGGCTACCTGATTGATCTGCTCGCAGCTAACGTGTGTAAGCAGAATGTGACCAGATTTCCTTATGAAATTGTCAGACTGGCGGAAGATATCGCAGGAGGCCTCATGGTAACGATGCCTTCGGAAAAGGACTTCAAATCCGATTTACCAGTTGGCAGAGAAGGAGAAACCATTGGTGAATTATGCAGGAAGTTCTTTGCCGGAAATGAGAACTGCCAAGTGATGGATAGAATGAAAGTTCTTCGATTTTTAGAAAACATCTGCCTCGGCTCAGCTGCGGTAGGTTATCGAACTGAATCCATGCACGGTGCAGGTTCGCCCCAGGCACAGAGAATCATGATTCAAAGACAGGGGGATATCGAGGGAAAGAAGGAACTGGCAAAAAAGATTGCCGGTATTGCAGACAATGTTTGAAAAAGAATCCAAAGAAGATTTCAGAAAGAAGGCATTCAGAAAATATTGCAGCCTGTCAATGGAACAGCTTATGGAGGAAAATGAAAAAATATATCAATTGATCACTTCCCTTCCCGAGGTTATAGCAGCACCAGCACTGTTTATCTATTATGGGGTAAATCACGAAGTGCATACGGAGAAGGTAATCCATTGGGCAGTTCAAGAGGGAAAGAAAGTGGCAATTCCGATCACGTTGGAAGATGGAAAACTTTCTTTTGCTGAACACGTCGGATGCCTCACCCCTATTGAGCACGGCGTCCTTGAACCAATGCCTGGAGCAAAATTGCTCATTCCGGCAGAGAAAGATGTGGTTATTGTACCAGGTATCTGTTTTGACCGGATGGGCCACCGGGTTGGCAGAGGAGGAGGCTGCTTTGACAGACTGAGCGCCTATGCAGGTGTTTTCACTATCGGACTGTGTCATGAGGAGATGTTGAGTGAACGTATTCCCTATGAAGAGAAAGACGTGACGGTTGATGCTGTAATCACAGGGCAAGGAATTGTAAGAACAAGGAGGTAGACATGGAATTTAAAAAAATCGGTGTAGTAGGAGCAGGCATGATGGGTGCGGAAATCGCCCTGTGCTTCGCGAGAAAGGGCATGAATGTAGTTCTCTCCGATATCAACGAGGAACTTGCAGCAAAGGGTAAAGAAAAACAAGCGCTTGTCTTGGAGAAAAACGTTAAGAAGGGCAGAATTACCCATGCAGAGAAAGAAGCCACACTGGCAAAAGTCTGCACTACGGCAGATTTAAGTGCGATGCGGGATTGTGATTTGGTCATCGAGGCCGTTCTAGAAGTGCTGGAGGTGAAACACGATACCTATAGGCAATTGGATGAAATTTGCAAACCGGAAACCGTCATCGCCAGTAACACATCCAGCATTTCAATTACTAAGTTGGCAGCGGCAGTGTCAAAAGAGCGGCAGGAGCGTTTCATCGGCATGCATTTCAACTCTCCTGCCAGTGTGATGAAATTGGTGGAAGTCATCCCCGCACTGCTGACAGAAGAGAAGATCGTACAAGCTGTCATTGACTTGCTGGGGGAAATCGGAAAAGAACCAGTTAAGGTAAAAGATGTAGTCGGCTTTGCGTTGAATCGCCTGTTCCATATCTTTTATCTGGAAGCGTGCAGATTGGTTGAGGAAGGAGTCTGTACCGTCGAGGATGTAGACAAAATCTGCTTATATGGACTGGGACATCCGGTAGGCATTCTGAAGCTGATAGACAACTTCGGACATGATTTGAATCTGAATATCGATAATATTCTTTTCGACGCTTACGGAGAACGCTTCAGGCCGAGCGCCTATATGCAGAGACTTTACGATGCAGGTCATCTGGGTAAAAAAAGCGGCATCGGATTTTATAACTATGAAAAGTAAAAGGAGAAAATTATGAATTTTATATTAACACAGGAAGAAAGAGAATTCCAGAAAATGATGGAAATGTTTGCGGAAAAGGAAGTTGCCCCAGGTGCGATAGAAAGGGATCAAAGTGAATCTTTTGATGGTGCCTATGAGATTATCATGAATAAAATGGGCCCAATGGGATTATTGGGATTGACTATGCCGGTTGAATACGGCGGCCAGGGGAAAAGCAATGTCCTGTTTTCCCTGGCGATGATGGAAATCTGCAGAAAGGACGTATCGGTTGGTGCAGCATGGTCAGTATGCCTGTCCTTGGGAACGATTCCTATTCTCAAGTTTGGCTCTGAGGAGTTAAAAGAGAAATATCTGCCAGCTTTGTTAAAAGGAGAGAAGCTCTGCGCATTCGGTCTTACGGAGCTGGGAGCCGGTAGTGATGCGGCGATGCAGCAGACCACAGCGGTTTTAGATGGTGATGAATATGTAATAAATGGTAGTAAGGTATATATTACCAATGCAGGCTATGCAGATACCTATGTTATAATCGCTATGACAGACAAGGAGAAAGGAAGTAAAGGAGGTATCAGTGCATTCGTGGTCGAAAAGGATACGCTGGGCTTTACCTTTGGTGAGCAATATGAGAAGTGCGGAATCCATGGCACAGTTCAGCGCGAACTGATCTTTGAGAACTGTAGGATTCCAAAGGAAAATATCATCGGTAAAGAAGGCGATGGATTTAAGGCTGCCATGACGGGTATTGACTACGGCAGAATCGGTGTCGCTTCCCAAGGGGTTGGATGCGCATGGGGCGCTCTGGATATCGCGGTCAAGAGGGCAAATGAGAGAGAACAATTCGGAAAGCCTATTGCAAAGAATCAGGCGATTTCTTTCAAGCTTGCGGAGATGGCTACAAAAGTAGAATTGGCAAAGCTGATCGTGCTAAAGGCTGCGGACTTGGCATCCCAAGGTGAAAAGTTCACCAAATATGCGGCAATGGCAAAAAAATACTGCACTGATGTAGCGCAGCAAGTAGCCGCCGATGCAGTACAAATCTGTGGGGGACATGGATATCTCCGCAAGAGTGAAATCGAAAGATTTTATCGTGACGCCAAGATTCTGCAGATTTACGAAGGCACTAACGAAATTCAGGACATGATTATTTCCGGATATGTTCTGTCAGGAAAATAAAGGTGAAGTCATATGAACAAAACAATCATCACTGTGGCCACGACAGGGTCGTGGCCCACAAGGACTGATAACCCTCACATACCGATGACACCCACTGAAATTGCAGACGATGTCTATCGCTGTTGGCAGGCGGGTGCGGCTATCGCCCACCTGCATATGCGAGATGAAGCCGGCATGCCAACGATGAGATTGGATCTCTTTGAAGAGGCCGTTACACTGATTAGAAAGAAATGCGATATCATCATCAACTTGACTACTTCTGGCGATGACTATGCTGACAATCAGCAGCGACAGGCACATCTGATTAAATTGCATCCGGAAATGGCTTCCTATGATGCGGGAACCATGAACTGGCAGCACAGAGGGCTGTTTGTCAATCACCCGGCCTTTTTAGAGGAACTTGGCATGACCATGCAGCGGGAAGGCGTGAAGCCGGAAGTGGAGATCTTTGATGCAGGCATGGTCTATAACGCGTTGCACTATATAAAAGAGGGTGTATTACAATCGCCGCTGCACTTTCAGTTTGTTCTGGGTGCAGCCGGAGGGATGACGGCTACAGTGTCTAATCTAGTATATCTGCACAGCCTGATTCCTACGGACTCTACATGGTCAGCTCTGGGCATCGGGAAGGGGAGCATGCCGATTCTCCTTGCGACATTGTCCATGGGAGGACACGTGCGAGTCGGAATGGAAGATAACGTCTATTTCCAGTACGGACAACTTGCGCAGTCCAATGAGCAGTTTGTCAGAAGAGCGGCTGAGCTGATCAGGATAAAGGGAAGCCGGCCTGCGACACCAGATGAAGCCAGGGAGATCCTGAACATTGTTAAATGAAGAGGTTCGAATGATGATGATTAAAAACATCAGCGTATTAGGCGCTGGAACAATGGGACACTGCATTGCGGAGACTTTTGCCATTCACGGCTATGAGGGGGCTTTGCAGGATACCAGCGAGGAGCTCTGTAGAAATGTGAAAGACATCATAAGAAGTGAGATTTTGTTTCTACAGGAGAATGGCCTTTATTTGGAAAAAGATATTAGTGAGATCATGAAAAGGATTACCGTTTTCACAGACCTGGAGGATGCGGTTACAGATGCAGACTATGTCATAGAAGCTGTCTTTGAGGATTTGGCACTGAAGCAGGAGTTGTTTAAAAAACTTGATCGCTTTTGCAAGAAAGATGCGATTCTGGCGAGCAACACTTCGACCCTGCCATTGCAGAAGATGATTGCCGGGATTTCTGAACAGCGAAAGAAGAGGGTAATGGTCAATCACTGGTATAATCCCGCACATATCGTACCAATTGCGGAGCTGAGCTTTTTTGGAAATATGGATGAGGGTGTTTATGAAGAAGTGGCAGCTTTATATAAGTGCATCGGCAAACAGGTGGTGAAGGTAAAGAAGGATATACCAGGGCTGATTGCGAACCGCATTCAACAGGCCATCGCACGGGAGGTCTTTTCTCTGATTGAACAGGATGCGGCAGATCCGGAGGATATCGAAAGGGCATTGACGTTTGGACCAGCCTTTCGTTATGCGACCACAGGGCAGCTTACCATTGCCGATTTTGGCGGCATTGACATTTGGACGGTATCCTTGGATAACATCCTGCCACATCTCGAAAAAGGGCAGAGCGCAAATTTAATTTTAAAAAAGCTGATGAAGGAAAACAAGTTGGGATTTAAAACTGGAGAAGGATTTTTCAAGTATCCAGAAGCAGAGAAAAAAATGATCAAAGAAAACTATTTTCGAAAATTAATAAAGCAGGCGATTGTCTGCAGGTCCTATACGAACCAGGAGGAATAATATGGAGAAAGTAATAAGAAAAGAAGGGAATGGACTATGGAGATTCTGTAACCGTTTTAATTTCGCTGCTGACAAATTCATCGCAGAGGTAATCGTTTTTGCCATTGTGCTCACACTGGTAATCTACATCTGGGGGCTATTAATTGGAAATGGACCGATGAAACTGCTGGACGATTGGTATGCAGGTTTCTTCTCCAACATCATGTTCACTTTTCAATTGTCGTTTCTGATCGTCGTCTGCGCAACTTGTGCAAAAGCGCCGCAGGTTAGGAAACTACTGATTAAGTTGTCCTATGTACCGAAAACAAGGACGCAGGCAATTTTACTGATCATGCTATTCGGTTATGCCACAGGATTGATTAACTGGGGATTTTGCAACATTGTGACGCCAATTCTTGCCATGTACATATGCAGGGCAGTAAAGGGCATTCACTGGCCTATGATTGTGGCAGCTAGTTTTGCCGCACAGACTTGGACCCAGTGTATGGCGCCAGCCGCATCAGTCTATGCGCTGCTGAATACAGAGGGTCATTTCATGGAGGAAACGCTGGGTATCATGAACGCCAGCGTAACGGCTTTTAATCCGGCAAATATTTTCGTTTGGGTTATCGGTGTCGTCGTCACCATTATCGTTGTCATTGCCACAAAACCGGGAACCAACGATTTGGTAGAGCTTCAGCATATCCCTTTGGAAGAAGACACTTTTGAGGAAATCCCTAGAGAAGAAATGACAGTAGCTGATAAGATGAACACCATGCGGATACTGACCTATGCTATAGGAATCGCCTGTATGATCATGGTTGTAAAAGATATTGCCACAAAAGGATTCTTAAATTCCATCAACCTGAACTATATGATTTTTCTCTTCTTTGGGTTGAATTGTCTGCTGTACAAGACACCAAAAAGAATGATGGATGCTTATAAGCCGAATATGGTTCTATGTTGTGAGATTGCTACAATCTATTTTCTATACAGTTCTCTGGCGTCACTGATGGCAGGCTCGGGTATTTCAGAAATTATTACTACCTGGACCATTGCGCATTCCGATGCACAGACATTGCCAGTATTCGTATACTGGTGTGCATCATTTATCAATCTGTTCGTACCGTCTCAGGGAGGCCAGTGGATTATCCAAGGACCGATTGTGATAGAGGCTGCTCAACAGCTGGGGGCACATGTACCAACAGTGATTAATGCCTTCGTCTATGGTGATCAGGGAACCAATATGCTGCAGCCGCTCTATGCTATTCCACTACTCTCTGTAGCTGGCATGAAGCTGAAAGATTGTTGGGGCATGATGGCATTCATCTGGATTTTCTGGCTGATTCTTACATCACTTGGTCTATATTTTGGACCACTTCTACTCAACTAATTTGATAAACATTAAAATGCAGGGTATCCAATGATAGTTATCAATTGCTGTCATAAGGCACCCTGCATTTTTTGATTGTATGTTCATGAATCGAGCAGCTTATAAAGTTTACCTCTGGAAATTCCTAAGAGTTCTGCCGCTTTCTTTTTGTTGCCTTTTGTTTGAATCAGTGCATTGACGACCTTTTCACGCGTGATATCCTTATATAGGACATAGGCGGTTTTATCGGAAGTGTCATCGTGAGACATCGGAGATAAATCTTGATGTTTTAATAGACCGATATTTTTTAAATCTCCAGAAGATATGTTGTTTTCCTGAGACATGATGAAAAGTCGTTCTACTACATTTTTTAGTTCTCTGACATTTCCCGGCCAGAAATAATTCTGCAAAGTCGATTCAACAGCCTGCGAGAAATACTTGTTTTTTCCATACTTTCCGTTATACTTCTTAAGAAAAAAGTTAGCGAGAGGGATGATGTCTTCAAATCGATTTCGCAAGGATGGAACATCGAAAGGGATTACATTGATACGGTAGTACAGGTCGTCGCGAAAAGTCTTTTCAGCTACCATTTTTTCCAAGTCTCTGTTGGTCGCTGCGATGATTCTCACATCGACCTGTTGATTTTTTGTACTGCCGATTCTGTTTATGATTTGCGTATCCATGACTCTGAGAAGCTTGGACTGCATGTTCAGCGGCAGTTCGCCAATTTCATCGAGAAATAGAGTGCCGCCATTGGCCATTTCAAAAAAGCCTGGTTTTCCTTTACTTACAGCACCTGTAAACGCACCGCCTTCATAACCGAAAAACTCACTTTCTACCAGTTCAGAAGGGATGGCTGCGCAGTTGACGGGAATGAGAGGCTTATGGTTGCGAGGTCCGTTGTCATGAATATAATTCGCGATGACGTCTTTTCCCACACCGCTTTCACCAGTCAAAAGAACGGTGCTGTCAGAAGGAATGACCGGCGCCAGTTTCTCCATGAATTTTTTCATGACCTGACTGCAAACGACGATTTCTTTGTTTTTGCCCTGTGATTCCATGAAATAGCGGATGACGTTTTCATAGGTCTGTGATTTATTGCGTTCCTCCTCGATGACATTGTAGAACTTTTCCATATACATGTCTCGGTGACTATTGGTAATGACGTACTGGATATTTCCATTTTGGTCAAAGATGGGCTGTGAAGTAGCGAATAGGGTGCCTGTCTTGGTCTTCTGTTCGATAATAACCTGCGATTTTTTTTCCATAGCAGCCAGGGTTGCGGACTTATCCAAAATTCCTCGTTTTATCAGTTCGTCAGGTGTCAGGCCAAGGGCTTCAGAACGTTCCATACCCAGGAGCTCAGCGGAATCTTTATTTAGAAATATAATTTTGCCTTCCGCATCAGTGACGAAGATGCTCATAAAAGTATTATCGAGAATCTCCAGCAACAGGTTCTTATCTAAAGTATCTACAAATTTTATATTGGAATTCATAAAAACCTCCGTAATCCGATTTATGTTTTCTTGCAGGTAACGTTGTTTAATAATTATGTTCATTATAACATAAATCTCGAATTTCCTCGACTGATATGTGCTGATATTTGTACAATAAAAGGTTTTCCGCAAGATTTATGAAAAACTGCCGTCCAAAATATGATATGATGGACAACAGCACAGGAAGTCCAGCTAAGAAATGTCAAGAGGTGATTTGAAAAAAAGAAATATTTTATCA
>URXI01000060.1 GCA_900551775.1 uncultured Eubacterium sp. | reverse complement strand
TTTCCTTCTGGCGGCTGAGGAAGGACTTGATGTCCTCAATGCTCTTGGCGTTGGCCGTAGCGATCATCTCCGACATTTCGATGATCCAGTGGCCCTGCATCTTGCGGAATACGTTCTCATCATCCAGCCGCTTCAGATCGTCGGAAAACCATTCATCTTTGCATGCCAGCAGCCGGAAGAAGGTGGACTTACCTGCCCCTTGTCCACCAACCAGGCACAGCATGGGTTCAAACTTGCAGCCCGGTTTGAACACGCGGTTGATGGCTCCCAAGAGGAACAACTGCATCACCTCGCGGGTATAATCGCTGACCTCCGCGCCGAGAAAATGGTGCAGCGCGTAGGGGATACGATCGGTGCCGTCCCATTGAAGGGCGTTCAGATAATCCCGGATGGGGTGATACTGATTCTGATGCGCCGCCACCGTCAGCGCCTTGCGGATGCGGTTCTCGTTGTTCAGCCCGTAATGATTCTCAAGATACAGCATGAGGTAGTTGAAATCCGTGTCGTTCATGGCTGAAGCGGTGCGCTCCCACCACACGGGACGGCAGATGTCAATGCGACCGGTGAGGATGTTGTGAGCGATGGCTCCCCGCAGCGCCGGGTCACACGTAAAGACCAGATACACGTTCTGCATGGTGTTCTTCACCTGCCCCTTGTCGTTGAATTCAAGGAGCGCCCGCACCTCTTCTGTCGTTTGGCAGGGCTGCGCTGCTGCCATCATCTGCAAGTTTTCCCGCAGTTCCGGCTGCAAGGTCTGATAGTCGTTGCTCAAGTTTCATCACTTCCCTTCCGTATTCCCGGATCAGCGCTGCCCGTTCTGCGAGCGGCTCGCTCAGCAGCACATCAAGCAAATATTCAATGTGATCTTTTTTCTGTAAGGCCTCCACAAACAGCGGATGCCAGGTTTCGTCTTCCAGCTTAGGCGCATACTCTTCTTCCCATTGGCGGAGCAGATGCAGGTAATCTGACAGCACCCGAAAGCACCGGGCTTCCAGCTTGCAGTAGAGTTGCTTTTCATTTTGTGTGGGCGCAGCTCTTGCTTTGCGTTTTGCTTTTTCGTGGGGAATATGGAAATCCGCAGCCAGTTTTTCAGCTGCGGACATTGCATCCAGCTGATAGAGCCGGGCAACGAAATCGATCACATCCCCGTCGGCTCCGCATCCGAAGCAATGGAAGCGTGTGTCTACCTTCATGCTGGGCGTGTGGTCGTTGTGAAATGGACAGGTAATCAGTCCCGATCGGTTGATCGGGAAGTGGTAATACTCCGCCGCCTGCCGCGTGCTGACGGAGTGCTTTACGACTTGAAACAGTGTCATATACAATCATCCCCTCACCGTTCCGGCTGCTGGCTGGGCTTTCTGTCCAGTGCCTGGTTCAGATTGTAGCGGATGGTGTTCAGCTCATCGGCCCGCTGCTTTGCCGCCTGATACTCGTTGTACAACTGATTTTTCTCCTGAATGAGCTGCTCAATCTCCTGCTGCAAGGCCTTGTGGCTGGGCAGTTTCTTCAGTCCCTTGGCATCAAAGAAACGCTTGGCTGCGTCCAGCAACACAAACTCGCTTTCGTATTTCCGGCGATACGCAATGCGGACTTTGTCCGTCTTGCATGCCTTCAAGCCATCCCGTAGTGGCTTGGTTTTGAAATACCGGAGAACGTGGCTCTGTAATTCTTTCTTATCACGGATAGCGCTCTCCACATCCTTCAAGGCCGCAAGCGCGTCGCTTCGTTCCTGATTGGCAGCATTGCAAGCTGCATCCAGCTCCTCCGGCGAAGAGAATTCGTGCTCTTCATACAGCATCAGCGCTTTACTCATGTTTTTCAGATTGTGCTTTTTCGCCCAGTTGACGTACCCTTGTCCCTTGGCCTTTTTGGCTTCCACATCCACTATGCGGCTGAACTGGTTTTGTTTTTGAAGAAATTCATGGATGGAGGGGGGATGCTTCGTAATTGACTGCTTGGCGTTTCGATCAAGCATTGCAAATACTGCCGCCTTGTCGAAATCATCCCCCAACTTGCGGGCGGTGATGGGCTTCGTTCTATCGGAGGTGAGGTAGGACAATCTGCCGCGGTTCTCCTTGACGGTGATCCCTTGGCGCAGCAGTTTTTCGGCAAAGTCCTCAAAGCTGACCGCATCGGCAAGGGCTTTACGAATGGCATCCCGCAGTTTGTCCTTGTCCGTTTCAAATTTGGTCTGGCGGACGGGCAAACCCTGCTCAGAAAGCGCAGCATTCGCAGCTTCCAACGCACGCTGTCCCTTCTTCTTCGCCCAATACTCGCGCTCGGTTACGCGAATTTTGCTTCCATTCAGCAAGTCAATTTGATGCAGACCGGCAGCATGACACATTTCCATGACCTCGGCGCGGTAATACTCCATGGCGGCGTCGGTGCAGCGGTGCTTCATGCCCGGCCGCGTGTCGCAGGGCCTGTCCATGTAGGGCAGAAACGGCACCTCGGCAATCCGCAGCGAATTGATGACGATGTGCACATGGATGTTGCCGCTGCCGTTGTGGCCGTCGGGATGGGTGCAAACAATCGCCTGATGGCCGGGAAAATGATTGACGCAGAAAGTCTCACACAACTGCTGCGCTGCGTCTACCGTCAGGCCGTGATCGTCCGCGTCCTTGGGATCAAAGCTTATGATGTAGTGATGGCTTTTCACGTCCTCCCGCTTCTGGTTTTTCCCGTAGCGGAGATTGGCGCGCATGCAGGCCACCGCGAAGTCCTCTTCGCCGCAGTTCAATGTGGAGAGGAGGTAGTTCCTGCGCGGAATAAGCCTGCCGTTCTCATCGCGGCGGGCTTTCATGGTGAATTCGTCATGCTCAAAGGTGAGGTATGCTTCGGCGGCGGAATAGTCAGCATTCTTAGAGCTTATATGTTTGAACGTTGCCAAGGGTATCACCGACCTTTTTCATCACATCAAATTTGAGCGTGGTGAGATCAACGGCAGCATCACGCAGCTCTTTTGCCAGATCGGGATATGGCGCTTGCCATTCATTCAGGTGCCGGACGATCTGATTGAGGTTGCTGCCGATTCTGCCGTACTCAGCGGTCAGCTTGCCGAGTGCGTCGAGCAGTTCATCATTAACCAACGAGGCAACAATCACCGGGCGAATGGTTGCGCCGGAGATGGCTTTGCGGAGAAACGCTGATTGGTTCAGCCCGTATCCCTCCATCCGGTTCAGGAACATGTCATACTCATCATCGTTCAGGCGCGTCTTGACGATATGTGTGCGCTTGGGTGTGTTGTAGGATTTGCTCATGGGGCACCTCCTTCTTTGAAAAATACGCATCGGCGCGGGCAGTATCGCTTCCGCTTTGCGGAATAATGCAGGGTTTGGGGAAGGCACTCCCCAACAAGATTCCGTGAGGGACAATGCAGCGCCAGCGAAATTTGGCACCATGGTAGAATCTTGCTCTGGTTAGTCGGCCTACCCCGACCATTGTCTTTAGCAGCAGAATCAAGAAAGACCGCCTGCTCGTTGAGCAAACGGTCTGCTTCATTCGTGTTCGATTGTGGTGCAAAGGTATTATAGTTAGCCCTCCTTTGCAGCGGTTTGCGTCCGGCTTTTCAGCCATGTGATCAAGTCCTGCTTCATCACCAGTTTGCGTCCGCCGATGAGCAGCGTGGGGAAAGACGGGTTGTTCATCAGGTTGTATGCTCCGGCCCGGGACAGGTGCAGCGTCTGAGCGATCTGCTTCACGTCCATCACATCGGGCATATTTTCAAAGGGTTCTCTCTTCATAAATGCTCCTTTCTGAGCTCAAAAAAGCAGCCACGATATTTCGTGACTGCGGTTCATTTGGTGTGTTCATCCAGGAATGTGCTGTACTCTTCCTGAATGAAGTTTTCGTAGCTTCCTGTGATCTGCTCAAGACGCTTTTTCACGGCACTGGGTGTTTGGTAGCCGACTTTATCAGCAATCTCCTGCAAGGTATACTTTTCAGCGCGCATCTGCAAAATGATCTTATCGCGTTCGGTCAGCCCGGCCTTGAATTGCTCCATCTGCATTTCGCCGACAACCTTTTCCTCGAACTGACTGCGGGGATCCTCAATTTCAAAGAGTACGTCACCGTCCACCTTTTCGCCGGTTTTCATCAACTCCTCAATGGAGATGTGCTTGGCGGTGCGGCTATGCGTCCAGGAACGCATGAAGTCCCGGCTGTGGGTGCTGCTTCCGTCGTAATCTTCGATCTGACGATTCTTCCATATTTCGTCAATCATCGGCTGCCAGTTTTCTTCCGCGACGATCATGTCCGTCAGGTTGCCGACCATATTTATGAATTGCTGAAACGAAAGCGTAGGTACTTCTACCCACTTCTTTAACCTGATCAGTCTCTCCATGCCCAGTTCCAGTTCGGTTTCAAACTTTGCACGGATATGAACAACGACTTTATATGACCATCGCCATAGTGGGAAATCACCGGAGTAGTTGTCCCAAGTCCCTGGGATGCTTTGGTACGTCCCGTCGTTCTTTGGCACCCGAAATGCCTGCCACACGGCCCAAGCATAGCAATCCCAGACAAATTCCAGGAAAGCCTCTTTCTCAATCAGCGCCATATGTTCCGGGGAGTCCATCAACTGGTGGATGTTTCTGGGAATCTTCAAATAAATTGAGCGCTTTTCCAAGAGCTCTTCTGGAATCGCATAAAACAACGGTAGCCAAATCAAGTTGTGGTCGTATGGAATTTTCCGTGTGCCTTTTGGTGTTACGATATACAAATTACGGGATTCATAGGCTTTCATGCCATTCACCTCGATTTGTGATATTTTGTATCCCTCTCTATAATAGAGGGCACGAGAGTGTGCGTTTTTTTCCAACTTTTCAAAAAATTTTTGAAAAAATACAGAAAAGTTCGTTTTTGCGGGTATCTGTCTTCATTATAACGAGAATTCTGCAATAAATCTATTGTGTTATGTATGGGAATATGCGAAAGCACAAACCGCACAACTTTGTCTGCTTGTCAATGCGAAAATGTAAAAAGTTGTGTTGACAGAAGTTTGGCTTCAGCCTATAATAAAAGTGCATAGATTCGTCTGCTTGTAAAACCAATTATGTAAAAAGTAGTGCAAAGGTCTGTTATGATGAATATCGAAAAATGCAAGAAAGTCTTTGATGAACACGGCGGTATGGTTCAGTCAAAACATCTGCAGGAGGCCAAAATCTTTTATCGCCAGCTGCAGAAACTGATTGAACAAGGCTATGTAGAAAAGATTCGCTATGGGTATTATCGCTGGGTGGATCATGACGATTTCAGTGAAGTCGGCATTGTAATCCGTCTATTCCCTGACGCTATCTTGTGTATGGACACTGCGCTTCGCCACTACGGCTACAGCGACCGCACTCCTTGTGAATGGCATTTGGCGGTCAATAAGTATTCAGGACGTTCGCGTTTCAAGATCGATTATCCTTTTGTGAAACCTTATTATTTTGACCCGGGTATTCATGAATTGGGATTGAGCACCGTCGAGATGGATGGACATCAGGTTCGTATTTATGATAAGGATCGGCTGATCTGCGACTGCCTGAGATACCGCAATAAGATGGATCGGGAGATATTCAATAAAGCGATTCAGAGCTATATTGCAGATGCGGGGAAGAACATACCAAACCTGTTGGCTTATGCCTCTGCGCTGAGAGTGCAATCGCTTGTAAAAAGCTTAATCGGATTTTGGCTATAAATCAGATAGATAGGTTGTTTGGATAGCATTGGAAATGCAAAAGGAGAAAAAGATATGGCACGCTATGATGTAAATAACTATACAGTAGAAACGCTTCTTTCCAGCATCAAGTCTGGCAATATTGCCATTCCTGAAATGCAGCGTCCTTTTGTTTGGGACAGTTCCAAGGTTCGTGATTTGGTTGACTCCCTCTACAAGGGATTCCCTGTAGGATACATCATTGTCTGGCAGAATCCTGATGTCAAATTGAAAGATGGAACGAAAGCCACAGGCAAAAAGGTGCTCATTGATGGTCAGCAACGAATGACGGCTATGGCAGCTGCTATTGTTGGACAAGAGGTTCTTGACGATCACTATAAATGGAGAAGAATCTCTATTGCTTTCAATCCTCTTGAAGAGAAGTTTGAAGTTGCCAACAACGCCATCCTGAAAAGTCCCAAATGGATTCCTGATATTGCCCCGGTATTGGAACCGGCATTTGATACCTTCTCTTTTGTCATGGAGTATTGCCAAAAGAACGAGATCCAGGATCAAATGCCTCAGGTAAACACCATTATCAATCGTCTGAGGGCTATTCAGAACAACAGCCTTGGTGTGATCACACTGGCAGAGGATCTTGATATTGATAGTGTTACGGAGATCTTCATCCGTATCAATTCCAAAGGCGTGGTTCTGTCTCAGGCCGACTTTGCAATGTCAAAGATCTCTTCCAACGAAACTTATGGTGGCAACATCACCCGTAAGACAATCGACTATTTCTGCCATCTCTTGGAATCACCCGAAGATCTGAAGGAGATCAAGAATAATGATCATGCCTTTGCGGCGCTTCCGGAGTTTGATGCAATCAAATGGGCGGCAGCAAAGAATAACCCAATTTACAAGACATCCTATACGGATATCCTCCGTGTAGCCTTTACCTATAAGTTCAAGAGAGGTCGCCTTGCAGATCTGGTAAGCCTTCTCTCCGGCCGTGACTTTGAAACACGAGAATTTAGAACGGAGATTGAAGAAGAATCTTTTCAGCAACTCCATGAGGCTGTCCTTCAGGCTGTCAACCAAACCAATTATGAGCGGTATCTGATGATTGTCCGCTCAACAGGTATTGTGCGGAAGTCTCTGATTCGTTCTCAGAATGTGCTGAACTTCGGTTATGCTCTTTACCTTGCACTGCGAGAGCGGAAAGTGGACAGCAACAAAATTGAACAAGTTGTGCGCCGGTGGCTGGCGCTGACAATTCTGACCGGTCGCTACTCCGGTTCTCCCGAATCCTCGTTTGATTATGACATCAAGAGATTCGCTGCGTATGATGATCCAATGGAGTTCCTGAAGATCACCGAAGCTGGCGAATTGTCTGATGCGTTCTGGAATGTCAACCTGGTTCAGCGTTTGAATACCTCTGTGGCGAGCAGTCCTTACTTCAACATGTTCCTGATTGCTCAGGTTAAGAACCACGACAAAGGCTTCCTTTCTGTGCAGGTGGATGTTGAAGCCATGCTTGAAAACAGAGGGGACATCCATCACTTGTTCCCGAAAAAGTATCTTACCGATCATGGCGTGCCACAGGCGCAGTACAACCAGATCGCCAATTATGTTTTCTTGCAGCAGGAAATTAATGTGAAGATCAGCGACGCAGCTCCCTCTGTATACATGAAGAAGGTATACGAACAATGCCAGACCAAGGCACCTGTTTATGGCGGGATTGTTGATCTGAGCGAACTGCGTGCCAACCTGGAACAGAACTGCATTCCTGATGGTTTTGAAGAAATGAGTATCGCTGATTACGACACATTCCTTGAGAAACGTCGGGTACTGATGGCAAAGAAGATTCGGGATTACTATTTCGGCCTGTAAGAATCGCTGCAGAGCTTAGGTAAGCGAGAATGAAACAATACGGTTAATCGCATTGGGAGGTGTACCGAGTGAACAGCTTCCTCATAATGGATGATGAAGATACGAACTTTGTCATTGAGAGTGTTCAACAGCAGCAGATCATTTTCCACCCTACCATTGCACCAGCAGGGCATATCGACTACACTAAGTTTTTTGCATCGAAAAGAAAAAAGCCATTCATTTTGGCTTTGGATAGAAACATTTTGAGCAGTCTTCTGAAGTTTTGCGAAAAAGGATCTCTAAAGAACAGTACGGAAGTTCGCTTGATTGGTTTGATCATGACTTGGGCAGAAATGAACGGTGTTGCCATAAGTGCGGGAATGGCAGTAAGGGAACGAGCTTCCCAAATGCATTCTCAAGAAGTAGGATTGGTCGAACTGCAAAGATTCAAAGAGGCGTTCGATGCATATCCTGGACAAGTGTGGTTACGGATCGCCGAAGGACAATTAATAGAAGTACCACCAGTTCAGTTTTCTATGAAACCCGCACAAAACATCACCGTGAATTACGCTGATAGTGGCGATCATTATGACATGGCTGTGGCTTCTCTCCTTCATGCTGTTCGACTGTATCGTAATGAAACGATGAAGCCAGCGGATAAGGTGTTGGATTTTTTCAAATGGATGTGTGACCATTTGTTGATCAGCGAATACCTTCTGGTATATGCCATCATGCTGTTTACGGAGCAAGAGAATATAAAGGCCCCCAAGCATGCCAAGAATAACGACATGACGAAAATTATTGCTGGTTGTGAGAATCAGGCTTGGGATATTGCTTATTTGACCAATTGGAGTACCTTGTACTCCAATACGGATGAATACGCTGAAGAAGTCTTGTTCGCAACCAACGATGTTTTGTTGAAACGGATCTTTATCAACACAAACGGTCCGCATGGAGTAAATGGTTTACTTTTCGAAGTGTTCTCCAAGAAAGAATACAATCAGATCATTGATGAAATCGGAATGATTATGACTGAGAGAGTTAAGCCAGATTTTGGAGATAATCCACATGAGTATTTTCAGAAGCTAATAGAGGCTGAAAAACGGTTTCTTGTAGAAGCATAACAAAGTATTACAAAATATTTGCGTGATAACACTATCTCGAAAGCCTGTCAGTAAATTCAATAGATGATTGTAGTAACAATAATAGAGCGTTCTGTTCTGATTGAAAACAGAACGCTCTATATTATATGTTTGTGGTTTTGAGTCTTCTCTTTTATTAGCCCAAAACGAATGTTAAGTCCCTTGGAGCCTGATTTCGATTAGCTCTTTTTTTGTCTCTCCGTCTTTTGCGATTTTGAAATCATCACCAAGCGTAATGGAAAAATCGAACCCCTTGTCTTCAGTAGTTATCGAGCCCGTCCCATTTTCTACCGCTTCCGCATCTCCATGCTGAAGCTTGAGTGTTGCAGAAAACCATCCCTTAAGCGTGATCTTTCCTTTTTCTATTTTCCAATCAGAGAGTTTCATCTTGGGGAAATCAAGAAGTTCTACATGATCTGCTAAAGGATCAAAGCATTCTGCTTTATGGTTCTCTGCATATTCAAAAACAGCATTTTCTTGTGTCTGAGGGAATTCCTCTATCTGAGAAATGCAAGAAATGCAAATATCAGAAACCTGCTTTAAGACCAAATACGCAGATTTGAAAATTGCCTGCCACTCTTCATCCAGCGGACTGATAATTTCATGGAACAAAGCATTTCTCAAAGCATAAACATAGTCAGCAAACCACTCTACTCCCTTTGTTGCAATTAGTGGAGCATATTCACCTCTGTGTATTGCATAGATGTTTTCCCGTTCCATACGCCCGAAGCCGTTAAATGGAACCTGGTGAATGATAGCATAAGAGTTCGATGCCCTAAGTGGATCTGCTTCATGTGGATACCTGTAATTGTACTCAAATCTAAGTCGAAGTGTTGTAGCCAATCGCATACAGGCATTTGTGATTTTTTCGGTTACGGTTTGATTGAAATTTTTCTTCGGAAGGGTTATTTCAATGTAATCCCGAAGGAGATTCTCGATCTCACTCATCACAGCATCATAAAAGTCATGTAAAAAACCGATCTCATTAATAACCAGATTTTGATAGCGGTGTTTCTCTACGATTCTTCGGATGATCGGTCGTAAATCAATCTCTTTTTTGATGCTTTCGTTATACTTTGTTGTACGAAACTGACCGGATATACCCAAGTAGAGTTTGAGAATCTGCTTGTCTACAATATGTAGGTTTGCTTGATATCTTTCCTTCAGATTGCCATCCTTATCTACATCAATCGTTTTCTCCTCATAGGAGAATTCGCGATTGATTTGAAAGAAGGTTTGAAAGAAATATTGAGGAAATACATCCATCACCTTTCGCATACTGGTGGGGTACATCGAAAAGAGTTTTTGAGCAAAATCATCTGTATTGATGTTCTTTTGTACAAAAGACATAATGCCTTCTTTGTAAGCATTTAAGAAGGGTTTGTCACCTCGGGGCATACCATCTTCGGTAAAAACATCAACATTGGGATTCAATTCTCTTAAAACAGCAATGAATGTAAACCAGGTTTTGATGAAGAGGGTAACAAAATCAGACTCGGTGATCGCTTTCCATTGCTCGTGTTTTCTTTCTACCTGCATACTGTTATTCCACCTTGTCTTTCAGCCAAGCAATTGCTACATCTTCTCCTTGCTCTATAGCCATTTCAACAGCCTGCTTTGCATATTCGAGTAGTTGTTTAGATTGGCGACGAAGATTAAAGGATTCATGTATTTTTACAGCGATATCTTTTTGAAGCTCCTCATCAATTTTGGGTAACGGCATGGAGAGTAGTTCATCTTTTGTAATTCCGGCTAAGATTGTCCCCGAGCAACGTTGCTTCATCAGAGCTTGAATAACCTTGGATTTAAAGAGTACAAGCAATGTTTCAGGATTGATATCTTCAGAGTCAAGAATATAGAAACCAGTAGAGCAAAGGCAATTATTATGATCTTCAGTAATGAGAGCGCAACTTTGCAAAGAGCCTTCGACTGACGAAATAACAATTTGCCCAGTCTTCACTTTTCGACGAGCTCTTGATGGTAATTCTGCTCCGTTTATTTTATCTACACCAGAAATCTCTCCTGCAAGACCGACATTAGAAAGTTCGATATATCGATAGTTCTCGTTTTCTTTTGGCAAAAAAGTTTCGTCGTGAAGCTTACACATTGACCCAACAGTTTCGTTTGTATGAAGCGATTCACTGTATCTTTCGTATTTTTCCTGGTAATATTCTGCATCTAAACGACCAGACTTTTTGTACGACTCTTGAAAGAATTTGATCCTTGGTGGTTCAACAACGTAGTCACTTTGTGTTATGGGAAAATTATCGGAAAGATGCTTTCCGCCAGCATTATATGCTTCTGACGCTGCTAAAGATAGCGTAGTTGCTCTTCGGGTTATGCTGGCAATGATTTCTTGAAATGATTTGCTTACTACAGGAACTGGGACAATCTCCACCTCTTTACAATTAAGATTAACCTGTTCAGTTTGCCTGGATAGGTACAATAAGTACTGTTTCCCATAAAAAGAATTCAAGTAAGCATTTACATATTCAGGTGCTATTTTCTTTGAGTCTATTCTGATCTGAGCAATATTCTGATTAATATTTGCAGGGATCGTTTCTGCGGTTACTAATGCACTACGGGCAATAATCTCTTCTGTTGCCCCGATGATTGTAGTTATAATATCATCTTTAGCAAGCTCTGTTCTCGAAATTATCGCATTTCCTTTTGATGTTAAGTAGTCGGTAAAAACAGTGCTAATTGTATTTTCATGAAGATTGTTTGTCTTTATTAACGGAATATTGCCTCCGTAATACTCGTCAACTACCATAGACGGAGTGTGGCCTGTCTGGATGGGTTTTGCAACGAGGTTTCTTAGAATTTCACAAGGGAGCATACCAATAGTCCGCTTCAAATCAGAATACTGCTTTTCGAAAAAATGACTGTCAATCCGAAATGATTCATACTCGAAAACCGTTGATAGACTAATTTCGCTGCATTCCAGCCCATCCATCAAAGCCTTGTACTTGGCTTCATCGAAAGGTTCAACGGATGGGCTCATGCGAAAAAACTTAGACCTTCTTTCTTTGCAAACTCAATGAAGGCTTCGGCAATGCCGTCTTGTGTCATGTCATCATGGTTGTACAAGTCGTGATCGACAATCAAATGTCCGTGAGAATCGAGTTTGTTTTCGCCAGTAACGGGATCCTTCACATATATCTTATCGCCAGAATTGTCCTTACTCGGTTTTTGCATGGTAGCAAAAAAGATGGGATAGTCATCCCTTTTCGGACACAACACATCGTCCCACTTCTGGACAAATAATACCGAGGTTTTTGTACCTGTATGAGGCTTAAACACATTTCCATGCAAGCCCACGACCGCAAGAATGCGGCAGCGTTCAGCAATAAACTCTCGGAGTGCTTTATCGCTGGAGTTGTTAAAGCGCCCCTGAGGAAGGACAATCGCCATGCGTCCACCGGGCTTAAGGAAGTTCAGATTGCGCTCAATAAATAGAACATCGCGACCAACTCTACTCTGCCATTTACCAGCACTGTTTTTGCCTAACTCATAGCGAGAAATAATCGTATTTTCCTTAATATCACCTGCAAACGGTGGGTTAGCCATAACGAGATCAAACTGAAACTGGCTATAATCTCTGACTCCAGTAGGCTGGAGTTTCTTTAATTTTTTAAAGCCCTCGTTGTAGGTGTCATTCCAGTCTTCTTGCTTGATTATTTCACTCCAGCGCGAATAGTCCAACGTGTTCAGATGCAGCACGTTGGTTTGTCCATCACCGGCAATCAAATTCAGAGTACGGGCTACACGGACGGTCTTTTCGTCAAAATCAATAGCAAACACATTGTCTCTAACATAGTTGGTTTCTTCCGGAATACGTTCGGCTGCAGTAAATCCTTCGCCAGCAGGAAGCCCTTTTTCGCGGCGAATATCCTTCCAGACCTTGAAGATGCTGTGAACAGTAAAGCCTGAACTGCCGCAGGCCGTATCAATGATTTTATCCTTAACAGTAGGATTCATCATCCGCACGCACATATCAATAACATAACGAGGGGTAAAGTATTGTCCCTTTTCTCCCTTCTGAGCCTTGCTCATAAGGTACTCAAAAGCATCATCAACAACATCGAGATTGTTGTTAAAAAGCTTGATATCCTGAAGAGAGGCTACACAGACAGCCAAATGGGAAGGGGAAAGGAGTATTTTACTCTCTTCGGTAAAAATGCCTTCCCACTTCTTTTTTGCATCATCAAACAGCCCTTGGATTTTCTCCTTGAGCTCAAAATCGGTATCGCCAGTGTTTCGGAATTGTAGAAAAGCGGTCGGGTCATTGGCGCAAATTAGTTCATCATATAGCTTAGCAAAAATCAGTTTGAAGATTTCTTCAAAGGAATCGACACCTGCGCTGGCAAGAACTTCGTCTTCCATCTCTTTGATCAAGGAACGAAGTGATTTCTTTTGCGTGCTGATTTTGTCGATGCGTTTTAGATCTTCATAAGTGAATTTTTCATTGAGAATATCAGAAAGCTTTTGAGATGCTTTGGGAATGTCACTGATCTCTTCAAAGAAATTGGGGTCTTTGCGATTATAGCATGAGATTTGCTCGCCGTTTGTCCATACACCAATAGGAGCCCCAGTTGCATTGCAGTAGGACTTTAACTGTTCCTTGCCATCAGTTAACTTAGGCTTTTTTACTTCTACGATGATGTAAGGAACTAATGGGCGGTCTTTATCCATGATCGTAATATCCGCACGCTTTACTTCTCGCCCGAAATGAATAGGAGTTTCCAATTGAATACGATCTGCTGGATAAGCGTATTCGTTTATTAGGCGATAGATGTACAACTGTCGTACTGCTTCTTCGGGAGTAAGCCGGATATCTTTTTCACGGATAATACACTTGATGTGCGGTACTTCAGCCCCACGAACTGTCTTCATAAAAATACGAGACTCGACCACTGCCTTTGCTTCGTCAGAAAACAGAGTATCATCGTAAGTAGTATTTCTAAAAAGTTCATTTAATGTCATGAGCCATTCCTCCCGCTACGTTTGGTTTCGTAAATATCAGCTGTTCGATTTGAGATACCAGTTCATCTGTGGGATCTACTGCAATTAGTTGCCTTATCAGTCCCCAAAGTCTTGGATTTTTACTAAGTTCTGCATTTATATCTGGGGGCGATGTTTTTTTTGCTTTTGCGAAAAGAGTTAATATCTTTTCTCGCACTTCAGGAGGTGGTTGGAGTTGCTCTAATAACTTTAGCAACAACTCTTCAGACGGAAATATCATTCCGCTTTCAATTGAACTAAGAGAAGCGTTTGTAATTTCTACAGCCAGCGCAAGCTGTCGCTGAGAGAGATAGGGCTTTTTCTTTTCTCTTAATTGCTTGATCCACTTACCAAGTTGCTTCTTATCAGCAGATGATACAGCCATTCATCCCCCTCCTTCTCATAGTGATAGCTGTTAACTTACAGCTATCACTATAATAGCATGATTGGCTTTATTTTGTCAATAAAAGGCTTTTCTCTAAATAGAAAAGGGATCTTGTTCACTATTCTGATCAATGATGGACAAATGCTCCGTGACGAATATTCATCACGGAGCATTTATATATTAAGCTTCATTAATCACTGCCAATTCCGCTTCAAAATCTCACTCTTCAAATACAGCGTATCCTTCCCCGAACGCTTAATAGGATGCAGCTTCCCTGTCTTGGTCAAATAATCAATATTCTGCCTGCTGCAGCCCAAGATCTCCGCAGCTTCAGCCACATTCACAACACGATGCACAACGAAGTTCCGGAAGTCAGAAACACTCAGGGGAATCTTCTTGCCGATGCGGTATAGCGTTGCCGCACTGACACTCAGGTTCACATCCCACTCAACGCCATGGCCTCCTGGTTGGAGATTGACGGCATAGAAGTAATCCTCGTTCCGGAACAGTACCTGAAAAGACGCTGCATCTTCGTAACGCTCTTTGATGCTACACTTCTTCACTGTACCATCCCGGAAGAATACCAGCAGTGAATAGTCATCAAGAGGAACCACATCCTCAATCAGCTTAGCAAAACGCTTCCGGATGTTATCAGGCAGCTGTGTTTCTTCAATGGGCACAAGGTAGTAATCATCCTGCGCACATCGTCCCATGGAAAGCATCAGCAGGCCAAACTCATCGTACTCTTTCAGGTTGTTGTCCTTGAGCACCTGTCCAAGGTTCTGACGATCTGTGGGGACAATGCGCTGCTGCACCCACATCTTGCTCCAATAAGAGTTGATGGAAGTCTCGCCGTTCTTCACGAAAGAGGACAGGAGCAGCGGCGTTTCCCACGGATCAGCATTCTCGGGCAGCTCGATATAGAACCGCTTCTCCATCTCGTAATAAAGCAGGTAAGCAAGATCAATCTGATCAGCAGCAGATTCATCTCGAATGGCAAAGATCTTCATACGCACACCACCTTCTCCAGATCATCTCCCAGATTTTATCCTGCAATGCCTGAGAAATGACGCCGTCCAATTCGCTCATCAATACAGCTTTGTCAGATTCATTCAAGGGATTCAACTGCGGTGTTTTCTCCTTCGGGATCAGCTTTAGGTTCTCCCACGTGGAGCCGGAGCCAATGTAATTGTTCACGCGCTTGTCGGCCATCACATCATAGGCGGTCACGGCAGCGTTATCCCGGCAGTTGAACAGCAGCGACAGGCCGTGATCGAAGAGTGGAGCCAGATGGATAGTCTTTTTGCGGCTGTTCCGCAGCACTTCAATGTTCGCGCCATGCCGGTCACGGTTCAGAATCAGGAAGTCAACCACCAGCATTTGATAGATGTATTCTTCCCAACCGTTGCGGATACAAAAGTCCAGTGGCGACTCGCCCTCCTGATGTTCAATATCCCAATAGGCATCCAGCGCCAGTTTGCTTTCGCCACGCTGTTTGAAATCCTCGGAGGCGCAGAGATAGACCTCATGCGGCTTCCCGCCGATGAGCACATCCGCATGAATCAGCTGATACTGCAGATGGGGAATGCCCAGGATGTACAGCAGACGATCCACGATAATCTCGTTAACAGATTCGTGCCCGACGACGCCGGCCATCTGATCGAAGTTAGACAGCTTGTAATAGGTTTTCTTGCCGCCCAGTATGGAGTATGCTTTCAAAAAGGAGCCCGCCGTGCCAGACGAGTTGCGAATCTTTGACCAGGACAGATGCGTCATGTCCTGCTTCTCATGAATGATTCTGTTCATTGCAGTTCACCTCTTCAGGATTATTTTACTTCGCTATTTGTCATATGTCAAGTGATGAACGATGTTTTCATTTGTCGTATGACAAAGAAAAGCCCGCCAATCATCCGATCGGCGGGCTGTATTTTCCGTTATTCTACCATGACTTCGGCCATCATTCTGACGCCGAGTTTAAAGCTATTCTGGAACAGCATGCATTCAGCCAACGTCTGGCAATCCTGCATGCGTTCCACATACTTAGCAAACAACTCCTTCTGCTCGTCTGTCATGGTGGCTCGAAGCTTTTCTTCGTTGCGATCGATCAGGCGGCGCAGTTCCCGGTATTCCTTGCTGTGAGCAGCCGCGTACTCCGTCGGCTCGATATTGCCGTACCAGAGTTCTTCAAGGATTCTCATACCGCATCCTCCCCGTAGATCATTTCGT
The DNA here is from genome assembly GCA_900551775.1 of uncultured Eubacterium sp. Lineage (GTDB taxonomy): Bacteria > Bacillota > Clostridia > Peptostreptococcales > Anaerovoracaceae > Senimuribacter. The sequence goes on along the minus strand of URXI01000060.1, from coordinate 718 downwards.
GGAGGATGATTTCCTCAGCCCTGCTGCGGATGCTGTTCATCGCCCGCACCCACGCCATCTGGTCGCTGTCTTTCAAAGCCTCCGTGATACCTTCAGCTTTCTTCATCTGGTGCATGAGCAACTCCAAGCGATCATGCGCTTGCTCGTTCAGAGCCGACAGATAGGTTTGAAGCTTTCCGCTGAGCAGGAGGCTGTTATAGCAAATGGGATGATGTTCTTTCAAGTAATTCAGGTGCATCCGTCCCCACCGCCCGATGGGCCTTTCTTCCTCCGGTATCGTCAAGTAGGGGATGTAATAGTCACCTGTCAGAACGTAATTCAAACTGTTTTCCGTGATCGTTTTCTTCATGCTTTTACACCTCGTCAGTCGGGAAAAACCCCGTCTATTTTTCTTCGTCACACCGAGGTTCCAAAGTCAATTGGTGTAGTAGTGGTGTAGTAGCACTTTTCAGAAACCTGAAAGCCCTTGATTTTACTGGCTTTTCAGCACTTCAACACATATTGCCGTGGCAGACAAACAGGATTTTTCTCATCTTCTGATCATCCCTCGTAAGCGCTGTATTTTTTCGGCCTCCGGACGGCAGAGCTTCCTTTTGCTCGCTGGAATCCCTGATTTCACAGGGGGCGCAGATCAACAGCATGGGGGTTGGCGAAAATCTGGTTTGCAGTAAATCCGCGCCGGTATTCGGCGGTGTGTATAAAATGAGCTCTATTTTTG
>URXI01000059.1 GCA_900551775.1 uncultured Eubacterium sp. | reverse complement strand
CGGAATAGGCAATGAATTCGATGAAACCAAGCTGAGATATCACAAGATCATCATCATGACCGATGCCGACGTCGACGGCGCCCATATCAGAACCCTGCTTTTGACCTTTTTCTTCAGGTACATGACGCCACTCATCGAGGGCGGATATGTCTATGCTGCAAAACCGCCGCTCTTTATGACGAAGAGAAATAAAGAGGTTTACTATACTTACAGTGAACCTGAACAGGACAGGCTATTAGAGAAATTGAATAATGAGGGTAAATCCGGAAAAATTGATATTCAGAGATATAAGGGTCTGGGAGAGATGGACTTCCATCAGCTCTGGGAGACTACCATGGACTATAATAACAGAACGTTGATTCAGATCACGTTGGATGATGCAGCTGCAGCTGATGAAATTTTTACCATCTTGATGGGAGATAAAGTTCCGCCGAGAAAGAAATTCATCGAAGATCATGCAGAAGATGCAGAAATTGACATTTAAGGAAGGAGGGCGAAAAATTGAGTACATTGTTAGAAGATACAAAGTTAGAACAACACGAGATATCTAAGGAAATGCAGAAGTCGTATATCGACTATTCCATGAGCGTTATCGTTGGACGTGCCCTTCCTGACGTCAGAGACGGCATGAAGCCAGTTCACAGAAGAATCCTTTACGGTATGCACCAGCTGGGTGTGACACCGGAAAAACCGCACAAAAAATCTGCCCGTATCGTGGGAGAAGTCATGGGTAAATATCACCCTCACGGAGACAGCTCCATCTACGACGCCATGGTCAGAATGGCGCAGGATTTTTCAACCAGATATATGTTGGTAGACGGACACGGAAATTTCGGTTCTGTCGATGGAGACGGTGCGGCGGCCATGCGTTATACGGAAGCCAAAATGACGCCGTTTTCACTGCAGATGATCAGAGATATCGAGAAGGAAACCGTAGATTTCATAGATAATTTTGACGGAGAAGAAAAAGAACCAGTAGTTCTGCCGAGCAGATATCCGAACCTCCTAGTAAACGGATCCAATGGTATCGCCGTCGGTATGGCTACATCCATTCCTCCGCATAATCTGGGAGAAGTCATCGATGCCACGGTCAAGCTGATCGACGATGAAGAAGCTACAGTGGAAGATCTGATGAAAATAGTCAAAGGTCCCGACTTCCCTACCGGCGCAACCATTTTAGGCAAAAACGGAATTAAAGAGGCGTACAGAACGGGAATCGGCAAAGTCAAAGTCAGATCCTGCTGTGAAATTGAGGAAACCGACAGAGGCAGATCGCAGATCATCGTTACAGAGATCCCTTATCAGGTGAATAAAGCTAGACTCATCGAAAAGATGGCAGAGCTGGTGAAAGATAAAAGAGTTGAGGGCATTTCGGCGATTCGTGATGAATCCAACCGTAATGGAATGCGCATCGTCATAGAGCTTAAGAGAGATGCAAATCCGCAGATTACCCTGAATAGATTGTACAAGCATACGCAGCTGCAGGACAGCTACAGCATGATTATGATCGCTCTGGTTGATGGCAAGCCAAAAGTGCTCAATCTATATGAAATTTTGGACGAATATCTGAAGTTCCAGAAAGAAGTCGTCACCAGAAGAACCCAGTTCGACCTGAAAAAAGCGGAAGCGAGAGCGCATATCTTAGAAGGTCTGCTGATTGCACTCGATAATATCGATGAAATCATCAAAATTATCAGAAGCGCTTATAACGACGCCAAAGAAAAATTGATGGAACGGTTCGGCCTTTCAGAAATTCAGGCACAGGCAATCCTCGATATGAGACTGGCCAGACTGCAGGGATTGGAAAGAGAAAAAATAGACAAAGAATATGCAGAATTGATGGAAAAAATTGCATATTTTAATTCACTTCTTGCAGACGAAAAGCTGTTGATGGGAGTCATCAAAGATGAACTTCTTGAAATCAGAGAAAAATATGCAGATAAGAGAAGAACCAAGCTGGTAGCAGACGTCGATGAGTTTGACGATGAGGATCTTGTCGAAGAAGAAAAGGTTGCCATCACTTTGACACATCTGGGGTATATCAAGAGGGTTCCTGCTGATACGTACAAGGCGCAAAGGCGTGGAGGTAAAGGAATCATGGGAATTACCACGAGAGAAAACGATTTTGTCAAAGATCTGATCATGACATCGACTCACGATTACCTGATGTTCTTCACTAATACAGGTAAGGCCCACAAGATCAAAGCCTTCGAAATTCCGGAAGCAACCAGGACGGCTAAAGGCACTCCTGCAGTAAACTTCCTGAATTTGATGCAGCGTGAAAGAATCACGGCGATTATTCCTGTACAGGAATTTTCTGACGATAGATTTTTAATTGCAGTGACCAAGAATGGTACCATTAAGAAGACGCCGATTTCTCAGTTTGATACACAGAGAAAGACCGGCTTGATTGCAATCAATTTGAAGGAAGACGATCAGCTGATCGGTATCAAAGAGACTTCGGGAAAGAATAACGTCATCATCGTCACAAAACACGGCAAGTGCATCTGCTTCTCAGAGAAAGATGTCAGAAGCATGGGCAGAATTGCCGGCGGCGTCAGAGCCATCAAGCTGGAAAAAGATGATGAAGTCGTCGCAATGGAACTGGTTGAAACCGATCAGGAACTTCTGGTAGTAACTGAAAATGGATATGGCAAGAGAACAGCCGTAAAGGATTATAAGATTCAGGTCAGAGGAGGTAAAGGCCTTCTGACTTACGATAAAGGTAAGTTCAAGAAGACAGGTGCTTTGATCGGTGCCATGGTAGTAGACGAAGATGATGAAATTTTGATGATAAATTCAGAAGGCATCATCATCAGAATCAGAGCTGGCGAAGTATCAAAACTGGGCAGAGCAACCCAGGGCGTCAAGATTATGAAAGTCGGCGACGATACGAAGATTGTTGCTATGGCAAAAGTCATCAAAGAAGATGATGAAGATGATGATGAAGAAGCGGAAGAAAAGAAAGCTAAGAAACCAGAAAAAAACAGTGATGAACAGTTGACTTTATAAAATAATAAAAATGGCGTGTTTTTGGAAATGCGCCATTTTTAATTGTGAAATATGAGGTATATATAGATATAGTAAAGAAAAATGCTTGCAATTTGCACGAAGGAAAGCTATTCTATATAGAGAATGCGAAGCAGGCAGATCAGTTTGTTTTGAAGGAGAGAATTTAAATGGATAATTTGAGATTTACAATACCGGGAAAACCGGAGTATCTGACTATGGTGAGATTGGCTATTGCTTCTATTGCAACGACTGCTGGTTTTGATCTGGATGCTGCTGAGGACATCAAGAATGCTGTTTCAGAGGCGTGTAAAAATGTTTCTTGTCATGGATTTGATGGATTTTCAGACAAATATGAAGTAGAATGTAATGTAGACAAAGCAAAAATAGAAATCATCGTAAAAGATGACTGCGATGCCCACACTTTGGAGAAACTTTCAAAGCCTTGTCAGAATTGTCCAAAGGAAGGCGATATCGGTATTTATATCATTCAGTCTTTGATGAATGAAGTGGAATTTGGCAAAGGAAAAGACGGACATAAGTCCATTAGAATGGTGAAAAATTTATGATGGAACAAGAATTGTTTATCAAGTATAAAAACAATCCTAGTATAGAACTCAGAAACGAAATCGTAGAAAAACATCTTTATATGGTAGACATTCTGATTAGAAAATATCTCGGTAAAGGTGTGGAATATGACGACCTGTATCAAGTCGGCGCTTTAGCACTCGTTTCTGCTGTTGAGCGATTCGACCCTGACAAGGGGTTTGAATTCAGTTCCTTTGCTACCCCGACGATTCTTGGAGAAATCAAGAAATATTTCAGGGATAAGCAATGGAGTCTCAAGGTGCCGAGAAGACTGAAAGAAATTGCAGCGAAGGTGCAGGAAACAAAAGACGCTCTCTATACAGAATATCACAGAAAACCATCCGTAGAAGAAATTTCGAAAGCCACAGGTTTCAGTGAAGAGCAGATTATCGAGGCGATGGAAGGTTCCCAGGCCTACGGTACCTACTCTTTGGATAAGACTTTTGACGATATGGGTGAGGACGGCGAGAGCTCTTTTCTTGAGAAATATACCAGGTTTGACGAAAAGGGTTACGAAAGAATTGAAACTTCAGAGATTATAAATAAGGTGATGAATGGATTCAGCGATCAGTACCGCTATATCTTTAAAGAAAGATTTATCTACAACAGATCGCAGGCTGAAATTGCAAAAACACTGGGCGTTTCTCAGATGACAGTTTCTCGGGCAGAGAGGAATATTATCAATCAGTTTAGAGAAGAGCTGCATCGATAAGGGACGGAAAGCTATTACGCTGTCCGCCCCTGCGAGAAGTTTGTCGCTGATGCTGCTGAAATTTTGGAAGCTTACGTTATAAAGTAATCGTAAACGTGCTCCCCCGCCCTACTTCACTTTCGACAGAAACCTGCCCGTTGTGTGCTTCGGCAATCCACTTCACCATGGCGAGACCGAGACCAAAACTGTTTTCTTCCGATTTTCTGGATTTGTCTACTTTATAGAAGCGATGGAAAATATTTTCCTGGTCTTCTTTTTTTATGCCGATACCGTTGTCTTTGACAATAATTCGAATTCGTTCTTTTTTCAATAAAGATAATTCCACCCTTGGATTGTTACAATTATGACTGTATTTGATTGCATTTGAGAGCAAGTTGATAATCATTCTCATAATTAAAGTTTCGTCAGCGTAGATTTCAATATCGCTTTCGATATCGCTGCTCAAAGTCACTCCCTTTTCTTCTGCCATCAAGGTAAGTTCATCAATGATGCTGCCACATAAAATTGATAAGTTAAACTGTTCCTTCTCCAGCGCTTTTTCTTTATCTATGGTTCTGGAAACTTGGAGCAGCTGCTGGATCAGAGACATGGTTCTCATACACTGTTTTTGAATGATTTCTATGGATTCGATGTATTCTGCCGTCTGACGATTTTCCTGCAGCGTATATTCGCATTCTGCCAAAATGACAGAAATGGGCGTTTTCAATTCATGGGAAACGTCAGAAGAAAATTCTTTCTCCGCCTGAAAGGCATTTTCTAATCTCTCTATCATCTGGTTTAAAGTTTCTGTCAGATAATAGAGCTCGTCCTTATTTTCACCTTGTGGAAGACGTTTGGAAAGGTCGTTGCCGCTATTGATGGAATTGGCTGCACTGGTTATTTTCGCGACAGGTTCAAATGCCCTTTTGGTGATTCGTCTGCCTGCGATAATTGCAACTGCCAAAATTGCAGGTAAGATGATGATCATGATACGCATGATGGAATTGAGCGTGGCAGCCGCATTATCCATATCATAGATGCCTCTGACCCAGATTCCCTGTCCATTATCGTAGGTGTTGTATAGATCGTATACCAGCCAGGTGCTCTCCCCCGTTTCTATCTCCTCATAGTCGCCTTGTGTCAAGGGAGTTGACGATGGAAAATCTCTAGGAACTGCGCCTTTGATCAGTTTTCCGTCTTCGCCGTATACTAATAAAGTTACACCCCTGTAGTAAGAATCAAAATCATTGTCAATTTCAATAATGTTATTTTCATATTCAATTTCATCAAAAGAATTTTGTACTGCTTTCATCACAGTATCTTTTGATATGATGGTCGTCTGTCTGCTGGCAGTGAATAGAAAAACGCCAAAGGCCAGCACGGTAATCAGTATCAAAACCAGGGAATAGTATAGGGTGACCCGTTTTCTTATGGAACTATTTTTCATCATAGCTTACTCTTCACTCTTTATGACGTAACCTAATCCACGCACTGTCTGGATCAGTTTCTGGTCAAATTTTGCATCAATCTTGTTTCGCAGTGTACGGATATAGACATCTATAATATTACTGCCTCCCTCGTAATCGTAGTTCCAGATGTGCTGCTGAATTTTTTCTCTGGAGAGTACGATTTCTTTATTGTGCATTAAATATTCCAGGATAGCATATTCCTTGGCGGTAAGAGTGATTTCATTGCCCTCTCTGATCGCCACTTTTTTATCTGTATCCAGGGTCAGCGGGCCTACATTTAAAAAGTTATCGACTCTTTCCACCCCGCTTCTTCGGATCAAAACCCTGACCCTGGCAGACAACTCTTCTAATGAAAATGGTTTCGTCAGATAGTCGTCTGCCCCGCTGTCAAGTCCCGTAACCTTGTCTTCTACGGTGTTCTTTGCTGTCAAAAGCAGCACCGGAGTTTTTAATTTCTTAGATCTTATTTTTTTTAAAATAGTAATACCGTCAATTCCAGGAAGCATGATATCCAGGATGATGGCATCATATTCCGTGCCATCTATATAGTCAAAGGCATCACTTCCATCATAACAGGTATCTATGGTATAACCTTCTGCTTTCAGATGTTTTGCTATAGTCTGGCAAAGTCTTTTTTCATCTTCTACTATTAGAAGTTTCATTCAATCACCCCTTTTCTCTTATTATCTTAATCATATAGCAAAAAAATGAATTTTCAATGAATTTATTTATTTTCAATGAAAAATTTCTCTGTATAAAAAATTGGTACAAGAAATAATTTACAATTGGTACTTTATCGGGGTCTTTCTTTGCGTTATTGTCTAAACAACAAAGAATTTTCTGAATATGGAGGACGCAATATGGTGAAAAAATTAGTAGAATCGGATCATTTTAAGAATTATATCAATTTAGGAGGATTGCAGAGACGAAATAAAAAAATTCTCTATACAAAGACAAAAACCAGCGTAGAAAAGAACGGCTATTTTACAAACCTCTGTGTCTTAGATACTGAAACTGAAAAATACAGGACGCTAACCGACGGAATCGAAGTGGAATTATACAAATGGTATGAGGATGACAAAGTTGTTTTCACAGCGATTATGGAGGAAATTGATCAGGAACTTCGGGATAAGGGTATTCCGATTACAGCCTTCTACAGCCTGGATATGAAAAGTGACAGTATAGAGCTGCTCTTCAAAGTAAATAAACGGGTTACGGAGTTTGAAAGAATTTCTCCCAATAGATATTTCTTTCTGTGCAGCGATACTCTCTGTGAAGATGCGTATATGGAACTAGCGGGAGGTGATCTGGAAAAATTTTCTACCATTATAAAAGAAGAACAAGATTATTTTGTTGCTGAAGAAGTCCCCTTTTGGACTAATTCAGCAGGTCACTGCAGTGGAAAAAGAGGAAGAATTTTTCTCTACGAAAAGGAGGTGCTGACACAGATCACACCAGATTCCCTTCATGTAACCCTGATGAAGGCCTATGAAGACCAATATCTGCTTTACTGCGGATTGCAGTCAGGCGGCGTGCAAAGTACTGCGGGCAAGCTGTATCGTTATAATATAACGGAAAAAAAGACTGTGCCGCTGGATATCTCTGAAGAATTCATCTATACCCTGCTTGAGACGGTTTCGCCTACCGAGTTCATCGCTTGTAGAAGCGACAGAAAACTTCACGGAGAATATCAGGATGAATATATTGATCTGATCAATCTGCAGGATGGCAGCTATACCAGAAAAAATTCATTTGGCGATTATCACATCTATGATAATGTAGTGTGCGATGTGAGTTACCTGAGTAACTGGCTCAACAAAGTGATTCGGATTGAAAACGGGATTTACTTCATCGCCACAGAAATGGAATCCTCAAAGGTATTTTTCTGGAAAGACGGCACCGAACTCCCGATAGCGATAACGGAGAAAAAGGGAAAGGTCATCGATTATGAAATCGTAGACCGCTATATCTATATGATCGCTATGAGAAATCTGGGCGGCACTGAAATTTATAAACAAAAATTGGACTGCGGCGAAGAAGAGAGAATCACGACATACAATACGAATCTGGAAGAATCCTATCAGTATGCACAAGTACAGGAACTGAGTTATACCAATGGAAAGCAGGTTAAAATTCAAGGTTGGTACTTAAAGCCTGTTCCTTTTGAAGAAGATAAAAAGTATCCGACAATTTTGTTCATACACGGGGGCCCGCAGTGTGCATTCGGAGAAATATTCAACCACGATATGCAGCTGATGGCGGCAAAAGGTTATGGTGTTTTGTTCTGTAATCCTACAGGTTCTGAGGGAAGAGGCGGTGACTTTGCCGATATCAGAAAGCAATATGGGACGATCGATTATGAGGATTTAATTGGTTTTACCAAATATGCGGCTGAGACCCTCGAGTGGATCGATCAGGAACGTCTGGGGGTCACTGGCGGATCTTACGGCGGCATTATGACAAACTGGATCATCAGTCATACGAATATGTTCCATGCAGCTGTTTCCGATCGAGGAGTATGTAACAACATCAGTGACTTTGGCCTCTCCGACATCGGGGTTTCCTTTGGTCCGGACACCTTTGATGCCACACCATGGAAAAATTTTAACTACCTCTGGGAGACATCGGCCTTGAAATATGCACCGAACATCAAAACACCGACGCTTTTCATACACGGCATGGATGATTATCGCTGCCCTTATGACAGCGCACTGCAGATGCATACAGCATTGACCTATTTTGGAACGCCGTCAAAGGTTTTTGCGTTTGCAGGAGAAAATCACGAGCTTTGCAGATCCGGCCAGCCAAAGCACAGAGTCAGAAGACTGGAAGAGATGGTGAAGTGGTTTGATCAATATATACAAATTTAAGAAAGGATAGAACAATGAAAAGAAACGATAGAGAAAGAATTGAAAACGCTTCATTAAAAATGAAGTATGTCTGGGTTGCAGTACTGACAATGACGACCATTGTTTACCTTCTGCCGTATACCTACAATGATTTTTACAATCACTTTCTGGAGGCATTTCATATAACAGACGGACAGGCAGGAAAGGTGCTCACCTTCTTCGGACTGACTGCAACGCCGGGATATTTTATCGGAGGCTGGCTGGCAGACAAGTTTAACCCAAAAAGGCTGGTTGTCATATCCACACTGGGAACAGGCATTTGCGGGTTCTGGCTTTCTTTCTGTGAATCCTACAGCATGTTGATGATCATCTATTTCCTATTCGGCATCACCACCACATGCATGCACTGGGGCGCATTTTTAAAAATGATTAAAAGCTGGGGCACGCCGGAAGAACAGGGAAGACTCTTTGGCGTAGAAAATTCCATGTTTGGAGCAGTCGGACTCATCAGCACTTATGTGATTCTGGGCCTTATCACTTTCTTGTTTAAAGATGCCGGTTTCAGAGGCGGCGTACAGGTTTACTCAGCGGTTACGTTGCTTACAGGAATTGCAACTTGGCTTTTCATTCCGTATGACAATGAAGCCAAGGTGGATATGGGAGAAGATAAAATCGATTTCCGGGTGATTGGCAAGGTCATGAAGATGCCGGTGGCATGGTATCTAGGAGCTTTTACTTGGGGTTATTTTATGGTCCGTTCAACCGTTCCTTACCTGAATCCTTTAATGACAGACGTATATGGAATTGGTATTGCCCTTGCAGCCTTTATTACGACTACGCTTCGAAGCGGTATGAATATGATATTCGGACCGATAGGGGGTTATTTCGTAGATAAATGTGGAAGATCTACTCCTGTAGTGCTTTTCGGCGGTATCGCAACGCTTTGTTTCACGGTTCTTATCGTCCTCATACCAAAACGTCCGGACTTATTCATGCTATTCCTGTGTGTAGCGATCCTGGTAACCGTTTCTTCCTATTTGAATTCCAGCGCACTCTATACGCCGGTAACAGAAGCGAGAGTTCCACTGAAATATGTTGGTACGGTCCTGGGGTTTGCATCCACTTTGGGCTACTCCACAGACGCTTGGATTTATAATGTATGCGGTAGATGGATTGACAATTATGGAGCGGCTGCCTATAACTATATTTTCATGTTGCAGGCTTTCGGTGCAGTAATTATGATTATCAGCGGCATTCTTCTGGCAAAGCTGTATAAAAAAGCGCAGGCAAAAGAAGTGAGAAATGTTGTTAATTTATAAGGTAGTTTTAATATAACGGAAGAAGCTATTTTCTTCCGTTATATTAATAATTAAACGAGGTAAAATAAGGCTATGAATTTGAAAATTAACAAACAAAGTGTTGTGCCGCTCTATAAGCAGATAGAAAACGGCATAAAGAATTTGATAAAAACCGAGGAACTGGTTAACGGTTATAAATTGCCGCCAGAGAGAAAGCTGGCTGCTGAGCTGGGTGTGCACAGAAATACAGTAATTCTGGCATATAATCAATTGATCGCTGAAGGTGTCATTGTTTCGTCAAGGACCTCGCCGCGTGGATATTTTGTATTAAAGAATGAGAATAAGCCGAAGAAAAATATGTTCTTCCCTCTAGAAAAAATGATCCGTTATCAATTCACAGCAAAAGAAAAAGTATTTTCACAGGTTTTTGATGAATCTTATGGGCAGGAACTCTTATCTTTAGGCGGCATTGTTATGGATAACGCATCTGAACTTGCACCAAGGATGGTAAAAATTTTTGAAAGCATGAAGGATGGAAACTGGTTTCAAAGTGTCAGTGCGACAAAGGAAAATGAGACAGAACGACTCAAAGCAAATATCTGCATGCTTTTAAAGAAGAGAAATATGTACATCGACAAAAGGAATATACAGATTGTGCCGGAGACCACACAGGCATTGAGTTATATCATCGATTTGTATCTGACGGAAGGAGATTGTATCATCGTGGAGGAACCTGTCATACCTGATACCATCAATCTATTTCGTAATAAAGGAATTCAGCCGATATGTACTTCCCTGGAAGAGGACGGGCCGAATCTCAAAGAGTTGGAGCTGTTGATATTAGATAAGAATCCAAAGTTCCTGTACGTAATGCCAAACTTTCATAATCCTACCGCAAAGGTCATGTCTCTTCACAAACGACTTGACATGCTGGAGATCAGTTATAAGTACGGCATCCCCATTATTGAGGATGATTCTCTACGTGATTTTAACTATTCTGATAAGGAGATTCCTTCCCTCTATTCTCTGGATCGGTACAAATCTGTTTTATATATTGATACCTTTACCTTGACCTTTCTGCCGGGGATACAGACTGCGTTTGTCATCGGTCCTTATGAACCTATAGATATGATCGGAGAATATATCAAGATGAGCCAGGTCATGCTCAGCAATATCGGACAGTATATGCTCAATGAGTTCATTGAAAGCGGCGATTATGAAGAGTATCTGACAAATCTTAGAGCTTATTACAAGAAAAAGAGAGATTGCCTCGTAAGATCGCTAGAAATCATTGATAACAAAGGGTTGACTTTCACTTGCCCGGAGGGAGGGCTTTTTATATGGTGCGAATTGGATGAAAAAATTAACGAGAAGAAACTATTCGCAGCCTGCCGTGAGATGGGTCTTTTAATCATGCCCGGCTATATTTTTTATCCCGACGGCTATCAGGGCAACGGACATATTCGGCTTTGTTTTTCTAAACTGAATGATGAGGATATGAAAAAAGCAGCGGCGATATTGAATGAAGCAATGAGTCAGGTGTTTTTTTAAATTTCTTCATTGACGCATATAAAAATACCGCAGAGCTCATTGGGATCTGCGGTATTCTAGTTCATCTATGATATAGTCACGGATGATATTGTCGTTACCCTTGTTCCAGGCTCCCATGATTTGAATCATACCAACATCTGAGATGGCGATTTCTATAGAGGGATTTTCCAGTATGCGGCTGCCGATGGGAACCATGGCGGCATATTTGCCAGATTCAATATTCAAAATCATGGACTCGATGTCAACGGCCACAATAATCTGATCTTCATTGGCTCCTGTGATACGACAGATGTGGTCTACATGCTGATTATAATAGGAACTTCCATCTTTAATAACTACGAATTTACTGTCTTTAAAATCTCTTTTTTTCAAATTTCTTTTTCCAGCCAGAGGATGGGACTTACCAATGATGATTGCTTCGGGAGCCTGATAGAAGGCGGTAAACTCTAGTGAAGGGTTGTCCATCACCTCCCCTTCCAGGATCAGTGCCAAATCTATTTCGTCAGTCTCCAGTTTTTCTTTGATTTCTATTGCGGGCAAGGTGTCTATTTCAGGCTGAATGAGATTGCTCCACCGCTCAAAGATATCGTTGATAATATCCATGATATATGGTTCTGAGCCGGTTCCCTGCTGGAATGCCAGGCGAAAAACAGGTGTCTTCCTATCCATGGCTGACATGGACTCTCTACATCTATCCAAAATATCTCTGCATTGAAGCAGGGATTCCTGCAGCAGCTTGCCCTCAGGTGTAAGATGAACTTTGCTTTTTTCCCGCTGGAACAGCATGACAGAAAACTCTTCTTCTAGAAGATGAATCTGCCTGCTGATGGACGGCTGAGAGACATACAGATTTCGAGAAGCTTCTGTAAAGTTCAGACAGCTGGCGACGGCAAGGAAATATTCGATCTGTTGTGTATTCATGACAACCTCCTGGTGAATGAAGAACTTTAGCTTAGTATATCATGAATTTATTTTGAAGGGAATAAAAATACCGATGCCAATGGCACCGGCATTTACAGACTATAGTTCATGATTGTTCTTCGGAATACTTTTGGTCAATTTCTTTTAAGATACCGTCGAACATTTTGAAATCGAGTTTGTAGAAGGAAAAAGCGACAATCTGAATGACCGCCAGAATCATAGGCAGAAAGAAAAACATAAAATTGATGCCTGTGATTGCTGATGCTGGCTGCTGAGGACTGTTGGGAATGTAGTCAGTCAAGGCGAGTATCCATCCTGCTCCGGCAGAACCTAAAGCGATGCCCGCTTTATGCCAGAAATACCCGAAAGCACTGTAAAATCCATCCATTCTGACGCCATCCTTTAGCAGTCCGTATTCGACACAATCAGGAATTGAGGCGAAGACTGCAGAAAGGGCTGACATGATGCAGAACTGGGCTGCAAAAGCCGTGACGAGAAATAGAGGTCCTCCGTCTCTCTGTGTATAGCAAACAGCTAAAAATAAAATGATGCCGATACTGAAAATGCAGATGGTCTTTCCTTTGCTTTTTAGGGCGCGAACTACATATTCTGAGAAGAATGCGCCAAGGATACCGCCTAGGCTTTGTACGATGACGAAAATCGACATGGCTGCCATGTCTTTGTATACATACATGAAGAAATAAGTCATGACACTCATCCTGCCTAGATTGGTGAATCCCATGAGAAACATGCCCAGAGCGTCAATCAGGAACCACTTGTTATGCAGCGCATATTTTACATTGGATAAAATCGGTGTTTTTTGAAGTGCGACGGATGCAGGCGCTTTTACCCTTTCTTTGGTTACGGCCGCACAGATAAAGATGGTGATGCAGCCGACGACACAGAGAAGAATGGCGGTATATAGCCAGCCGTTGACATTGTTTCCTTTTCCAAGAGTGCCGATTAAGGGCATGACCAGAGAGCCTGTAACCATCATTGCCAGGTTGGATAACGTCATACGCCAGCTCGCGCAGGAAGCCCTCTCTCCCGGATCCTGGCTCATGACAGCGGTCAAGGCTGTATAAGGGATATTGACGATGGTAAATGCGAATGCCCAGGCAAAATAGAGGACAAATACATAAACATTCTTTGCCATAGGACTCCAGTCCGGATGAGACCAGAACAGAAGAATCGTGACGAGAGCCAGCGGCAGGATGCCTGCTTTGATCCATGGCAGATACTTCCCTTTTGGCGTATTTGTGCGGTCAGTCCAGGAACCGACCCAGGTATCATTGATCATATCCCAAAATCTTCCCAGAAGAACAATGGTGCCTACGACACCGGCTCCAATTCCGAAGGTATCGGTACAATAAATTAAAAAGAATGATGCGATCAGTCCGTTGCTCATATTACAGCCAAAATCTCCAAAGCCGTAACAGATCTTTGATACGGTGCTAAGTCTGTCTTTCACTTGTATGACCTCCTTTACAGTTTACGAAGTGTAACGTAACCTAACTGTAAACTGATTGTCAGAATAATGCAAATAGTATAAACGCATAATTTTATCGTGATAAGGCGATAAATCGCGTTAGATTTTTTATAACATAGGAAATATCGTCCGAAGGACGTATTTTCGTATGTTTCAAAGAACGTACCTTACGAAGCGTCGCCCCTTGCGGGCGACATGTGGAAATAGGAATCTTTGATTCCGTCATTTCCACGTTTTTTATTTCATATTATCCCTGGATAGAGTAAAATAAGAGTAAAAGGAGGAAGTAAGCAATGACAGAGTTACAAATGAAATGTTTTCTCGAATTGGGGAAACAGCTGAATTTCACAAAAGCGGCAAAGAGTCTCAAGATTTCTCAATCCACGCTCAGCGCACATATTCAGGCTCTGGAAAAGAACCTGGGATTCAGTCTGTTCCTCCGTGACAAAAGAAATGTCGTACTCTCACCAGAGGGAGAGGTCATACTGAAGACCTTTCAAGATGCACATAGCATGATTGAAAGCGGTATAGAGGTGGCGCGCAGTCTGCACAAGAACCATGCCTCCATGATCCGAATCGGTTATCTGGAAGGAACACTGATCAATATCCTCGCAAACGAAGTCCTGGAGGCCTTTGAAGCCAGCCATTCTGAAACAGAAATCAGCCTGGTCCGCATGAATCATAATGAACTCTGCAGAAATTTAAATGAATATCATCTTGATGTTATCTTTGCCAGAGAGTATCTTGCCAGAGGCAGAGAAGAATGGAAAACTGTAAAACTGTTCAAAAGTCCCCTGTCAATCCTATATGCAAAAAAGTATGGATCTGCCATTGCCAGCTTAGAGGATTTTAAAGAAATGACATGGATCTGTGTCTCGCAAAAAGCAGATCGCTGTGAAGAGATTCTATATAAACAGTTCAGTGAAAAATATGGATTTACTCCTGCAAAAGTAAAATACGTTAATTCTATGGAGGCCGCCCTGCTGAATGTAGAAATAGGCAGAGGATGCTTTTTGACTGATCACGCGTGTCGTGCTTACGGCACTGAGCGATTCGGTTTTTATGATTTGGAGGTAGAAATCAATTATTGCTGTATTACGAGAAAAAATCATCCCAATCCAGAGATTTTGGATTTGCAGCGGCTTGCACAGAAAATCTACCATGCACACGAAGAATAATCGCCTTTTCACGATAATTGAATACATTTTACATATTTCACAAGAGAAAGATGTGAGACTATACTAAGGGCATAAAACCTGATACACAAAAGCAACGGGGTTTATGCCCTTAGTTATTTTTAAGGAGGAAACTAAAATGAGTAAAAATGTAAAGAAATGCAAGGCAATGGTTCTGGTGGAGTACGGAAAGCCAGACGTGATGCAGGATGTAGAAATACCGGAAGTAAAACAGGGTGATATTTTGGTCAAAGTACAGCTGGCAGGAATCTGTGGCACTGACGTGCACCAAAATCTGGGAGATCTGAGCATCAAACCGCCAACACCGATGATTCAGGGCCACGAAACCCTGGGCAAGATCGTGGAACTTGGAGAAGGCGTTACGACTGACGTTACGGGAACTCCGGTAGGGGTGGGTGACAGAATCCTTTGGGCCCATCAGTTCTGCGGCAAATGTTATGCCTGCAGGATTTTGAAGCAGCCGTATATGTGTACTGCCAGCAAGGGATACGGGTTTGCACCTCCAAAGGCTCTGAGAGGCGGCTTTGCCGAATATGAGCTGGTGACAGCAGGTACGGATTTTGTCAGAATCCCTGATACGATCACCGATGAAGAAGCTTTAGGCGTAGGCTGCGCCTTCCGAACCGTGGTCAATGGCTACGACAAAATCAACGTACATGGCGGCATTCCAACAGGTGCGACGGTAGTGGTTCAGGGAGTGGGTCCTGTGGGTCTTTACTCGGTAGTCATGGCAGCACAATCCGCCGCAGCAAAGATCATCGCCGTAGACGCTTTTGGGGAGAGACTTGAATTTGCAAAAAAATGGGGCGCTACTCATACCATCAACCTGTCAGAAATGAAAGATGCAGAAGAAAGAGCTGACTATGTACGCAGCATGACAGGCGGCATCGGTGCGGAAATCGTCATCGAATGCTCCGGCGTTCCGGCAGCTTTTAACGAAGGCATGGATTACCTTGCAAAAGGCGGCACCTATCTGATCATGGGTCAGACCTCTCGAAGAAGTGTGGAGATCATTCCCAATGATATCATGAACAAGCAGGCTGTGATCATTGGCAGCGGATCGGCGGATATCAGGCACTTTGTCAAAGCGCTCAAATTCATCGAAGCTTACAGAGACAAATATCCATTTGGAGAGTTGATTTCTACAAAGTATGCCCTGGAGGATCTCAATGATGCCCTTGCAAATATGCTTCACGGAAAAGATCTGAAGGCAGCAATTGACTGTCGTAATCGCTAAAGGAAGAGAAATATAGAAAGGCTGGTGTAGAAATGAGTTATCATACGAGAGAAAACAAAGTCATAGAAATCACAAAGGCAGGCGGAGCTGCTCTGGGCGTACAGTGTTACCTGCCCTACCCTATTATGATGGATATATACGGATTGGCTGGATTTGATTATATCATGATGGATATGGAACACACCCGCGTCAATTATACCCAGATGGAGGATGTAGTTCGCAGCTGTGAATGTAACGACCTGACCCCGATTTTCAGAGTTGGCAAAAACGATCCGCTGCTGATCCGTTCCTGTGTTGAAATCGGCGGAAAAGGCGTGGTTGTTCCTCATATCAAAAATGGACAGGATGCCGCAGATGCAGTTGCTTACTGCCATTTTAATCCGACAGGATCTGTAAAAGGAGGCGGCGCCCTGGGCATGTGCCCTGCAGTGCGCCACAGCAACTTCGGACTGGATAATTACGTGGATTATCGTCAGTGGATTAACGAAAACTTCTGTACCATCGTGCTCTTTGAGGATCTCAGTGCACTGGAAAACTGGGAGGCCATTCTCGACGAGCTGACACCGGGAAGAGACGGTATCGGATTTGGTATGGGCGACCTGAGTTTCTCTCTGCTGAAAAAAGGCGAACCGGACAATTCAAAGGAAATCTTAGACAAGTACGTACCAGTGATTCAAAGAGCCGCAAAGGAACGGGGACTGATTCAGCAAAACATGATCTGGCCAGGTCCGGACCCAGAGCAGATGAAGAAACTGGCGGAAGACGGCACCAATATGATATTGACTTTTCCAGATAATGCCTGGTTTGCCGGTGTGGCAGGCGATGTTGTCAAAAAAGCAAGAGGTCTGAAATAAGGAGGAGATGATCAGTGATATGAAGCTATACGTCATGTATGCCGGCAGGATTGAATTACCTGACAAGAGCCATATGACACCGGGTAAGGATGTGGGGATGCCTCTTTCGATGCCAGTGTATACATATTTGATAGAGCATACGCAGGGTCTGGTTCTGGTGGATACCGGGCAAAGTGAAGGCGGGCCGGCAGTGGTCCGCGAAGATGACAAGGTGACGGCGCGGCTGGCACAGCTGGGCTATAAACCAGATGATGTGAAA
>URXI01000058.1 GCA_900551775.1 uncultured Eubacterium sp. | reverse complement strand
TGGCAGATGAATATGGCGCCAATTCCGCCATTGCTGTGTCCCGCGCAAAGAACTGTATCATCGAGAATTCGGAGCAAAACGTGCCATTTACCCCTTCCGATCTCTGTGAAGAGGTTTTCTATGACAATGAGGTCATGAAGAAGACCTTTAAACAGAAGGCCATGGAGGTGGACATCCCCGCTAAAATCAGCGTGGAAAATCCAAAGGTGGTCAAAAGCATCCGCAGCCACAAGATCAAAACCGACACGGGCATCGAGATCAAAATCCCCACAGACTACCTGGAAAACAGCAAGTATGTGGAATTCATCAACAACCCGGATGGAACCATTTCCATCCAATTGAAAAATATAGGAAAGATTGTGAACAGATAAATGATTTTGAACACAGGAAACAGGACAGACATACCAGCTTACTACAGTAAGTGGTTTTACAACAGAATCAGAGAAGGGTTCGTATTCGCCCGCAACCCCTATAACCAACAGCAGGTGACCAGGTATCTGCTGGACCCGGAGGTCGTAGACTGCATCAGCTTCTGCACGAAAAATCCGCAGCCCATGCTGCCCGGTCTTGCCCAGCTTTCAGCCTTTCGGCAGTTCTGGGCAGTGACCATCACGCCTTATGGACGAGATATCGAACCTCGCGTGCCTGCAAAGGAAGTGGTGATGGAAAGCTTTTGCTGCTTGTCGGAGAAGGTGGGCCTGAACCGTATCAGCTGGCGTTATGATCCGATTTTTATTACGGAAAAATACTCTCTGGAGTTTCATCTGAAAACCTTTGCGGAGATGGCAGCGGCGCTGGCGGGTTATACCGACCACTGCGTCATCAGCTTTCTCGACCTCTATGACAAGACGAAACGCAATTTCCGAGAGGGGCGCAGTGTAACCAGGGAGGAGCGTTTTGCCATTGGGGAGGCTTTTGCTGCCATCGGAAAAGAGCACGGCATGACCATCAAAACCTGCGCCGAAGGTGCAGAACTTGCAGTCTTTGGTGTGGACACTGGCGGCTGCCTGCCAGTCCAAAGAGGTGCTGGAGCGCGCCATCGGCCTGCCTTTGATCGTGCCGGGAAACGCTATGACCCGCAGCGAGTGCAGCTGTGTGCTGGGAAGCGACATCGGGGCATATAACACCTGCGGTCACGGCTGCCTCTATTGTTATGCCAACTACGACCAGGATACGGTGGAATCAAACATGGGCAAGCACGATCCCTTTTCGCCGTTTTTGATCGGCGATTTTATGGACGGCGATATCATCAAAGCTGCAGAGCAGGAAAGCTGGATCCAGCGGCAGGTGACATTTGATTTTCTATAGATGAAATTTTCTAAAAATTACAAAAAAACCCCTTGATTTTTGCAGGAAATATGCTATACTCTACTTAAAGAAAGCGATAAAGCATACGTAGCAAAGAGAAAGCGACGAAGCAGGTTCGCTGGATTGAAAGTTATTGCAAATAGTAATGAAAGGGGTGAGTCCACCAGAAGTGTTAGAACAGCAGAATAGATAGTACCAATTGCGTATTGCAGGACTTATGGTTATCCGGATGGAAAGCAAGAGTCAGGGAAATAATAATAAGCAATTGGTACTATCTTTTTTTGTGCCTGGAATACCGTGACAAATTCTTAAGATTTTCTTAGGTTTTCGTCATATAGTTGCAAAGCGCGTCTTCCTGCTATATAATGTTTAATGAAATTAGCGATATTTGGGTAGGGGCATTATGCAGATTAAGACTGATAAATTTAGCGGGTGGTATCGAGCGCATATGGAGAAGTTTATTCCAAGCTATGCGTTCTTTTCTTTGATTGCGTGCTTCGGGGTCAATTGCCTGGTCTACTGGCTTACGCAGCTTTTGGCATCGGGAATGTACCACTACGATCTGACCACGGCTTTTGACCGGATGGTGCCATTCACACCGCAGTGGGTTTCCATCTACATTCTCAGCTACCCCTTCTGGGTCTTCAGTTATGCTTTGACGTCAAAGCACAATTCAAAAGACTTCTGGTATCGCTTTGTATTTGCCGATATGCTGGCCAGAGTTATCTGCGGCGTAATCTTCATCGCGTTTCCAACTACTAATATCAGACCGGAAACTGCAGGAGATGGGCTGCTGGATATGGCGATGGATTTCATCTATTTTATGGACGAACCCTACAACCTGTTTCCTTCGATTCACTGCCTCGCCAGTCTGATGTGTTATCTTGGGATCAGAAAATGCGGCGATATCCCCAAATGGTATAGAGTGGCGACGCTGCTGTTTGCAATTTTGATCTTTGCTTCTACGCAATTCACCAAACAGCATTACATTATAGATGTAGTCGGCGGTGTCGCAATTGCACTGATTTGCTTTGCAATCAGTCTGCATACCAATGGATATCAGAAACTGATGTCTTTCTTTGACCGGCTCAATCAAAAGGTGTTTGGAGAAGTTGCAGATGAAGAATAAGAAAAAAACATTGATAAATATCATATTCCTGATCATTTGTTTTAGTGCGACCATGTATTATGTGTTTCACGATCAGGATTTTTCTGATATTATGATATATATGAAAGAGGCGGATTCTCGTTACTGGCTTGGCGGTATCGTTTTGGTAATCATCTTCATACTCAGCGAATCTGTCATCATCTATTATCTGATGCGCTCACTGAGCCAGAAACCGAAAATGAATCACTGTTTTCTATATTCCTTTGTAGGCTTCTTCTTCAGTCTGGTGACACCATCGGCAACGGGAGGACAACCGGCGCAGATTCTTTTCATG
Source organism: uncultured Eubacterium sp. (assembly GCA_900551775.1). Taxonomy (GTDB): domain Bacteria; phylum Bacillota; class Clostridia; order Peptostreptococcales; family Anaerovoracaceae; genus Senimuribacter. The sequence goes on along the minus strand of URXI01000058.1, from coordinate 14,907 downwards.
AAAAAGGATAAGCTGCCGATTCATTTGTCCACCATGGTGCTTTTGATCGTGACGATTACCTACAAGCTGGTCTTGGTGCTATTCGGCCTATTTATCATGATACTGCGCCCGCCTGTGGAGATGCAGTTCCTGAAACCGGCGATGCCATGGGTCTACCTGGGTGTCGCTCTCAACGTAGTCTGCGTAGGCGGTATGCTGGCTCTGGTATTTTGTCCAAAGATGACAAAGCGCATGGTCATGGCAATTTTTCGCTGGATCAAGAAGATCAGCAATTCAACCAGGGTTAACGCACTGGAATCGAGACTGGACCACGCTATGGACGGTTACCACGAGGCTTCGGTATATTTTCAGAACCACAAAGGCGTCATGTTCAATGTGCTTATGATCACTATTGTTCAGAGATGCTGTCTGTTTTTTATCACGTATCTTGTCCTGCGTTCCTTCGGCATCAGTCATATCGGCGTGATAGAAGTCGTCGTACTACAGGCCATGATCTCTTTGGCTGTAGACATGCTGCCGCTGCCAGGCGGCATGGGGATCAGCGAGCATTTGTTCCAACTTATTTTTTTACCGATCTGCGGCGCTTTGCTCACCACGCCGGCAATGATTGTGAGCCGCGGCATCAGCTATTATACACAGTTAATTATTAGCGCAGTCTTTACTGCAATTGCATATTTAATGATATTTAGAGGAAAAGAAGAATGATAGGATTTTACAATTACACGGTGATACTCACCTATATGAGCTTGATTTCGGCCATATTGGGCATGACCTTTGCAACTAACGGACACTTCAAGCTTGCTATTTTCTGCCTGGCGCTTTCGGGCTTTTTTGACATGTTCGATGGCAAAGTGGCCAGACGGAAAAAGGATCGCACGGATAACGAGAAACTGTTCGGCATTCAGCTGGATTCGCTATGTGATGTGGTCGCTTTTGGAGCGTTTCCTTCCCTGCTCTGCTACTGTATGGGCGTAAAAGGAAGTCTGGGCATGCTGGCAATCGGCTTTTACTGCATTTGCGGTGTCATCAGGCTGGCTTATTTTAACGTAGTAGAGACAAACAATTTCTTCTCAGAAGAGGAGCACGAAAAAGTGTATCACGGCTTGCCGATCACGTCTATTGCAGTCATTCTGCCGGTGCTTTATCTGCTGCATTTCGTCCTGCCTTACACCTTCCCGGTGCTTTTGATGGTCATGCTGTTTGCGGTAGGAACGCTGTTTATCGCTGATTTTAAGATGAAAAAGCCGAGCAATAAGGTTCTGGCGCTGATTGTAGCAGTGGTGGCAATTGCGATTATCATAACTTTTGTCTATTCGAGATATAGACTGATGCACGGTCTTGTACTGTGATACGGAGGCTTTCATGAGATGTAAAGACAGAGAAGGTAATTTCATAGGTGCTGACGACGGGCAGGACAAGTTTTTGGAGAAGTTGTACGGCAGCAGGATTGGCCGCCAGATGGTGAAAGTTCTGATACGCCCGTCTGTGTCAAAGGCGGGAGGATGGTTTCTGGACCGCAAGGTTTCTGCCGCGGCTATCAAACCCTTTGTCAAGGCAAATGGAATCGTTATGGACGATTACGAAAAAAGCCGCTTTGATTCTTATAACGACTTCTTTACGCGCAGAGTGAGGCCGGAACGCAGACCCGTAGACATGGAGCCGTCTCATTTGATTGCACCTTGCGACAGCAAGCTGACGGCTTATCAGATTACTGAGGATGCAGAATTTACCATCAAAAACACCCGGTACTCGATGGAAAGTTTCACGCGCAGCAAAAAGCTGGCAGAGAAGTACAGAGGTGGGTATCTGCTGCTTTTTCGTCTGACCGTTGACGATTATCACAGATATTGCTATGTAGACCGGGGGAAGAAGAGCAGCAATCACATCATCAACGGCGTCTTCCACACGGTGAATCCCATAGCAAACGATCACTATCCCATTTACAAGGAGAATACCAGGTGCATTTCCTTTTTGAAAAGTGAAAACTTCGGCACGCTGATGATGATCGAAGTTGGCGCGCTGATGGTGGGAAAAATCGTAAATTACCACGAAGAAAAGATGGTGGAGCGCGGAGAAGAGAAGGGGCGTTTTGAGTTCGGCGGCTCCACGATCATCCTCTGTCTCAAGAAAGACAGGGCAGAAATTGACGCTGATATACTGGAAAACAGCCGCATGGGCATTGAAACAAAAGTCCGATACGGCGAGAAGATCGGAAAGAAAACAGAATAAACGTGTAAAAAGCTGTGATACCCAGGATGCTTTTGGGGTCACAGCTTTTGTGGTTATTGCTCGTCATTCTTTTGAAGGGGCTTGGAGCTTTTCGTAAATCTGCTGGACGTCGTAGTCCGGGGCAAAGCCTTCTGCGGCAGCGCAGATGCGCTGAATGTGGGACAGATCCTCATCTAGATCCGATGCGATCTGTGATACCGGCTTGCCTAGGAGCAGTTTACGGCAGACCTGTTTTATTAGGTATCGTTCCATACCCTCCTCGATGACTTTATTAAAGCCTTCCTTAAAACCTTCTTTCCAGGCAAGGGAGAGCTCGGTGTTGCGATCCAGTTCAAACTTAAGTTTTCGTTCATTTCTCTCATAGGCAATCTCATCTTCTGTCAGGGCTCTGAATAGTTGTTCCGTCATTTTGATTGCGTCACCTCCTGATTGAATCAGATTCTGGATATAGTCCTCCTTCGTCTCGTCGCCGGCAAACTTGAGATAAGCTGCCAGCTTTTCCACCGAGTCTAGATGATCGACAGGTGTGTTCGGCAAAATTTTGCCCAGTTCCAGAAAGTGCAGCTCCAGCCGATCTGAAAGCTGGATGTCTTCCTCGATCTCTCGAAGCTGAAAGATTGTGTGAAGCTTGCCGGTTTCTGGGAACAGAGTACCGTTGACGATGGATATGACTATGCTTTTTTTCATTTTATCATATTTTTCGCCTTTTTCCAATGCGGAATTCACCAATCTGCCGCCGTAATAGACAGAGCGGTCGCAGTAGAAGCTGAGATTTTTGTTCTGTACCTCGATGTCGATAATTTCGTTGGAGTCGGTCAGCGCTTTGATGTCCAGAACGGAGTCTTTGTCTTCGTCCCGCTCCCCATAGAAACCTGGATTCTTGATCTGGATGTCGATGATGGGATCTGATTCTCGCTGCAGGATGACGTTGAGGACAGCGATGAGCGCCTGCTTGCTTTCTTCGGTGTCGCGGCTGAAGATGTAGTGGAAGACCCAGTCATCGTAGATGTTAAAATAACGACGCCGTTCATTTGCAAATAAGGATTTCATATGTTTTAGACCTCCTTTGAATGTAAAAAAATAACTGTATATATTTTACAATAATGTAGTTGTATGGGGAAGTCAAGGGCTTTTTTATGTTTGCAAATTCTTAATTTTCCTTAATAATTTGATTTTATAATATACTTTTTATAAGTAGATGCTATAATATATACATCAATCAAAAAATACTTGTACGCGAAAGGAAAAGGGACATGAAGAAAATCATAGCACTGCTGCTCTCTACTATGCTGGCTATCAGCATGATGCCGGCGATGGCATTTGCCGGGGTGAGCGCAAATGGTAATACATACGATGTCAACTCACTAGAATCGCTGAATGATGCAATTACAGCTGTCAATACGGCAGGTGCGAATTCATCGAATATTACGATTAATGTTACAGGAGATTTTACAATATCAAGTGAAACGACACAGCCTGATCAGATTACAGCTTTTTCTGGAAAACTAGTTGGAAACGGTCATGTGATCAGCGGGTTAAAGCAGCCGATGTTTGGAACGTTGAATAAGGCATCGGTTTCAGGTATCACTCTTTCTCTTGATTCCGCGATCAATGGGTCTGCACTTGCAGTGAGTGCAAAGGACTCAACAATTAACGGCATTCAGGTTACTGGCAGGTCTACGGCAAAAATTATTGCTAGAGGTGCTGTCGTGGAAACTGCTGATAACACTGAGATATCTAATTGCACCAATAACGTGGCAATCGAGAGCGCAGAACCTAGAGGTAATATCGTAGGCACTATGAGCGGGGGAAGACTCAGCGGATGCAGCGAGAGTTCCTTGCCGACAGCAGGCAGATTAAGCGGAAATGTGACTGCCGACGCACAAAATTTCAGAAATCAGTTCGAAACAGACAACCTGGTACTTACACTGAATAATGGGTCTTCGGTCACTTCTATGATGCTGTCACCTGCAAGTACGTCTTTATCTGTTGCAGGAGGGACTGTTTCCAGAATCAATACAGGTATTAATACTGTCAATATAACCTTAAGCAATACGACTGTAACCGACATCTCGGCTCCGAGCAGAGCCTCGGGGTATATCAACCTATATGTCAAAGGGGCTGCCGTGCTCAAGTCTATTACGGCAGGAACTGTTTCTATTTTAGAAAACAGCGGTGATATTCAGAAAGTCATCGTCGAAACCGGGTTTTTCATGAATGCCGGTGTAAAACTTCCTGCTCGGATTGAAAAATACGGAGTGGAGCTGCCTACTAGCGCTTTTGCAGGATCCAATTATACTGGGCCGACTGGATCAAACCCGTATGTTTATACAGCAAAATATGCCGTTAAAATCGGCAGCGTTTCTTATGGTACTCTGGGAGAAGCGTTTACTGCGGCAAAAAATAAGGATGTTGTTGCTTTGTTAGAAAATGTAAATGTTGGATACAGCAATACGATCGTTCCCAGTGGAAAGAATTTGACACTGGATCTGAACGGGCATACGCTAAATAACGGAAATTATATCAACATCGCGGGGACGCTGACCGTCAAAGACAGCAGTTATTACAGCGGAGGAACCTTTAACGGACTGCCAGTCGCAGCGGCAAGAAATAAATTGATGCTCCAATCGGGCAAGTTCAATTTTGATCCGTCGTCCTATCTGGATGCTGGAAGCAGCAGCAGCCCATCTTATGGCGGATACTATACTGTCACCAGAAATATTTCTTACTGCAATGCTTCTGTACCAAATGTCACTTATGCATATAACGGGACGGCGCAGAAACCGACGGTAACGGTCACGGACACGACAGGAAGTAAGCTGACAGAGGGGTATGACTATACGGTCAGCTATGCAAATAACATCAACGTAGGCACGGCAACCGTGACCATATATGGAAAGAATACGTATACGGGTACAAAGACGATTACATTTAAGATCGGCCAGAAAGCGATCAGCGCTGTCAAAGCCGATCCGCTGGAAAATCAGCCATATACAGGATATCAGATCAAACCGACAGTCATACTGAAGGACGGGACTTACACTTTGAGAGAAGGTGTAGACTACACTTTGTCCTATGGCGAAAACAAAACCCTCGGTGCGACGGGTATGGTGACAGTGACGGGCAAAGGAAACTACGTGGGAAGTACGACCCTGAGTTTTAAAATCTCAAAGGATATCAGTACCTGTACTTTTACAGATATACCGGATATGGACTATACTGGCTATCAGCTAAAACCAACGGTGACTGTCTATGACGGCGCTCTGGCTCTTCGGGTGTATAGCGACTACAAGATTACCTATGGTGCAAATGTTCAGACGGGGACAGGATCGGTGGTCATAACGGGAACTGGAAATTATGGCGGTACGAAGACCTTGTATTTTAACATCAAAGGCGTACAGCAGAAGATTACCACCAGATGGAACAAATATTCCAAGACGCCAGCTTCTGCCAGATTCAACTTAGGCGCAACAGCGCAGGGCAATGCAAAGCTGACATACACCTCACTGGATCCTTCCATTGTAACGGTTGACGCTTCTGGAAACGTGACGGTTGTCGATACAGGCATTGCGAAGATTTTGATCAAAGCGGCAAAGACGGGGGCTTATCCTGAAATGGAAAAGTATGTGACTGTGACCGTAAAACCATCTAAACCGGTGATTGAGGTGACTTCGCCAGAAAAGAAAAAAGCCAGCGTAGAGATTACCAAGGGACTTGGCGTGGGCAGATATCAGATTCGTTATGGCAGAAAGGGAAAATACTATAACAAATATGTGGACTATGAGGACACATCTGATCTGACACAGATCAAGGAATTCGGCAAGCTGAAAAGCGGGCAGAAATACTTTATCAAGGTTCGCGCATACAAGAAAACTGCAGATGGCACGGTCTGGGGCGCATGGACTGCCACAAAAGCAGTGAAAATTAAATAAACGTTTAAGAGGAGAGGCTGAGGTCAAAGACCAAAGCCCCTTCTTCTTTTTTGAAGATAGATTTTTTGCTAGAACTGCTTCTTTTGGACATTTGGAAAAAAGTTTTTGAGCGAGCATTTGCAAGAGGTTCGGGAAATATCTTGTGAATGTACAGGTTTTTTGTTTGAAGAATAGCTGATTTTCAGTGGTTTGTACTTTTTTCTAAAACAGCCGATTTGTATAATTTTGAAAAAGTTAAAAGGAAAAGAGTTGCTTATCTGAATGCTTCTTCGAAAAGATAGAACAAAAGTTATATAAGAGAATCAATTCTTAAATTTTCTTAATATTTGAAGAAATATATACTCATTTTTGGGGAGAGATGGTATAATAGTTCCATAATCTTACGACGTTGTCGAGAGGTAGGAACTATTGAATCATGACGTTTGATTGTATTTAAAGAGGAATCGTCATGGTATAATGTGACTATACCCTTGTGACGTTGTCGCAAGAAACATGCATTGCATCATAAGTGGTGATTCTGTTAGCAGAGAAACACATATACCGCAATGTTTATGGAAGCTAGTTTTTAGGAAGAGAGAATGAAGAAAGGAATGGAGATTATGAAAAAGACATTAGCGATAATCCTGTCGGTTTTGATGGTGGTCTGCATGATGCCAGGGATGGCGTTTGCGACGAATACTCATGGTGAATCGACTGGGGGAGGAGACAAAACCACAACTGCTATAACGGGTAGTTCTATAACGTTTTACGCCCCAGAGGATGTCTCAATGGTTGGTGAAGAAAAGACGGATTTTAATTATACGGGCAACGAAATTATACCAAATGTAAAGGTAGCAGTTAATGGAGAGGTATTAGAAAAAGGTACACATTATACTCTTAACTTCGTGCGAAGCGACAAAAAGAAGATGGCAGATGCAGGTACTATAACTGTGCAAGTTACGGGTATAGGCGAAACATATTCTGGAAGTAATGCTGAGAAAAGCTACAAGATTAAGCCGATAGATATTACAACAGAGGATAATAAGAAACAGATTACTATTATTAATCCGAAAGCAGGGGAGACGACATTAGCAGGAATAAAATTTGGTGAGAAAACTTTGATTGCTGGCACTGATTACACTGTTAAACAGTTGACCCCATCAACAATAGTAGCAGGATCAGGAAACAAGGCAAGTATTGAGTTTCAGGGAAATTACACTGGTACTGTAGAGATAGATTTTAGCGCAAAATATGATTTGAATGACTATTACAAGGTTACGGTGAATAGAAATTCGAATGCTCCTACATCATACGTTTATAGTGGAACTGCGCAGAGCAGCGACGCAGATTATACTGTAAATCTAACAGAGAAAAAAACTTTGCCTACAGGTGTATCTGCAGGAAAGGATGACTACGAAGCTAAATTAACAAACAATATAAATGCTGGCACACCGACTGTAGCGGTGACCGCAAAGGGAAACACCTGGACGGGTTCTGTTTCTGCACCAGCAGGGTTTAAAATTATAGCGAAACCCCTTACTGCAAGCGACATAAGTGTGACAATTGATTCAGCAAGCGGCCTTCCGCTAGTAAAAGATAACGGAATTAAATTAAAGGAAGGAACAGCTTACACAGTTTCACTCAATGGTGGTAATTATGTAATCACTGGTAAGGAAAACTATTCTGGAACGCGTACAATCAACGGTTCTGCAACGAATCTTAACAACTGCACTATCACATTTGATGGATTTGATCGCAGTGGTTATCCGACCTTCACCGTAAAATACGGTTCGACAACTTTGAGGGACACCTACGACTACAGGCTGAGTTATACGCCTTCCTATTCAACGTATGCCTCATCTTATACAGTGACATTGAATCCTGGAATCAACAACACATACTACGGAAGCAAATATCAAACGATTTCGACTTCCGCGACGAATAACCTGGCGAACTGCTCTATTACAGTATCGCCTACAACCAGCAACTATACCGGCTATCAGATTAAGCCAACAGTAACGGTTTATAACGGTTATTCAGTAGTATCCTCGGCATACTACGATGTAAGTTACTACAACAACATCAATCCGGGTACTGCCACGGTAACCGTAACTGGCAAAGGGCTTTACTACGGAACAAAGTCAACTTACTTTACCATTACAAACTATTACAATTTGGCAAATTGTACTGCGACACTTTCGCAGACGACCTATGCAGCTGATGGCTATGCAAAACGTCCGACTGTCACGGTCAAAGACGGATACACAACGCTGAGTCCTTATTCTGACTATACAGTTGATTACAAAGATAATGTTCTGCCAGGCATTGCTTCCGTCGTTCTGACCGGAAAGGGAAAATATACTGGCACAAGCAAGATCGTTACCTTTACAATCACGGGTTTTACACAGACAATGACCGTTGACAAAGATAAATATATAAAATATTTGACCAGCGATTCATTCAAGGTAAATCCAAAAGCGACGGGAGACGGAACAGGGTTCTCTTATTCCTCAAGTAATAATTCCGTCGTCAGCGTCAATAGCTATACTGGAGAAATTTCGATAGTTGGCACCGGCCGTGCCGAAGTAAAAATCAGTACGATCGGAAACAAAAAATACACACCGGTAACAAAAGTAGTTACTGTTGATGTAAAGCCGAAAAAACCATCATTCAAAGTTTCTTCTAACGCTTATGGAAAATTGACCACTAAAATTACAAAGGTTGCAGGTGCGACGAAGTATCAGATTCGATATGGAAGAATGGGCTCGTATAAGAGTGTATACGTGTCACAGGATGCAGGCGGTGATTCAACTGTATCAAGGACCGTAAAAGCTAACCACGGGAAAGCATACTTTGTAAAAGTACGCTCCTATAAAACCATGTCAGATGGAACAAAAGTTTGGGGCAACTGGACTGTAACCAAAAAGGTATATGTGAAATAGATCTGATTTTCACGGATGCTTAAACACGCAATAGCACAGGACCCATTTATCATTATTGATGAATGGGTCTTGTTTATTCGCGTTGGAACCTTAGCACGAAAAAAAGAACTGATCCATATGAATCAGTTCTTTCAAGTAATGCTTATATTTAATTTTTTAAGGGACGATAATAATTAATCTATATTAATGTTTATACTAATCCTTTTCTGTTCAACTATAAGCAACGACTGATTTCTGGCTGGTACAACTTCTACTTCAGATTGGTCTATCTTGTCTCTGCCAGTTTATGTAGGTGGGTCTATCCCCTCATACCTTTCAGTAATTACTCTTAGAATTTCTGGCTATCGTGATAATCTTTCTGAAGCAGAAGGTCCTGCCACCGATGAGTCTCCTGGTCCTAAAAAACGCTTCAACATTTCCCTCGCTCCTTTCTGTAGATTTCATAAGTTCCATACACTATAACTTTTTATCTGTAAATAATGTATTTTCTTTCTGTTGAGATTATAATAATACAACCCTGCACAAATGTCAATACTTTTTGCAAAAATAATAGAAAATTTAGAAATTTATCTTTTCAGAGACATTTATGTTATAATAGTTCCGATATCTTTCACGGCGTTGCCGAGAGGTAGGAACTATTGAAACATGTGCTGCGATTGTATATTCAGAGGAATGCACATGTTAGAATGGTTCCACGATCTTGCGGCGTTGCCGCAAGGTAGGAACCCTTGAAACATGAATTCCGATTCAATTCTCAAAGGTATATTCATGTTAGAATAACTCTGTAACAAACAAAGGAGCTGATATTTCATGCAACTAACGGATAAAGTAAAGAACTGCAACGGCTGTGAGGCCTGTGTTTTGGGCTGCAAGCACGCGTGCATCAAGATTGTAAAAGACGAGAATGGTACCAAGAAACCGATTAAGAATGAGGACGGATGTCAGAAATGCAACAACTGCATTTTGTACTGTCCGATTTACAACCCTGTAGAATTGCCGACCTTCGAGGAGTTCTACGAATACAATGACGAATACTACCATAGAGATATGGCGAAGGTTTATCGTGAGACCATGAGAAAAGTCAAATCGGGCACTGTTACGGAGTTCGTGGGCACGCTGTGCCAGATCGCGGCGCTCAAATCACTGATGGGAGATAAGCTGAGCCACGACCTGCGGATTCTTCCTCTTCACTGCGATCCGGAAAATCCAAAGCGGCCGGAATGCAGAGGATGTCAGTTCTATAAATGATGAATAAGATTGAAATAAAGAAAAACTTAAGAAAAGAAATCAAGGCGAGGATAGCGCTGCTGGAAGAAAGCTACTGTCAAAAGGCCAGCGATATCATTTGTAAAAGAGTGATGGCAGAACCAGCCTATCGGACGGCCGAAACCGTATTTTGTTTTGTGGGAACCAGAGGAGAGCCGGATACCGTCAAAATCCTGCAGGATGCCCTGGAGAGTGGCAAGCGGGTGGGCGTGCCGCTCTGCGTAGCTGACGGCATCATGGAAGTCCGCCAGATCAGTGATCTGAACAAAGACCTGAAACCCGGCGTGTTCGGCATTTTGGAGCCGCTGCCGGAGCTGCCGATAATCGAAGCAGACGAAATCGACTTCGCCGTATTGCCCTGTGTGTCCTGCGACCATCAGGGAAATAGGCTGGGACACGGCAAAGGCTATTACGACAGATTTCTGAAGGGAACGAAATTCCCCACGTGCATGATCTGTTTTGAAAAGCTGATATCGGGTAATATTCCTATGGACGATCACGATCAAAAGGCTGACAGTGTGATTACAGATGCTGAATAATTTTGTCATCTCATTGGAGGCGGTGCTGCCCATGTTCATACTGATGGGAGTCGGCATGCTGGTCAAAAGATACCGGCTGCTGGGAGCCGAAGAAGTCAGACACTTGAATCACATGGTGTTCGTCGTATTCTTTCCCGTCATGATGTTCCGCAACCTGTACGGTTCAGACATCAAAGAGGCTCTGGACGGAAAGCTGATCGCCTTTGGTGTTGCCGCAGTTTTGATTGAGTATCTGATTACTCTGCTCGTCGTCCTGCGAGTTGAAAAAGAGCCGAAGAGCAGAGGCGCGATGATACAGGCCATCTATCGGAGCAATTTTGTCATCATGGGAATTCCCATCGCTGTGAACATGTTTGGACACGGAAACCTGGCGGTGACAGCGATGATGGTGTCCGTCATCGTTCCCATATACAACATTCTGGCAGTTGCAACGCTGGAAGTATTCAGAGGCGGAAAACCCGATCCCGTCAATATCTTAAAAAAGCTGGCAACAAACCCCTTGATTTTGGGCGCGGCAGCAGGTATCATTGCAGTATTGGGAGAAATCAAGCTGCCATCGGTCTTAGAGACCGTAGTCAGCGATATGTCAGCAGTTGCAACGCCCATGGCTTTGGTGATTTTGGGCGCATCTTTCAACTTCAGCAGTATCGAAAGGTGCAGGAAAAACCTGGTCATCTGTGTCATCGCAAGACTGATTGTCGTCCCGGCGGCAGGACTCGGCGCGGCGGCATTTTTCGGATTTCGAGGTATCGCCTTTGTCACCTTGATCGCGATTTTCGCATCACCGACGGCGGTGTCATCCTTTACCATGGCAGAAACCATGGAAAGCGACAGCGAACTGGCGGGGAACTGCGTCGTCTTTTCCTCGGCATTTGCATGTTTTACTATGTTTTTTTGGATATTCCTTTATAAAAATCTGGGAATGTTTTAAAATATAATTATCTAAAGAGAAGAGGAGATTAGTATTATGAGTGATTGTAATCATGATTGTGGATCATGCGGCGCAAGCTGCGACGAAAGACAGGAAAACCCTGGCATTCAGAAAGCACCGATGAACGATCTTTCTGATGTGAGAAAAGTAATTGGCATTGTCAGCGGCAAAGGAGGAGTCGGAAAGTCTTCCGTTACTTCCATGCTGGCAGTAGCGGCCAGAAAACAGGGCAAGAACGTAGCTGTTTTGGATGCAGATATCACAGGACCTTCCATTCCGAAGGCTTTTGGCATTAAGGAGAGAGCACAGGGCAACGATCAGATGATTTTGCCAGCCGTAACAGAGACAGGCATCAAAGCCATGTCCATCAACTTGCTCTTGGAGAACGACACAGATCCTGTCGTTTGGAGAGGACCGATCCTGGGCGGCGTCGTGGAGCAGTTCTGGAGCGATGTAACCTGGGGAGATGTTGACGTGATGTTCGTGGATATGCCTCCTGGAACTGGAGACGTAGCGTTGACTGTTTATCAGTCCCTGCCAGTCGACGGCATCATCATCGTGACTTCACCGCAGGAATTGGTTTCTATGATTGTAGAAAAAGCTGTAAAGATGGCAGACTTGATGGAAATTCCAGTGCTGGGCATCGTGGAGAATATGTCTTACTACAAGTGCCCGGACTGCGGCAAAGAACACAAGATCTTTGGCGACAGCCACATAGAAGATATTGCTGCAACCCATGGCGTAAAACACGTGGTTAAATTGCCGCTGGATAGTGAAGTTGCCAAAGCCTGCGATATGGGTCAGATTGAATCCTTCGCATGTGAAGAGATGGAAAAGCTGGCACAGCAGCTCTAACAGATCCTCTTGGTTTAGAAGGGAGAACACGATGAAGAAAGATACGTTAAAAAAAGCCGTAGTGCTCGCACTGGCAGTCTGTACAATTTTTGCAATCTACGCCTGCGGAGGCGAAAAAGAAGTAACCATGAAGCTGGGGGAGAAAACGACCATCGGAGAAGACCTCGAATTCACCCCGGTCAACGTTTTGGTCGCGGACAAAGTGTTTCCGCCTGTAAGCGGCAGCTATCCTATGGGTTTTACTGCAAAAAGCGGTAAATCCTATGCCACGGTTGTTGCAAAAGTGAAAAACCTGGGCGAAGAAGACATCAAAGCCAGCGACTTATGCGCCTTCAGACTCAGCGTGGGAGAGGACACTTTTACTGCGAACATGATCAATGCGCTCACCGACAATGAAACAAAACTGTCGAGCAGCGTAACTCTAAAAGCCGGAGCTACAGAGACCTTCTATTTCATTACCGAAATGGACACTTCTGCTGCAAATAAAGAAACGCTTGCCGAGTTTGCATTTACCAAGGATGGCGATGAGCCGATCTATAATCACAAACTGACCATCGATACGACAAAACCTTTTGCAGTGACAGAAAAGCTGGAACTGAACAAAAAGATCACTGTAGACGGACTTTGCGAACTGACACCGACCAGCGTGAAATTCCTGAGCAAAATTGTCCCTTCCAATCCGGGATATTACTACAATTATTACAAAGCACAAGGTGCTGATAATAAGCTGCTAGTTGTAAACATGAAGACAAAGAATCTTTCTGAGAAAGAGAAAAACGCTTACGACTTCTACGGCGTTACTGCGTTTTATGATGGAATCTCCAATGCCGGCACTGTGGTATCTGACGACGAGAAAAAAGCCAATATCACCCAGTACGAAAAGCTATCGGCTGGAACGAGCCGGACGACTTACGGCGTGCTGAACATGTCCAAAAAAGCGGAGAATGGAAAATGCGATATCTATATCTACGCCGGCGGAACGTATTACCAGTACACTTACGAAAAATAGCTGAATAGAAGAAACTTTAAAACTGTACCCGATGAAAAAAGGGTACAGTTTTTATTTTGCAGCAAAAACTGCTATACTGTATATATGAAAAAATATATAATTGCATATTTTAAAGTGTTCAATTTTGTAGTATCCTTAATTTGCTAGCGAAATATGAAACTTAGGAGAACGAAACGATGACAACAATGCAGAACACACAGAGAAGTAAAACTTATGAACTCGTCATTGACGCATTATTTATTGCGCTGACCCTGACGGCAACCTGGCTGATCAATATCAGACTGCCCCTGGTGGGAAGCGGCGGACTGATTCACCTGGGCAATGTCCCTCTGTTTGTCGGAGCCATGCTCTATGGCAGAAAAACGGGAGCCATCGCAGGCGCCTTTGGTATGGGACTATTTGATCTGATGAGCGGATGGACCGCATGGGCGCCTTTTACATTTTTAATCGTGGGCCTGATGGGCTACACCGTCGGCCTCATCGCCGAAAAGAAACCGTTTAAGAGCATGATGCTGAACAATATTTTATCAGTCATTCTTGCGATTGTAATTAAAATTGTCGGGTATTACTTTGCAGAAGTCATTCTGTATGGAAACTGGATCACACCCCTGGGCTCGATTCCGGGAAATGTCATTCAGGTTGGCTTTGCGGGTTTCCTGGTTCTTTTATTCATACAGCAGATTCGAAAGTTCGTAAAATAAAGCAGAAGAGGTGAGATTATGTACAAGATTATGACAGCCGGGCCTACACAGGTCAGAGAAAATGTGAGAATGGCGAGGAGCTTGGAGTGCACCAATCCGGATCTGGATCAGGAATTCTTTGACTTCTATCGCGAAACCTGCGGCCTTCTATCAAAGGCGCTGCACACGGAGAACGAGGCGCTGATTCTGGGCGGCGAAGGTATTCTGGGTCTGGAGGCGGCCTGTGCCTCTCTGACGGAACCGGGCGACCGGGGTTTGGTCATCGACAACGGCATCTTTGGCAAAGGCTTTGCTGATTTTGTCAGGATTTATGGGGGAGAACCCGTGCTGTTCACGACAGATTATCACAGACCGGTAGAAGTGGAGGCGTTAAGCACATATCTAGAGAAGGATCACGATTTCAAATATGCCACGGTAGTCCACTGTGATACGCCAAGCGGCGTGCTCAACGATGTAGAGACCATCAGCAAAATTTTGGATACCTATGGCATCATGACAGTGGCCGATTCTGTGGCAGGCATGTT
>URXI01000057.1 GCA_900551775.1 uncultured Eubacterium sp. | reverse complement strand
TGCTGCAGCCATTCCCGCCGCACCGCCGCCGATGATACATATATCTGTCATATCTTTCTACTCCTAACAAAGGAAAAGTGCCGTTCCATAGCTGAATCAAAGCTATTTTGCGACACCCCTGTTTCTATGATTATTCTTCTATCTTTTCCTCAGGCATTTCACTGCCGGTATCCCCGATCGGCTCTCTGATCATCTCGTGAAATTCCTTCGACTCTTCCGCCTTTTTAATCCCTTTGCGCGCCTGTCTTGCTTTCTTGATTGCTTTCTTTACTTCCTGGTGCGCCTCTTCTGCCGCCGCCTCTGCATCGGCGATCTTCTCTTCTTTGGTCTTGATCAAATCCGGCTTTGAGTAAGAAATGTCGACACCGATTTTGATGACGTTTGCACCCTGTACGACAAAGCATACGCCCAGAATCATCAGCACGGACAAGTGGAATAGCATCAAGTTGAAGAAGGTGTACACACCCACGATCAGGTTCAACGCGCTGACCACGACAGTCCAGTAAAAATCTATATCTTTTTCTTTCGTTTCCACAACCTGGGTAACGATGACAAAACCTCTGATTCCCGAAATCATGCTCCACATTCCGAAAACCACCGGGACAGCGATATCTGCTGCCAATTGTCCAGTCAGAACAACGATCCCCAGTATAAAAGTTGTCAGCCCTTCTATCAGAACCCAGTGCCTGTTTTCTTCGTCTTCTACAGTTCTCTTATATGCGAAACATTCTACCATTCCAACGATAATCAGAACGACACCGATGGGAAAGGCCAGTGAAAGAAATGATAATCCGGCATTCGCTACTGAAAACACACCGAGTATTGTCAGCAGAGCACCGACGATTATTGTTAATATTCTCACGCAGTTTACCTCCTAATGGTTCTGCCCCAAATCTTTGATTTGGTTTGGCAGACCTTATGCCTAAACACCCATATCTTCGATTTGGCTGCGACTAGGCGTATATTTAATATTGCTTGTACTATTATACTTGTCTTCGGGCTTTTCGTCAAGAATGTGCTGGCACGACAATCAGTTTGGCCTTACCCGCAAGATACTCTCCAAGGCGATTGAGGAAGGAATCTTTGCCTTCTTTTTCTCCAGACTGCCCTGTAATCACTTCTGTAATCCCATTTTTTTCTACGATGTCAATCAAAGTCTTCATCACATCGTCTGATTTTTCTACTGTCAGACTGGCTCCTGCATCTCTCGCTTTCTCATAGAGGAATTCCAGTGCTTCGCCTTCCTCCGAATTGTCAAGAAATGAATCATCACTCTTCGCAATATGTATGACAAAGAGCTGGTCATCATCAGACTCTCTCAGCTTCTTGCCATAGTCGATCAGACGCTGACAAGTTTTCTGTTTGGTTACGCAGACCATGATATTATTCATTTTTTCACCCCTTATTTTACTATCAAATCGCTATCAGGGAGAACCCCTTTTCTCCCGAATCGTATCTAGTATATCATAAATATAACTTTGAATTGTGAATGTTATTTGATATCTTTTGTTCTTGTGGTAAAATAACTGTATGGACAGAGTAATATTACATTGTGACATGAATAGTTTTTATGCATCGGTGGAGCTGCTTTCCCGCCCTGACCTCATAGACAAGCCTACGGCTGTCTGCGGAGATCCTGAAAGCCGCCACGGTATCATATTGGCCAAAAACGAAATTGCCAAAAAATATGGCGTCGTCACTGCCGAAACCATCTGGCAGGCAAAAAAGAAGTGTCCTGATCTGCAGCTGGTCAAACCCCATCACGACAAATACAAAGAATACAGCGAAAAAATCAACAAAATCTATCTGCAATACACGGATATGGTAGAACCCTTCAGTATCGACGAATCATGGCTGGACGTTACTGCCAGCCAGAGACTCTTCGGAACCGGCAGACAGATTGGAGACATGATCAGAAACCGCATCAAAGAAGAGCTTGGCCTGACCTTATCTGTAGGCGTATCTTACAATAAAATTTTTGCCAAAATGGGGAGCGAGTACAAGAAGCCCGATGCGACCACGGAAATCACTCGCGATAACTACCAGAGCCTGCTCTGGCCTCAGCCAGTAAGCGAATTGTTCTTTGTTGGCTGGGCCACTGCTGAAAAATTAGAAAAGCTGGGCATTCACACCATCGGCGACCTGGCGCACGGTGATCCCATTGCTTTGGAGGCACTTCTTGGAAAGCAAGGTCCGGTTCTTTACAGTTATGCCAATGGTTTTGATGACAGCCCCGTCGCCCTTTACGACCAGCGGGAAAAGATCAAATCCGTAGGCAACGGCATTACTTTCAAACGAAACCTCAAAGGAATGGACGACATCCTCACGGCGGTGACCAGCCTGGCAGACACTGTGGCAAGCCGCCTGCGCAAATACCAGATGAAGGCTTATGGCGTCAAATTGGATATCAAAGACCCTTACTTCAAGACGATTTCCAGACAAAAGCAACTGCACCTGCCTACAAATCTAGCTTCTGAAATCAGAACGTCCAGTCTGGAGATTATCAAAGCCTCCTGGAATCTGGCTGACCCCATCAGACTGCTGACCATTACGGCAATCAATTTGACTGACGAAACCGCAGACGAACAGCTCTCCCTCTTTGACAGCACCATGGATGGCAGCCGTCAGAAGAGAGAGTCCATCGAGCGAACCATGGATGATATCCGCAAAAAATTTGGCGATGGTTCCATCACCTTCGGCCAGGTAATTGACAACGATTTAGGTATCGATCTATAAGTATTCACCTATTCAAAAAAGCAAGGAGACAGAGATGAATTATGCAGAAAAAAAACAGCAAATTTTAGAAGCAGCTATGCGTGTGATCCGTACCCAGGGCATCGAAAAAACCACCGTCAGGGAAATTGCCTCTCAAGCCGGTGTAACCACGGGCGCCGTCTACCACTATT
The DNA here is from genome assembly GCA_900551775.1 of uncultured Eubacterium sp. Taxonomy (GTDB): domain Bacteria; phylum Bacillota; class Clostridia; order Peptostreptococcales; family Anaerovoracaceae; genus Senimuribacter. Next base: position 15,627 of record URXI01000057.1, on the reverse strand, counting down.
ACAAAAACAAAGAGGAGTTGTTCCAGGATATCATTAACGAGTCCATTCACTTCTCTCAAAAAATGATTCACGCTGCAGGCAGCGGAGAGAAAACACAGCAGGAGATTTTTGATGAAATCGCTGACAACGTCAGGCGGCGTCTTCAGAAAGAAGATGAGCAGAAGCTCCATATCGCACTTTTGGGCGATCTCATCAGCAAAAACGACAAGAACAAGGAGCGGGTAGTCAAAAACTATAAGACGACTATCAAAAATGCCGGCGACCTGTTCGGTCCCGCTTCCGGCATAGAAAACGACAAGTACAAATATCTGATGGCCTCTTTTTTCGTAGCGGCACTGGACGGAATGGCGATCCAGCGCTCCCTGGGCGTCTATCCTGCCAAGGAAGATACCGTCATCGAAATCTTTATAGAGTTTTTCAAAGAAGCCATCCTCAATTACCTGGCTGAACATCAGGAATAACATCAAAAACCGTGAACCTCATTTAGCAGACCACGGTTTTTCTATGTGCTTAAACAATTCTTAAACAAATGATACCAGAATCGGCGGCATTCATTTACCAGCTTTTCGTTTTTAAGTCTAACGTTTGAACTGCATAGACCAAATCATAGATGGCGCTGTAACTGGTATAATCAGCCCCCTGTTCGATCGCCTCGAGGAGTTCTTTTTCTGAGCTGGTCATGTCCGAAGGAGCCTTGCCCGCGATCATCTTTCTGACAACGCCCATCAGCCTCTTGTCCATGCCTGTTACTCTGGCTGGGTCGTACCCGCCCCGCAGAAAATAGCAGGGCAAATCCTTGATCCCTTTGACAAAATTGATTTCTCTGCATTCCTGTTGAACTTCCGGTTCTTCCACATTGAGGCCCACTGCAAAGACAAAGATTTTCTTGTCAGATAACTTTTTGTAATGCTTTTGCAGAAATCGGATGCCCAAAATTCCGCCGGCGTGAATCGGTCCGCCAAAGATCAGACAATCATATTTTTCCAGATCTTTGACCTTGCAGTCGTCCTGTTTCAGAAGGTCTGCGCCCACATCCCGTGCAATCCACTTGGCATACTGCTCTGTTGTTCCGTATTTACTGGTATATATTACTGCGATTTTCATACTTCAACCTCTCTATTTGCTCAAGACACCGATCAAATCATACATCTCCCGGTCAATCTCTCGTTTCTGCGCAAGAGCCTCGATTAAATCATAAGCTGCAATTTCGCCGTCGACAGTCCCGATGGCTTTGCTGGCTGAATCATCCCTGAGCAGCTCCACCGCTTTTGCCCCCGTCAGAGTGGCCAGCATGCGGTCGCGCAGTGTAGGACTGCCGCCCCGCTGCAGATAGGATAAAACGACCAGCCTGGTATCCTTGCCCGTTCTGTACTGAATGGTTTCGACCAACTCCTGAGAAGAGATTCCTGATCCTTCCGCATTGATGATAATACTGTGTTGTTTGCCGCGATTTGCCCCCATGACGATTTTCTTGCAGAGTTCATTGACGTCATTTTCAATCTCCGGGATCAAAACGCCTTCGGCGCCTCCGGCCAGCCCGGCAAAGAGGGCGATGTCCCCGCAGTGTCTGCCCATGACTTCGATAACTGTTGTCCTCTCATGGGAGGAAGATGTATCCCGAATCTTCGTAATGGCCTCCAATACCGTATTGACCGCCGTGTCAAAACCGATGGTGTAATCTGTATAACCCAGGTCGTTGTCGATAGTTCCCGGCAGTCCTATGACTCTGACACCTCTTCTCGCAAGATCTGCCCCGCCGCGCAGAGATCCGTCTCCGCCGATGACCACAAGTCCCTCGATGCCGAAGGTGTCCAGTATCGCTGCCGCATGAGCCTGTCCTTCCTCTGTCCTGAACTTCTCACTTCTGGCAGTCTTCAAAATCGTACCGCCCCGCTGCAGAATGTCTCCTACAGAATTCCGGGTGAGCTCCTCTATCTCACCATCCATGAGGCCCTCAAACCCTCTATAAATTCCATAGACTTCCATTCCTTCCTCGATTCCACATCTCACTACGGACCGGATTGCCGCGTTCATGCCTGGAGAATCGCCTCCGCTGGTTAATACTCCTATTCTTTTCATAATCTCCTCCTGTCGTATCAATTTAGAACACCGGCCGGCCTTTGATATTGGGCCGTCCCACGATTTCTGCCACTGTATCAAAGAATTCGATGGTCGGATAGACCCCTGCACCCTGTCCCGTTTTCAAGATTTTCCCGCTCTGCAGGTAGAGCAGAACCGGTGCGTTTCCTCTATAGCGACTGAAGATTTCCCGCAGTGCTTCGAGCATTGCTTCTTCATCCGCCTCCGCTGGAATTCTCACCTTGACCGGATCTGGCGCAGGACCTGCCCCACTGCCAGAAGACTGCCTGGAAGGCGCTCCCGCTGTCCCGGCCAGCTTCTCTTCCACGGCATCGATATCCACTACAGAATCAGCCAAAAGCTTTGGCATCTCCTCCTCCTTGAAGTTGAGTTTACCTTTGATCACCACGACGTTATCCTCTTCAATCGCCTCTCTACAGCGTTCGTAGACGTTAGGGAAGACCACGACTTCCACTTCGCCGTACAGGTCTTCCAGATCCACAAAGGCCATCATCGTGTTGATTTTGGTGACGATATTTTTCTTTCCGGCTATCATGCCCGCCATGGTGACCACCATGCCGTCCTTAATGTGTCCGTCAGGCGTCTCCGCTTCTGCGGCGCTTGCCAGTTCCTCACTGGTAGTCGTGACCAGTTTTCTGATGCGGTCCGTGTATTCGTTGAGCGGATGGTCGGTGATGTAGACCCCCACCATCTCCTTTTCCATGGCGAGCAGCACGTCCTTGTTGAAGTTGTTCACCTTTGGCAGCGTTCCCGACGTGTCGCCGGTGCTCATCTCTTCACTGCTGATCTGGAACAAAGACATCTGTCCGGCGATGTTTTTCTTGGCATTGTTCTGTGCCGATTCCACCAGACCTTCATAGACGGCCAAGTGGGCGGCCCTGTTGGTATTGAGACAGTCCAAAGCACCGGCTTTGATCAGGCTCTCCACCGTCTTTTTGTTGACCTCGCTGATTTCCACGTTGTTGATGAACTGGAAGATATCCTTCGGCTTTCCCTTTTCTTCTCTGGCTTTGATGATGGCATCGATAGCACCTTCTCCGACGTTTTTCACGCCCAGAAGACCGAATCGGATCTTACCGTCCACCACAGTGAACTTTTTACCGCTCTCGTTAATGCACGGAGGAAGCACCTCAATCCCCATATCCTGGCAGTTTCTGATATACTTGGATATATATTTGGCATCTCCCATAACACTGGTCATCAGCGCAGCCATGAATTCTACCGGATAAAACTTCTTCAGATAGCCTGTCTCATAGGCTACCACCGCATAAGCCGCCGCATGGGATTTGTTGAAGGCGTACTGGGCAAAGGTTTCCATGTCTGCAAAGATGGCTTCTGCCGCCTGGGCGGAAATGCCGTTGCGCACGCAGCCCATGATTTCAATATTCCCCTCTTCATCGGTCTTTCCGTTGATGAAGTATTCTTTTTCCTGCAGCATGACGTCCTTTTTCTTTTTACTCATGGCGCGGCGCACGATGTCAGACCTGCCAAAGCTGTAGCCGGCCAGATCCCGCACGATCTGCATGACCTGTTCCTGATAGACCAGGCAGCCGTAAGTAACGTCCAGAATCGGCGCCAATTCCGGTGTTACGTATTTGATTTTCTGCGGATTTTTCTTATACTCAATGTACTTCGGAATGGAATCCATCGGTCCCGGCCTGTAGAGAGAAATGCCTGCCACGACGTCCTCAAAGCAGGTCGGCTTCAGGTTCTTCATGAACTGGGTCATGCCGCCGCTTTCAAGCTGAAATACGCCGTCAGTATTTCCGCTGGCAATCATCTCGTAGACAGATGGATCATCGTAACCCATTCTGGCAAAGTCGATGGTCACGCCGTAATTTTTTTCAATCAGTTCCAAAGCGTCCCTGATCACGGTCAGGTTCCTCAGGCCCAGAAAGTCCATCTTCAAAAGCCCCAGTTCTTCAATGGTGGTCATATTGAACTGGGTGGCGACCCCTTTGTCGGACATATATAATGGAACGTATTCGTCCAGGGGCAGTTTTGATATCACTACGCCTGCCGCATGGGTGGACGCGTGGCGGGGCATGCCTTCAATCGCCCTTGACATGTCGATGACCTTGGCAATGCGGTCATCGGAATCGTACATGCCCTTAAGTTCCGGGGTCATTTCCAGCGCCTTGTCGATGGTCATCTTCAGATCAAAAGGAATCGCCTTGGCGACCTTGTCAGCCTCGGCGTAGCTGAGATTCAGGGCTCGTCCCACGTCTCTGACAGCCGCTTTGGCCTTCATGGTTCCAAAGGTGATGATCTGAGAGACGTTCTCCTTGCCGTATTTTTTGATGACATAATCGATGACCTCGCCTCTGCGTTCGATGCAGAAGTCGATGTCAACGTCCGGCATGCTGACACGCTCAGGGTTCAGGAAACGTTCGAAGATCAGGCTGTAGCGGATCGGGTCGATGTCGGTGATCTTCAAGGCGTAGGCCACCAGACTTCCGGCAGCCGAGCCCCTGCCCGGTCCCACCATGATATTGTTCATCTTCGCAAAGTTGATAAAATCCCACACGATGAGGAAGTATTCCACATAGCCCATGGATTCGATGACCGAAAGTTCGTATTCCAATCGGTCCTGCAGCTCCTCCGTCACTTGGTCGTATCTGTCTCGTAATCCGCTTTGACAAAGTTCTCTGAGGTATTGCTGATTGGTTTTGCCCTCAGGCGGTATGAACTCCGGCAGATGGTATTCGCCAAAAGTAAACTCCACGTTGCACTGCTCTGCGATCTTATGAGTGTTTTCAATGGCATCCGGCGCATAAGCGAAGATCTTTTTCATCTCATCCTCGCTCTTCAGATAGAACTGATCGTTGGGAAAGCGCATCCGCTTCTCGTCGTCGATGGTGGTCGCCGTCTGAATGGCCAGTAGTACATCGTGGGCCTCCGCGTCCTCCTGCCTGACGTAATGCACGTCATTGGTCGCTGCCAGAGGGATGTCCAGTTCCTTTGATAATTTCACCAGGCTGGGGTTGATCATCGCCTCTTCCTCAAGACCCTGATCCTGCAGCTCCAGGTAGAAATTGCCGTGGCCGAAGATCTCGTCCATGGCCATGGCTTCTGTCCTGGCGCCATCGTAATCCCGATTGAGCAGGCAGTTCTGCACCTTGCCGGCCAGACAGGCGGAAAGGGCGATAATCCCCTCGTTATGTTCCCGCAGAACTTCCTTATCTATACGAGGCTTGTAATAGTATCCTTCTGTAAAACCCTTGGATACGATTTTGATCAGATTCCGATAGCCGTCGTTATCTTTTGCAAGCAAGACCAGATGCCCCTGGTACTTGTCCTTGTCAGCGTCTTTATCCAGCATGGTTCTCGCCGCTGTATAGACCTCGCAGCCGATGACCGGCTTGATGCCCTGTTTCTTACATTCTTTGTAAAAATCGATGACACCGAACATGACGCCATGATCTGTAATCGCAAGAGAGTCCATGCCCAGTTCCTTTGCTCTTGCCACCACGTCGGTGATGCGGGCGGCACCGTCCAATAAACTGTATTCTGTATGAACATGTAAATGTGTAAATGCCATGTAACTACCTCTAATAATATTTTTCTACAATGGATGCCAGAATTTCCAACGCTTTTGTCATATCGCCAGGATCGGCATAAGCATAAGAAATCCTTATGGCGTGATTTTCAATATAGTCGTAAACGTTCCCGGGATTCAGCAAAACGCCCCGCTGCAGTGCCTCGCGGAAGACCTTGTCGATGGGCACTTTTTTGTGAAAGCGCAGCCAGATATAGAATCCGCCAGTAGGCTTGCTCCACGTTGCCATGCTGCTGAAATTCTTTGTCAGTGCTGCCAGGGCGTTATCTCTTCGTGCCTTCAGTTCTCTGCGTAAACTTTCCAGGTAGATGTCATAGTCTCCGCTGGTCAAAAGCTCCGTCATCATCCACTGGGATACGGAGCTTGCGCCGTAATCGGTCTGCATTTTGACGTCGCCCAGCCTCTGCACTACCGCCTCCGGTCCGACGACCCAGCCGATGCGAAGCCCCGGCGCCATGGTCTTGGACACCGTTCCCATGTAAATGACGGATCCGGTCTTGTCGCTGGCTTTGATCGCCCTGGGTGGTTTCTCGTCAAACCACAGCTGGCCGTAAGCGTCATCTTCCAATACCGGAAGTCCGTTCTTCTGACAAAAGCCCAGCAGTTCCTCCCGCCGCTTCTGACTCATGACCATTCCGGTCGGATTGTGATGGGTTGGAATGGTGTAAAGCAGGGAGTCGATGGAAGCGTCTTTTATTTCCCAGTATTTTATACCCTCATCGTCCATGGGTATGCCATGTAAATGCATCCCCGCCGACTGAAAAATCTGCAAGGACTTGAGATATGTCGGCGCCTCTGTATAGACCTGGCTGCCTCGCCCCAGCATGCAGACGCTGATCAGCTGCAGGCCCTGCAGAGATCCACTGGCGGCCAAAATATTGGCAGGGCTGACGTCGATATCCTGCTCCGCCTTGAGGCGCTCCGAGAGCGCACGTCCCAGTTCTGGAAGACCCAGCGGTCCCAGATACCCCAGATGAGGCACCATTTCCGGCATTCTGCGAAAAATCTTCGCAACAAGTTTATTGGGATACAGATCCGGCGCTAATTCTCCCGTTCCGATTCTGATGTAGCCTGGCTCGAATTCCAGTTTGTTGATGACCTGAATCGTTGGAATGTTGGCATGGAAGGGGCTGCTTTGAATGTATTTGTTCCAATCCGGCGGCTGACTCATCAAAAGAGACCAGGTGTTGCTTTTGACCCTGGTTCCTCCGCCAAAATCGCTTTCCAGTATGCCATAGGAGATCAATTCCTCCATGGCGGTGACGATGGTGCTCCGGTTGACGCCAAAAGCCTCAGCCATAGCTCTCTGTGAGGGCAGGCGGCTGCCGATGACCCAGTCCCCTGCGGCGATTTTATCACTGATGTATTTTACGATCTGCCGGTAAATCGGCGTCTTTGCCGCCTTGTCAGGCTTCCACTCGAATTCGATCATTACATTTCCCTCTGTATCCCCAATCTATTTTCGCGAATACGGTTCCAATGAATTCTGGCGAAATCCAAGTCGCAAAAGACATGGCGATGTCACTGTGGGCATAGGTCCCGCCGTAACGACCCGCCTTGGAAACGATGCCGATTGCATCGGTTGCTTCTATCCACTTCTTTGGAGACATTGTAAAAGCATTTGCTCCGGCCTTTTTTCTAAACCCCTCGAATTCGAGGGGTTTAAAATCAGGGTTATGTAGGTTTTCCCATAATCCCAAAAATTCTATTACATCCCGATTTCTCATCCAATTCTGTATTACCGCTGTTGGATCGTCACTTTTATATCTTGCTATATCCGTAAGCGATATAAATTCATTTTCAAAATCCTGTGTATAAATACCGATTTCAAGACCTTTTGCATGAATTGTGTCTTTCACTATTTTACCCATAAAGCAGTACCTCCAAAATCGTCCTGTTAACTGATAACTTACAATTTCTTGCTGGCTTTCTTTCTATTGTACCATAAAACGACCATGAGTAAAACAAGGTTTCGCACTGGCAGAATATTAAATCAGCGCTGCAAAATTCTAAAAGAGCGCCAGGCTCATAACGAGTCTGGCGCTCTTTTCCTACAGGAACTCGAACCACTGGCCGAGACCCTTTTCTTTTGCAATTTCATAAACCTTCATCGCTGTGACGTTGTCCTGAATTCCCATTCCTGTGGTATCAAAGATGGTGATCTCTTCATCTGATTCTCTGCCAGGCTTTTTTCCTGCCAGGATTTCTCCGATTTCTCCATGGATTTCCTGCTCCGTGATCACCCCGGAGATCAAAGCGTTCCGCGTCTCACCACGGCTGATGCACTGAGGAATACTGTCATTGACCACCTTTGCTCCTTTAAAAATCTGCGGATCCCACTCATTCTTGCCTGCCATATCAGCACCGACAGCGACAATATGCATCCCCGTCCTGACCAGACTGCTGTCAACCAAAAATCCCTTTGACGGCGTGGTGGAAATGGCAATATCTGCACCTTCCATCGCCTCTGCAGCAGAATCACAAAGAATCACTTTTCTGCCAGTCTCTTTCTCCACGTCAGCCTGATATGCGTGCAGTTCCCCCGGGTACTGGCTGTAAACTTTGATGGTCTCAATGTCTAAGACCTGACAAAGTCCGTAAACCTGCATCCTGGCCTGGCCGCCTCCTCCGAAGACAGCTACTGTCTTTGCGTCCTTTCGGGCGAGAAGCTTTGACGAAATGGCTCCGGCGGCTCCCGTGCGGATTCCAGTGATCAAGCTGCCGTCCATGACGCATAAGGGTGCGCCAGTTTTGCCATCAAAGAGTAAAAGCATCCCGATCATCGTGGGCAGATCGTTATCTTTTCCATTGTCATAAAACCCGGAAGCAATTTTTACGGATACGCTTTCGTTGGACGCATTGTAGCAGGACTTGATGTCAGTTTCTCCATTGTGCCCTGGCATCTCCATGGACACGATGTCCGGCTGTTGTACCCTGCCCTCTTCAAAGGCCAGATACCCTTCTTCCACCGCTGCAATTACTTCCTTCATGGACAGTGATTTTTCAACATCCGCCATGCTGAGCAACATTGTTTTCATCATTTCCCCCTTATTTCGTAAATCCGTTTTCAATGAGGAATTCTTCGAATTTTTCTAACGCCTCCGGCACGGCTTTTCTGCCGTAACCCATTCTGAAATACTGTCCCTCCATGTCATAAATCCCTGCCGGCAGCAACAGGACGCCTTTCTTGTCCACCGCCATCTGGCAGAAATCGTCTACAGGCATGTCGATCAAAAGTTTGTGGAATGCCACCGGTCCACAGGTGATGGCTTTTTTCTCAAATAAGTAATCGTACTTATCAAAGAACTGGTCTGCCAATTTGATGTTCTCTATAATTAATTGACGACTGCGTTCAAGGAGCTCATCACTGTGCTTCAAAGCCACCTTTGACAGATATTCAGACGGTGCAGAATCGCAGATACTCATGTAATGTTTGAATTTAACGACTTTGCCCAAAAGTTCCGTATCCTTGGAAGCCAGCCAGCCAACGCGCAGGCCTGCCAGTCCGTAAGCTTTCGACATCACGCCCAGAGAAACGCATCCGTCATAATGGTCGGCCATCCAGTCTCTCGCCTCTCCGTCCATCTCCAGTCCCTTATATACCTCGTCCGAGAATAAGTAGATATCGTGTTCTTTGCAGATCTTGCACAGCCGCTTGATCTCTTCATTCGTAAAGGTATAACCAGTAGGATTATTCGGTGAGTTGATAGCCAGCACCTTAGTGTTTGGCTGAATCAGGCTTTCCAGTTCATCAAAGTCAACCGTCCATTTGTCGCCGCCGTCCTTGACCCACCATTTGGTATAGGAGCAGTCCGGTACGGAATTTGCCACCTCATAGGCCGACTGGTAGTTTGGATACATGGCAATCATGTGGTCTCCCGGATTCAGCATCACGTTCATATAGGCAAAAATCGCTTCCTGCGCACCGTGAAATACCAAGATGTTCTCGGCTTTCATGTCCTGGTATAATCCTGCGATGACCTCTCTCAGCTGTGGGTCGCCCCACGTCTCGGTATAACCCAGCCATTGTTTTAGATAACCTTCCTTGGCTCCCGGCTCCATGGACAGAAGCTCCTCCGTCGTCATCGACTCACAGTCTGACTGGGTCAACAAATATGGTGCTGTAAACTCATACAGGCCAAAGTAACACTCCAATTTGAAATCATTGATTTTCATCTTCCTACCTCCTGTGGTTCTTTCATTGGACTAATCATACCACACTTTCTTTCCATGGTACACGACCATCTTTCACAAAGTCAAACCAACCAAATTGGCTGGTTTCATTCAAGGGTTAACCATGGAGCTGGCTTATGTGGCTCTCAATCGTCCTGCAGAATCAATTTGTCATCAACACCGCACTGACGAGCAGATAGTTCAGTTTACACCCTCTATTGCCTCAAAAAAATGCAAAAACGCCTAAAAAATCCGAGGGGGGGCAAAGTGAGTCTGCCTGTTGCGATGGCTGTAACCGTTGAAACTTCGTTGCCTCCCTTGCCTAGGCTGCCGTTACAGCGCCTAAGCGACCGAGATTTTTAGGTGTTTTTGATCCTTTTTTGTAAAATGACGGGTAAACCGTATCGCATGCAGTCCTTCTAAGCCTCTTTAACGTAGTTCAGTCCAGGGCATTTTGTCTTACGTTTATTTAAAGAATTGGATGGCCCTGAGCAAAATAGCACGGCAAAATAACCAACTTCCTTGACTTCAACAATAGGCAGAGCTATAATTGAAAAAAATAGCAGTTCAAATATAGGCCACGCTTAAAGGGGGCGATAGGAATGAATAAACGGACGCTCAGAATCATCAGCTATATCCTGATGCTTCTTCCCCTATTTGTAACCATTGTAGCCATGTGCTATCTCCCAGAGCGAATTCCGGCACATTATGGCTTCAACGGTCAGGTCGATCGCTGGGGCAGCAAATACGAGTCTTTGATTCTGCCTGTCATCGCCGTTGCATTCGGAATCTTCATGCTTTTGATGGCGAAGATTTCTGACAAGATGGACCGCAAGACACCAGAATGGGAAAGAAAGAGAAGGGATAGCGAGAAGCATTGTTTGCTCAGCAACATCGCTGCTCTCGCAATCTTCAATATCATGAATCTCTATTTTCTCTACACTTCTTTTGCCCAGATGGAGAATCTTTCGGAGACGACCTTTGACATCCCTAGTGCAATGTTCGCTCTCCTCGGTGTCCTCTTCATCATCGTGGGAGCCATCATGCCAAAGGTTCATCGGAATTCCTTTTTTGGCCTCCGAACCAAGTGAAGCATGAAAAATGATGTCGCGTGGACAAAATCACAGCGATTCGCCGGGGCCACTTCCATAGCTGCGGGATTTTTGCTAATCGCCAGCGCTGTATTCCTGCGCGGAGCAAAGTGCGCATGGTTTGGGCTTCTTGTCTGTATGGCTGTGCTGGTTGCAGACGTGGTTTATTCTTATCGAATCAGTAAATGAATTTTCTTAAAAAAGATACACTTCCAGTAATTTGTGGTTATCGGAAGTGTATCTTTACTTTATATGGCAAACCCCTATTTCAATTCTACAGCTTTGACAGTATAGACCTCCTTCTGGTTCAGAAAATCCAACGCAGTGTCCTTGTCCATGACCGCTGCAAAGCCAGTTATCTGCAAGCCGTTCTTCCTCACGTATTTTTCTATACGAGCAAGATTTCCTCTCGATAGATTCATCATCTTGCAGAATTTTTCCTGGTCCTGCAGATAGGACAGCATGCTCAGAAAATGCGTCTTCATATTTTCGTTGGTGTTGATATTCTCATACTGCTTATCTAAATCATCACCGGTACTTTTCGCTGGAATTTTCCAGGTGAACAAGTACGGATACTTTTCTTCATCCCAATCCATAGTAGTGCAGGAAGTCGAATCTCCCTTCATCCATAGGTTGGCACATGTATCTCCATCTGTTCTTACAGCGCTCCAGAATTCGCTTCCGAATCCACTGTCAAAAATGAATTGATGTACGTCTTCATATTCACACTGTTTGTCCAATGTCACGTAGCATAGATACATTTCTCCGCTGACAAGTTCACCGAGCCTCTTCTTTGCGGTATTTTTGTCCTCGGTCGTTTGATCCGCTCCCCTGATACTGCTGAGCAATGTATGTTTATCAATGTTCTTTTGGTCCGAAGAAGTAATATCATACCATCCTATTCCGTCCCAGAGCGATTCGCCAAAGGGATTATCACCATAGTAAGTCAGCTTATCCTTTTCGATTTTACCGGCTATATTGGTAAAATCGTCGTTCCAGCCATAGTTTTGCCGGATATAGATTTCATAGTTACCGTAGCCCCTGTTGTCCACATCTACACACTCTCTGTAGTATCCCGGCGATGTCAGCTCCGTATATACGGCAAAGTCACGACTCATCACATTATTTTTTTCGTTCACCGTGTCGCTGATGACTTCTGCCGGATTATAATATCTCTGTTCCACAATCTTCGGCAGACCAAACTGAATAAACAGTACGGCGATCAAAGTGACAGCAAAGACTGTAACCCCCAGTTTCAAAAATGCTTTTCTAATCGAACGCTTCATCATCTTGGCAAAGTCTTGAGACGCCTCATCAGAAGCAGCACCCTCCGGCGCGGCATCGTCAAGTTCTAGCTCATCGCACAGATATTCGCTGATCGCCTCATGCTTTTCAATCTCTTGTTCCACCTCTTCGGCCTTTTCCCTTTCCAGACGGCCGTTCTTATATAATTCTATCAATTCACGGTAAGTCATTTCCTCGTTCCTCCATGTAATTTCTCAGTTCTCTGCGCGCCCGGTTTGCGATGACTCTGACATTTTCCGGGCTGATCTGCAGAATCGCTGCAATTTCCTTCACGCGCAGTCTGCCAAAATACTGCATCACCAAAATCTCTTTCTTGGGATTAGGCAGCTTCTCAATGCCCTCGTAGAGAAGCTGGTAGGTCTCTGTCCTGATCAGCTTTGAGAGCGGTTCCTCTTCCTCCTGCGCAGGTTCTGTAAGATCCGTCTTTGACGTGAGTTTATTCTTTTTGATCTGGTTCAAGGCCAGGTTCCGGGCAACCCGGTAGAGCCACGCCCTCATATTGCCGTGACCCTGGGGCAGAGACAGGATCGCCTTCAAAAAAGTGTCCTGCAGGATATCTTCCGCAGCCTGGTGATTTTTGCAGATGGAATAGACGTAGATATAAAGTTCGTGATAGTAGGCTTCATACATCTGTTCCAGCAGACGGTTGTCCAATCCTCTCACCTCACTTTCCTAAAGCGTATCCTTTATTTATATAACAATTATATCAGATAAATGTTACATATTTTTCAAAAAATAAATTAGGACGCCTCATCGGCGTCCCTCGGACATATCGTTTATTTCTGTTGAAATACCCTCTTCTTAAATGCTCTGAACTTATAGATATGGCGGGCCGTGTAGAGGACCGCTACGATCAGCATGCCAAAAGAAAATCCCAGGCAGAGGGAGGCGATGTGTTCCGTTATCCCACTGTCTGCTAAATCCATGGCATCCAGCACGAGAAAAACAATAAATGTGATAACCCCTGCCCACGAAAAATAGTGCAGTTTTTTCATCAATCGGTTCTTTTCTTCATTACTGTAGTCAGCTACTTTTAATACGGTTTCTTCCATGTCTTTATTCATCTTCTCACTTTTCCTTTCTCCATCAATCAGTTCCCTGATATCCACGTCATAGAAGTCGGCCATTTCAATCAGCATGTCTAGATCAGGCATATTGTTTCCAGTTTCCCATCTCGATATGGTTCTTCCCGACACATTCAACTTTTCGGCCAACTGCTCTTGTGTCCATCCTTTTTCATTGCGAAGCTCTTTAAAGAAGCGGCCCGTTTTTTTCTGATCCACGAAATTTCCTCCTTTCACTGACAGGATACACAAAACCGGCGGCATTTAACACGACACAAAGTGAGAAATATCGTATTTAGTCCTGGTAGACATCCTGTGTCTACTTCTGCCACAGCGGGCAGCTACGGCCTGCACCTTTGGCACGGCTCATAGCCCTGGTCGATCAGCTCCTGGCGCAGGCACCGGAGTGTCTCTTTGTTGGAGGCTTTCGTGTCCTTGGCACTGCTGCAGGACGGCTTGTGGAATTTGTAAGTGTTGGTATTGACCACAAAAGTCTGCTCCTTTGATGAATCAGATTTCTTTGACGTATCACCTGCCCTGCGGCTGTCACCCGTGGCATAGTCAATGACAATGCCTGGCTGGTTGTTGTAGACATAGACGTTGAATTTGACGCCTTCTCCTTCGTCCTCCACAGATTCCGCTTCCATCTGCACGCCGCTTGCCACCAGGTTCTTCCCATCGTAAATCGGCGTCACACGATAGAGCACGTGATTGTTCGTTTCTTTGATGTAGTCTGCCACCAGATTTTCAAAAGGCAGCATGCCCTCCACGTTCATATACCTGGTTCCCGTAATCAGATTCTTTTCGTTGGTGTTTTCCGCTGTAAGCTGATACCCGATCAGATGGCAGCGATTGTAGAGATATTTGCCGTCCACATTGTCGTACTTGACGGTCTTCCATCCGCTGGGTTTTACGGAACCGATGCTGCCCCGCTTCTCCGTGGGCATCAGATCCCTGCCGATATTGGCAAAGGCGGTGCCGCACCTGCCCAGATTGTCCAGATTACTGTACTCCTCAAAAGACGCCGACTGCAAGTCACTCTTGCTGAAAGACGGTTCATTGTCGTTTACCACCACAAAAGGATCGCCCCCGTACTCCGGCACCTCATCCAGGCTGACCACAGACTCCGCCGAGGACGCGTGCATCGTGCCGTCAGAATTCGATTCGCCCATGGTGCAGCCAGTCACCGTCAAAACGAGAATCAGAATCAGAGGCATCAAAATTTTGCTCATTCTTTTCATCTCTCATATACCTCCTTTGTGATTTTCTCGTGAGAGCGGCCGGCAAAGTCATCGGTTTCGATCAGCTTCCAGCCGTGTTCTTCCAGAGGAATATCAAAATAGAGATCCCCCGGATAGGTTCTGTTCCATCTGTATAATATGATTTTTTCAATTTTATCTTCGTAAGCAGAGGGCGCGACGTTTTCTATAAAACAAAAGTCACCCGGCCGGGCTTTGTCCATAAAAGTCTCGTCTACAACTATATTTGCCGCGCTTTCCTCTGCGAACTGCTTTGCCGAGTAGCTGTTCATCCATAGTCTTTCTCCTGCGGTTTCCGTCAAAATCTGCTGGCGCAGAAGCACATCCTGGCTCTGCCGCCTCTTATTAAACAGCATGCCGCCCCTGTCATCCAGGCATATCATGATAATCATTTCCCTTCCCCTTTCGCTAGTTCTAACTTGATGATGATGCAGATGCCGCGGCTGCCGATGCTGCTACTGCAGCGCACATGGCCGCCTGTTGGGCTACGATGATGGATACGGTGCTGCTCACTGCAGCTGTGCTCATGACGTCTTTATTCAGATATTCGCTCTGTGCCAGAATCCCTGCATACATCAATCTCTGTTTTGCACCGATGCCAAAGATGCCGAAGCCTTTCTGCTCCGACAGAAAATCATCGATTTCCCCCATAGTGCGCGCGATGTCCTCCACGTCTCCCTCTGAGAGCGCCAAAACTCCCAAAGTCGGCAGCTCATACCCTTTGCCGTACTTATATCCTGCCTTCTTCAGCGCATCAAAGAGCGCTGCCGTGCGCCTGCATTTGTCATCCGCCGCCGCTTCGCTGATGGATAGAACGTGACTCAGTGACTGTACCGCATTGCTGGACATAGACATGCTGCTTAGAATAGCAAAACAGCTTTCCATATCTTCTACCAGGGCATCGTCCGTCTTCTCGGATAATGCCAACATGGCAGCAAAGCCGCTGTCCTCGCTGGAAGTGAGGAAAAAATGATTGGCTTTCATCCGCTCATAAATCCGTCTGGTCCTCTGGGCAATCTCTTCATATTGATAGGGTTCTGCCATCTGGGCGATGGTCATCGCCGCAATGGGCAGAA